>DATGYA010000464.1:0-8846 GCA_035298405.1 Kamptonema sp. | reverse complement strand
TAGAATAACTATTATCGGCACCGAATCATCTAAAAAATTGAGCTAAAGTTAGCTAAAGGTATAACCTGTGAGTATTAAGATTTGTAACTAATTCTTCTATCTCAACATCTCCTAAGTTCGCAGTCTTTCCCTACCAGTGCGAACCAGAGTAACCGTTGTAGGTAAACTTCATTAAAAGCAACTCGATCGCTTAATCTTCGATCAACTTTATCTATTTAAACCAAAATGATCCTCCACAAAAAATGGCAACGCACTGCGCTCTCGCTTGGCATAGGCTGGAGTCTTTTGTGGAGTGTTTTTCTCTCCGATCTCCCCCTCATTCAGCAACTCGATCTAGGTCTACACGATCGCCAAATCCGTTTGGGGCATCCCAGCACGCCACCCCCAGAAATATTGCTAGTTACCATCGATGAAGCAGACTTAAAGGCATGGGGAGCGGACAAAGAAGCGATTATTTATACCAAATTAGTCCAGCGGCTCCTCGACGCAGAAGCCGCTGTTGTCGCGCTTAACTTGCTACCCAACTGGGTGCAAACTTCAGATCATACCAATAACCCCATCAAAGCCTTACTCAAAGAGAACTCTTCCCAGATAGTTATTATTCTTCCTACATCAAATATAAGTAAATCCAGCCCTACCGAATGGAGAAATTACGAATACTTCCTCCCTTTAAACGATCGCGGCGAGCTTCTATTTCCGGCTAGGTCAATTCTGGGCTTTTCTGAATATGAGCCAGAGGCAAAGCATCCGCTTAACTCCAGCAGCACAGCCCGTCAAGCATATTTATCTGGCGACTTTACTCTCGCCCGCCATCTCGATCGCATCGAAACCCTAGACTCCGCCGCCTTGCTGATTCTCAAGAAATTCCAATCCCAAGGAAGTGCGATCGCCCATGTACCCTCCCCATGCGATCGCCATCCCATTCAGATTCATTTTTGGGGACAGACGGGAACTTTCCCCTCCCTCAAGGCTGACTCAGTGTTAAGCAGTAGTTCATTGCTGCCACAAGTCCGCAATAAAATTGTCTTAGTTGGTTTATCAAACCCTAGCAACCCCGATGCTTTTGCCATTCAGTCTCCTTTTGACGATTCCATGCCTGCGATCGAGTTGCAAGCGAATCTAGTAGGGAGTTTGCTAACACGATCTTTCTATCAAACAATGCCATTCTGGTTGCAAGAAATATCGATCGTTTTGGGTGGCATTGCCATTAGTAAATGGATTGTTTCGGGAAAACTAAACTCTTCCTTTAGGCGCAATTTGAAATACTGGCTTTTCCCCCTTGTCCTGCTGGGCAGTTTTGGATTTCTGGGTACAGTCATGTTTTGGACGCGATTGCTTATACCCATTGCCCTAACATTAATGAGCTGGATTGCCACAGGATTATCCATACTTATTTCCTTACAGCTCGGCTTGCAACAAGACTTGATTAATGAGCAACAATGCGAAATCGATCGCCTCCAGAGCATCGAACAAGCAGCCGTAATCTCCCAAGCTCGTAAACTGCTACATCGCATTGCAGCGAATATCCATGATGGGCCACTTCAAGAACTCAAACTGGTGATGGATCGCCTAGAATTGCTGCAAATGAATTCTCCTGATGTAGATCTCAACCCCATCCTCGATCGCTTAGAAGATATGGGCAATCACCTACGTCAACAACTCAACCAGACTCGTGCGATCGCTCTAGAAATTACCCCCGATCTTCGAGAAGGTTTAGATATCGGTATTGCCAAAAAACTGCAACGCTTAGTTGAGTCTGGCGAACTGAACCTCCGCGTTATCCAACACTTGCAACCGCTAGCAGAACCCCAGTTAAATAGTCTATGGCTCGAAGCTCGCGAAGATATTTACTGCTTTTTTACAGAAGCGATCGCTAACGTTATACACCATGCTCAACCGCCTCAAGGAACTGCAACTCAGGTTAAGGTTAGCTTAGTGCAGCAAGCTAGGCTATGTATTCTGACCATTGAAAATGATGGCGAAATATTAGATCGATCCATACTTAAAATCACCCCTCAACAACGTAAACGGGGCGGCTATGGCATAAAATTAATGGAAACGATCGCGGCAGAACTGCCCAACGGTGCATTTGAAAGAGTGGTTTTAGCCGAAGGCGGAATGCGAATCCAACTAACTTGGGATTTGTTTTTTAAGATTGAATAATTTGAGTATGCTTGATAATTAAACAAATGCAACCCAGTACAGAGAATTCTAAGCCTCTGCTATTTCTGATCTTAGAAGATCATCCCGAAGTAGCTCAGAATAACTGTCTGTTTTTACAAAAGCTAGAACCATCGGCTATCTGTACAATTGTCAATAACCATACTGAGGCGCTAGAACGCCTCAAGCTAGAAACACCAGATTTAGTAACTATCGATCTACTGTTTGGAACATTAACAGGGGAACAATATGCCATACCTAGTTTGAGATTTTTACAGCAAGTTTTTCAAGACTATCCCTTTTTGAATATTCTGATCTATACGAGTGAATATGATTACCTAAAACCCCTGACTAACCTCATGGGTCGTCACCAAGGCGGATTTGTAGTGGTCAGTAAAATCGAGCGGCGCAAAGCCTTTTTAGACGGAGCTAGACACGCATTAGAAGGCAAGCTGGAAATCCCCAGAGAATTGCGCTACGGTATTGAATTAAACGAACGAGAACTTCAGGTTCTATCTTTGCTTTGTAAAGAATCACTGACCGATAAAGCCATCGCTCAGCGAATGAATTTATCGCTCAAAACTGTTCAAAACTGCGTGTTCCGTCTGAAAGTTAAACTAGACATAGATTGCTACGACGAGAACAATACAAGTGCTCGTGTTGCTCTTTGTATGCAAGCTGTGCGGCGGAAATTAATATTGCCATAAACTTGCTTGGTATTATTCAGAAGCCAGAACAAAAATGCAATCTCCAACAATATTTTTAGCAATAGTGCCACAAAATCGCGGTTGATTTGTAGGTAAGTTGTTGCGCTTGTACGCTTTCTGGGCTAATGGCCACAACATACTGAACTTATCTCTAATCGCTTGTGTAAGTTGCGTAATTCCTAGTAGAATAAAAAAGGGGAGAGAGTAGGCGCAGGCGGTTGCGGACTCAAGCGAGTCTGAGGAAAGTCCGGGCTCCCGAAAGACCAAACTTGCTGGGTAACGCCCAGTGCGAGCGATCGTGAGGATAGTGCCACAGAAATATACCGCCTACATAACTTAAAACTGTGTAGGTAAGGGTGCAAAGGTGCGGTAAGAGCGCACCAGCAGCGTCGAGAGGCGCTGGCTAGGTAAACCCCGGTTGGGAGCAAGGTTGGAGGAACTACGGTTGGTCTTTTACCAGTTCCGCTCTTGGACACCGCTTGAGGCGTTTGGTAACAAGCGTCCCAGATAGATAACTGCCCTCTTACCTGTTCGCAGTTAAGAGAACAGAACCCGGCTTATGTCCGACTCTTTTCCCCTTATTTGTTTCTAAAAAACTATAGCGATATCTACGTATTTCGAGGAAAAATCACATCAACAATTGAATGAATATTAGCTATCTTACCCGGCAAAAACAACTCCAAAAATTAGTAGAAAAATTAGGGATAACCGCTCAAAGCCGCCTGAATTGGCAGTTGCTTGATTTGGCTTTAACTCACCCCACTGCATCAGCTCAAGCAAATTACGAACAGCTAGAATTTGTTGGAGATGCAGTCGTGCGACTGGCGGCTTCTGAGTTATTATTTGAGACTTATCCTGATTGTAATGTAGGCGAATTTGCGGCAATTCGTTCCTTGTTAGTGAGCGATCGCACTCTAGCACAAATTGCTGAGAGTTATGGATTTGAAAGGTATTTAATCGTTTCTAGCAGCGCCGCCGGCGACAAAGCAGGGCAAGAGTCCCGGTTAGCAGACGCTTTTGAAGCCGTACTCGCCGCGCTCTATCTAAGCACAAACACTTTAGAATTAATTCGCCCTTGGCTAGATCCTCACTTCCAAGAACGAGCCATTCAAATTCTCAGCGATCCAGCCCGCCAAAATTATAAAGCTGCTCTCCAAGAATGGACTCAAGGTGAATACAAAATTTTGCCCGAATATAATGTTAAGGAAACCGCACGAGTTCACGGAGGGGAAGAGCGTTTTACAGCCGAAGTATCGCTACGAGGAGAGTTACTAGGCGAAGGCAAAGGGCGATCGATCAAAGCCGCTGAACAAGCAGCCGCAGAAGCAGCTTTTAATAAATTAAGAATCAAAATTTAGACGGATTAATAATTAATTTACTTAATTAAGTGTAAAATACCGTAAGGGTCTATTGCAATCAATCCTACAAAAGTTCGCTGTAGATGTCTTTTCCTTCTTCCCTCTTCCCTCTTCCCTCTTCCCTCTTCCTTCTTCCCTCTTTCTTCTTCCTTCTTCCTTCTTCCTTCTTCCTTCTTAAATGAAAATTGGAATTGCTGTATTAGGTGCAGGTCGCTGGGGAATTCACCTAATCCGCAACTTCTTAGAAAATCCCCAGAGTCAGATTTTAGCAGTCGTTGATCCGCATCCAGAACGCTTACTAGCGGTGCAAAGCGAGTTTAATTTAGGGGAAGATGTGGTTTTAGCAAACGATTGGTCAGCAGTGCAGGCATTGCCTGGATTAGAAGCAGTCGCGATCGCCACCCCAGCTTCAACCCACAGTGCGCTGATTGCCGCCGCCCTCCACCAAGGCTACCACGTCTTAGCAGAAAAACCTCTCACCCTCAACCTCACCGAAGCCATAAAACTTTGCCAACTGGCTGAAAAACAGCATCGTCAACTTTTTGTTGACCATACCTATCTATTTCATCCCGCTGTTGAGGAAGGAAAAAACATCATCCAACAGGGAAAATTAGGCAAATTGCAGTATGGTTACGCCCAGCGTACCCATCTCGAACCCGTGCGCCATGACGTTGATGCTTTGTGGGATTTAGCGATTCACGATATCAGCATTTTCAATACCTGGTTAGGACAAACCCCAATTCAAGTACAAGCAAATGGAACCGTATTTATCAACAGGGAAAATAGGGATTACAGAAATACGATCGATCGCCAATTACCACTTTACGATTTAGTTTGGCTCAAATTAACCTACCCAGAAAACTTTCAAGCCTTCATCCACCTTTGCTGGCTCAATCCTGATAAACAAAGACGCTTAGCAGTTGTGGGAAGTAATAGTACTTTAATTTTTAATGACCTTTCAACTGATGCGCCTCTGACGCTAAAACGCAGTTATTTAGAAGGCGATCTCCATCCAGTAGTCGATAAATCTTCAGAAATATTACCAGTAGAATCCGTAGAACCCTTGCAACAAGTTTGCGATCGCTTTCTAAATTGCGTAGAAAACAACACACCCTCTCCCATTTCTTCTGGTTGGGTAGGCGTAGAATTAGTAAAAATCCTGAGCGCCCTCAGCGAATCCCTAAAACTCGGCGGACAACCCATTACAATTTGCTAGTAAGTAGAAGGTAGAAGGAAGAAGGAAGAAGGAAGAAGGAAGAAGGAAGAAGGAAGAATGCTTATACAACAAGCTTTTTAGCCATCCGTATCTTACGGTTAATTAAGTGGATTTACTTATTTAATTTATAATTTATATTTTTTTAATTTTTAATTTTTAATTTTTAATTTTTTAGCCGTTTTCCATCACTAAATCTTGCTTTATATAACTCCCAGACAACTGTTTTGCTGGCAAAGCAATAGTTAAAGTAGTACCTCGATCGATACCCGCACTGTAGAGCGAAATCATACCTCCCATCAGTTCCATTAAATTACGTGAAATTGCTAACCCCAAACCATTTCCACCATATTTGCGAGTCGTCGAACCATCAGCCATCACAAAAGGTTGAAATAACTTTTCCTGCGTATCTTGGTCGATCCCAATTCCAGTATCTTCAATAGTCACCACCACCCAATCTTTTAAACCGCTGCGCTGCGCGATACTATACAGCGAATTGCCATTATAACTAGCACCATTATTGAGCAAAACACATTCAAGCCGTACAGAAATAGTAATACTACCCACATCCGTAAACTTAATCGCATTACTCAGCACATTCAGGAAAACCTGCTTCAGCTTATCCGGATCGGCATACACAATTATCGGCTCATTCATAACAGGTAAAATCAACTTCAGACCCTTATCATCAATTTGAACAGCCTGCAAATCAACCGCTTCTTCAATAATCTGCCTAATATCGATCGTTTCTAGCATCATTGATAGCGTCCCCGCTTCAATTTTAGCAATATCCAAAATATCATTAATAATATTAAGTAAATGAATTGCGGCATCATAAGCACGCTGGACAAACTCCATCTCCTCATCCCGGTCATCGCAGTCACCATCTCGGACAAATTGCAAAAAACCAATAATTCCATTGAGCGGCGTTCTTAATTCGTGAGAAATATTTCGTAAAAACTCATCTTTCAACTGATTAGCCACTTGTGCTTGTTGCGATGCCACCTCCAATTCTTCGGCCCAAGATCGCAACCTTTCCACCATACTATCAATCGCTTCAGCTAACTGATTAAACTCCCTAATTTTCAAATTTTGAGGCACCATCTGGGGAGATTCCAAACTCTTCACCGTCAGCGCATAATCTCTAAGTTTCTCCAACGGGCGTGCCAAATCGCGAGACAAATATAAAGTTGCCATAATGCTCGCCGCCACTAACCCCAAGATCAGATTCAACAAAACCTGCTGAATTTCTTCCAAACCGGAGAGAGCATAATCTAAACGAGTAACCGCCAAAACAATCCACTTGCTATTTTGGGAAGCCGCCATCGGACTATTAACAGCAGCATATCCAGCCAATAACTCCACCCCATTTTTTTCAAAAGAAAACAGGTGTAAAAAAGCTTGTCCCCCTGCGATCGCTCTGCGAACAATACTTTTTAAGCGATCGGCATCAGCTTCCTGAGAGATATTGCGCCCCACACGGTCAATATTCGGGTGTGCCAAGATCGTCCCATCTTGATCGATCACAACCGTATAGCCAGCCAAAGAACCCTTGGGAGCGCTAGTTTGCACCGGCAGTGCCGACTGCAAACTCAAAACATAACGCAGTTGAGTCGAAGCCCCTTGCTTAACGTAAACTGGCGCACTCAAAACTAAACTGACTTGAGTATTCTTATTAGGCTGAAAAGAATCTGGCACATCCACAGGCGGCACAGCTAAAACTCCAGCATCCCCCTTGGGGCGCTGCGGCTTTTGCTGCTGGGGCCATAAAAGATTAATGTAAACACTTTGGTTATTAAGAAGCAACTGTTGTTGCTGCTGGGGCCAGAAATTCTTCGGTAGCGACTGAATCGGTTTATTGCCACAAGTGCTGGCTGCAACTTTACCCGTCTGCAAATTAGTCAATTGCAAACAATCCACCTGAGTCGGCAACCTTTGCCCCAACTGACTGATAAAAGTTTCATATACCTTCGGCGTTTCCGATTGCAACAGAGAACTTTCCGAAGCACCAAGCAAATTTGACTTTAGGGATTTTACCCATTGTTCAATAGTTTCTGCCTTTCTGCCTGCACTCTCAGTCAAATTTTGGCGAGCAGTTTCCAGAAGCGTCGAGCGAGCCTTTCTATAGGTAACATACTCCCCCACCAGCAGAACTGGTACGCTGAGCAGTAAAATTCGCGACAGCAGAATACGGCGAAAGGAGGATGGGCCTAGCCTAACCATAGGACATCTCTATAACTTTAAGGTGCAACACCCAACAGCGAAATCATCAAACAAACCAGAGCCAGCGAACATCTGTCTATGGTACTGCGGTTGACAAAGAAAAATGGCTTGAGAACAACAGTTTCAGACAATTTTATATAAGCCAGTACAGCATACCCTAGAAAATAGCGATCGCTGTTTATGCAAAAGCTTTTGGTAACTTGGTCAATGCCAATCAGTTTACCGCAACAGCGACCGTAGACAAGTGAGCTTAACAGGTAAGACAGCGACAGTAGGTAAAGGTGTAGAAAAATGCTCTGATATGTCTAAACTAGACGTGAAGTTAATCCCCAACCACTGGCTTCTCTAGCTTAATCGATGGAAAGAACCTCTAGCAAGTACATTTATTCCTACAGTAACAATCGCCCCAGGTATCACCACCCTTATTTATTATCTCCTCTGCTAGAAATGCTCGCTCTAGCTAAACCAGGGGAAGAGAGCAAACCCCGCGTTTTAGATCTCGGTTGTGGGAACGGCAGCCTCAGCCATGTGATTTCGCAGCAAGGTTATGAAGTTGTGGGAGTAGACAATTCCCCCCAGGGAGTTGCGATCGCAGCACAAAGTTTTCCTGAGTGTCAATTTCTTCAAGCCGATATTTACAATTTGCCTAACTCCGATTTCCTCCATTCCTTTGATATTGTCTTAGGAGTTGAAGTAATAGAACACTTGCTTTATCCTAAAGAACTCGTTAGAGTTGCCAAAAAATGCCTCAAACCCAAGGGTAGATTAATTCTCACCACTCCCTATCACGGCTACTTAAAAAATTTAGCGATCGCGATCGCTGGAAAAATGGACAAACATTTTACAGTTCTTTGGGATAATGGACACATCAAATTTTTTTCAGTCCCAACTCTCACAAAATTATTAACATCTGAAGGATACACCGATATCAACTTCAGATTTGCGGGTAGATTACCCTATTTATGGAAATCAATGCTGTGTTCCAGCATTCCCACTAACACCGAATAATTAACAATTAGCAATTAGCAATTAGTAATTAGCAATGACAACTTCAAAATTCTTATCCTTACTAAAAGTTTTCCCCACATATTCCACAGCGTTTCCACAAGCTAGATAAGGTTTTCCACAGATTCGACAAAGTTTTCCACAGGCGTTAACCGTACTATCAAGCGTTGCTGCTGAATT
>DATGYA010000463.1:0-5512 GCA_035298405.1 Kamptonema sp. | reverse complement strand
AATCTGCCTATTTCGAGCAATTTGGTAGTGCAGGTATAAAGGCTCTAGCTCAATCTATTGAATATGCTAGAAATCAAAAACTTTTAGTGATTCTGGATGCCAAAAGAGGAGATATCGGTTCCACCTCACTTGCCTATGCTCAAGCCTATTTAGAAGGAAAGACAAAATTAGCAAATGGATTGACAATCGAGTCGGATCTAGAAGTAGATTGTATCACGATTAATCCATTTTTAGGAGAGGACAGTTTAGAACCCTTTGTAGAAACGGCTATTAAATGTAATAAAGGTTTATTCATTTTGGTGAAAACCTCAAATCCTGGTTCCCAAATGATTCAAGATCGAGTTGTGAATGGGAAAAATATTTCTTACTATTTAGCAGAATTAGTTAATCAATTAGGCAAAGATAGTATTGGTAAAAGTGGTTACAGTTCCATCGGTGCTGTGGTAGGTGCTACATTTCCTGAACAAGCAAAACAGTTAAGGGAAATCATGCCGAATGCCATCTTTTTAGTACCGGGAGTAGGAAGCCAAGGTGGTAAAATCGAAAATACATTCATCAATTTTAATCCTGATGGTCAGGGTGCGATCGTACCAATTTCTAGGGGGATAACCTATTTCTCAAACCTAGATATGTCTTTAGAAGAGTATCAATTGTCAATGCGAAAAAAAATTGAGTATTTTGTTGAAACTGCGAAAATATCTGGGAACTAATGAAAGATAATTTACTTGTAATATTGGGTGTGCAAGGAGCGTTAGGTTCGGCTATTTCCTGTCACGAAGATTTGAATGTCGATATTCTTGGCATAGATTTACCACAAGCAACTTGCCAGGAAAATTTAAGTTACTATCTTGCCTGTGATTTTAGCAACAAAAGTCAAATTAGAGCAACGATAGATACACTTCCTGTTTTTAACTATAAGAAAGTTATTTTTGTTAGTTGTATTGGTAAGTTTGGCGACGAAACATTTAACTCTTTCAGTTTTGAAGAAGAGAGTTTATATGAAAACATCCAAGTTAATTTGGTAGGGATTGCTCATTTTATGATTGCGGCAATTAAAAGGTGTCTAACCCAAAATATTCCCACGCGAGTAATTATAGTTGGTTCGGCGGCGGCTTATGTTGGAAGTAGAGATATCGCCTATGGAATTGCTAAAGCCGGACTTAATGGCTTAGTATTAAGTTTATCGAAGTCATTGTCTAGTCAAAATTCAGTGGTTATCGGAGTTAATCCAGGAATATTTGAATCTACAATGTCCCAAGGAGTGTCTTCTGAGAGACAATCTCAGGCGATCGAAAGTACCCATATTAAGCGCAAAGGAAGATTAAAAGAAATTGCGAATTTCGTGACTTATGTTGCGTTTGATGCACCTGATTATCTAACAGGCTCCATATTAAATATTAATGGAGGACAGTATACTTAAGTTGATATCTTCAGAGCTTACGCACGCTGGGCAAAAAAACCGTTTTCTCTCATAGAGATGGACGATTTTTCAGAGAAACCTGTTGTTTTTTACTACTAATTCTTATAAACTAAACCGATGTTGTAATAATTGGTTTCTTCGCTTTCTCTAATATCCAGAAGACAGACGTTACAATTACCAAAGCTACCATAATTATTGCAGCGGTGTGAAAAGTCGCCTGCACTCCAAAGACTAATGCCTCAACAGGTGCATCTGTGACATCTTTAACATCAAATCCAGATAGCTTAGCTGTAGCAATCGTAAAAGTTGAAAATAAAGCGCCCAAAATTGGCACGCCACTCATATGTCCGAATGTCCGCGACAAAGACAACAACGCAGAAGTGATACCTAAGTATTCCTTTGACACTGCTCCCATCACAGCACTATTATTAGGGGCGTAGAACATTCCCATCCCTACCCCTACAGGAATCATCCGCATAATATAACCGAGTGAAGTCAACTCGCTATTAAAAGTAGCGATCGCTAAATACCCAAATGCCATCAAAATCAATCCAATTAAGCTGATAATTCGCTCTCCAAATCGATCGGATAGCATTCCACAAACCGGTGAAATTAGCCCATTTACCATAGGCTGCACCGCCATTAACAAACCCACCTGACTGGCAGGATAATGCTTCACTAATTCCAAAAAGAAAGGGATGATAAAAATTACACCTGTGAGGGCAAGATAAACGATTAAATTCATTAATAGATTAAGCGATAACTCTAGCGATTCAAAAATTTTTAGATTGAGTAGCGGTGCTTTAATGCGAGATTCTATCACCAAAAAACAGGCTAAGCTGATGGCAGCCAAAGTTAATAAAATCAGCACTTTGATACTACCGAAACCTTGGTTTTGAACTAAAGTTATACCTACTGCAAAGCAAGATAAGCTGATTGCCATCAACAACGCGCCAATCCAATCAAAGGGTTGTGACTCTTTAGTAATAATCTCTTTGGGTACAACTCTAAGAACAATCCAACTGGCAATTACACCAATCGGTACATTCACCCAAAAGATTAAAGGCCAGTCCCATAAATTAATTAATAGTCCTCCTACCGTTGGGCCCAGGGCAATTGATATCGCAAAAATTCCGGCTATAATACCGAGTGCTTGCCCACGTTGTTTTTCAGGAAATATTTCTGTAATAATTGCTGTACCTAATGCAGCAATAAACACAGCTCCTATGCCTTGAATGACTCTAAAGCCAATCAAAAAACTAACATTAGGTGCTAGTCCGCATAGCAGAGAACCCAGTGTAAACAAGAGCATTCCAGTCAGGTACAACAGCTTTTTACTGTATATATCCCCCAACCTACCCACAGCTAACACAAAAACGTTGAGCATCAGTAAATAACCGATCGCTACCCATTGAATAGTAATAAAGTTAGTGTGGAATGATTCAACTAATGTTGGCAGGGCGAGGGTAACGATGTGGATATCCAAACCAAACATAAACACACCAGTCCCAATCCCGAAGAGTGCCCACCATTTTTCAGATGCTTTTGGTTCTGAGGGGAGCTGTAAAGTTTGTTTTTCCTTATTTTGCATGGCACTAAAACTAATTATTTATCAGACTTTGTGCCATTTTTTCAGTCTGCTACTAACTTAAGGCTGCATAGTTTAAGGCTTGCTAACCAGAAATAGGAGATGGAAAAAGGCTGCTACCTTGAACACTGATTCAGGAATTACTCGCGATCGCATCTACCTAAGTTGACGCAGGTTGCGATTTTCTTTGCTTAGTTTTAGCCCTAAAAGAGTTGGCATCTGTTAATCTCTGTCAATTAAGAATCAAGATTTTTGTTGATGTTATCCCAAACAAAAATCTTGTCCTTAAAAATCCCCGTGTCTTGAGACCGGGGAGGATCAACCCAAGTCTAGAGCTGAAGTTCTCGCGCTATCCTCTGCGATCGCAGTTTTAGGAATTAGTTTGAGCAGCCGCCAGTCTTTGCTTGAGTTCTTCGAGAGCACTAGCCCAGCGCGGATCTGGTTGCACCGAACCAGAATCAGCAGGAGAACCCGTTGCCGTTCCAGCACCCCGGCGCGACTTATTATCGCCACCCCGCCGACGACCGCCGCTTTTACCGCCGCCGCCGCCGCCACCGCCACCACCGCCACCGCCAGACGGGGCTGAACGCGGCTGTGGAGGCTGTTGTTGTGACTGAGGCTGGGACTGGGACTGCTGCTGAGGTTGATCTTCATCACCCTTTTCACCTTTCCCACCCTTAGACCGAGGCAATGCCTTTTCAATCTTGAGGGGATTTTCTTTGAACATAAAGCCGTTGTATTTTTCAATTACTTGATCGGCTTGTTCGTCAGTAGCTACCGTGACAAACCCAAACCCCCGACATTTACCAGTTTTGCGATCGGTGATCACCTTCGCAGAAACAGATTCCCCTTCCTCGGCAAAAACTGCTTGCAGTTCTTGGCGTTCGAGTTCTTTGGGGAGATTGCCTACATAAAGACGAATAGACATGAAACGTTCCTCCAGACTTGGACTGTAATTAGTTTGCTTGAAAATCATTACCTGAAGTCAACTGAAAGTTAACTGCAAGGCAGCACGACCAAACCGCACAACCGGTGCGTTCATCTAACCAAGGTTGACACCCCACCTCACCTTGTAAAAAAAGATGATTAACCATTCTTACCCCTGCACTTGGCAATCCAGGCAGAGAATTTTTAACTGTAAGGTTGTTGTGTAAACTTTTGGTCATTACTTAAAAACTGAGGCTAGATGCTAATTCTGCGTTATTTGCTTCCCGTATTGAAGCAGAATCTTTATAGCCAGGGCTGTAGAAATTAATTTCCAACAATGTCAAGCTCAAGTAACCGGGATGTCAATATTAAGTTTAGTACGATGAGGGATGCAACGACTAAAATTTTTTTGGGCTTGTAACTTCACCTCTAACCAAATCCTCAATTCATTTTTTGAACCCTGGTATCCTTGAGCTGGGCAGGGTAGTCTCAAACCATCCTCTAAAGGTATCACAGCCTTGAGGACAAAGTAACCTCTGGCCATAATTTCAGTCTTAAGTTAAGGATGCTATTTACCCTACCCAGAATCGGGGTAACGAAAAAAACAGCCGACAGGTGCGGCTGGCAAAATTTGCTGTGTTGGGAGGTTGACAACTTGTACGTGACACCTTAAGGGCTGTAGCCAATAGAGGGTATAGCGTAGTTTGGGTCAATCAATTTCATGTAAAAAAATGTAACACTTAATCTGCAATCTTGCAACTTTTCTTCACTAAAGGGAGGGTAGAAGGTGCAAAAGGTATGTAGTTGGGCTTTAGCCCGCTCTTGGAGGGCTAAAGCCCAACTACATACCTAACAATTGATTTAAAACTCCGGGCAGCCAATCAGCACCGCCCCTACAAAGTTTTATGTTCCGCCTTGGAAGATGATGTAGGCTCCCCAAAAGGCGGCGGCGAAGGCTAAAATCGTAGACCAGATGGGGTGGTTGCTGTAACTGGTTCTGCCGCCTTCAGTCCGCAGAGTTTCCAGATCGAGTTCTACTGTCGCCCCTCGCCTTAACCAGCCTGTGGCAATTACTGATTTTCCGATTAAATTGGAGGGGCGGGTTGAAACTGGCCAGAGATTACCGATCGCGCCGAGTACGGAAAGATGATGTAATTTCACTAACCCAGTTGGGGTTTGTAGGATTAAATCTTGCCCCAGCCAGTTGTTGATGCCGCTACTGCCAAGAAGTTTTCCTTGGAGTTGAATTGGTTGGCTGTCTAGGGGCAAAGCTTCTGGGTTAGATAAAATTTCTGGGATTGTTGGGTTTGCGGCCGCAGAGGGTTTAATGTCGGGAAAGAAGTAGTTGATGCGGATGAAGGTGCCGAGGCTAAAGCCAATGGGTAAACAACCAAGGAGAATTCCGCGATCGCCCTTAAGCCAATCGAGTTGCCAAATGTCAAAGAGAGAGAAAATCCACCCAATCAGCCAAATTCCGCCCGCGATCGCTAAACTCATCGGAATTCCGAAAAAGGGAGCACCTTGTAACAGGAGTTTTGAGTTTTGAGTTTTGAGTTTTGAGTTTTGATTTGGGAATT
>DATGYA010000462.1:0-7766 GCA_035298405.1 Kamptonema sp. | reverse complement strand
TATCTCCTTAAATTGACGTTAATATTAAATCAACGGGTGGGAATAACCCACCCTACTACTAAAATAGATCCTAAAAATCGAATGCTATTAGACCAGTTTATTGCATAGGTTGCATAAGATTGTGACCAGAAGTTCGCCCCTTTTGTCCATCTTTGCGCTCAAGGGATGTCGGCTGAATCACCTTATTACCCATGTAAAAATCGCGTAATTCCACTCTCGTAAACTTAACTCCCCAAGGATCGGTTGTTGTATCCAACTCTTCTACTAAGGCATTATTGATTTCATTGCGAGCTGTGTAAAGTTCTTCGACATCTAATTTAGCAATGTGAGTCCGAATTGAAAGCATCAGCATATTTAGCATCGCTTCTTTGAGGTTCTGCACCTTGTAGGAAGCTTTTTCTAAGTCAATCACTCGCCAGTACACAATAAACTCAACGGTAACGGAGACGCGATCGCGCGTTGTGCATTGCTGAGGTGCTAGGTTTAAAATTTGCTCGCGCAGGGTTTCCTTATAAGCAACTTGTTCCACAAAGGGAATTAAAAATGTCAGACCCGGATCGAGTTTCTTGCCATCATACTTTCCGAAAATTTCAACTAAGGCTTCATCTCCTTGACGGACAATTTTTACACTACTGGTTATGGATGCCCCAGTAATAGCAAACAACACTAGCAAAAAATACTGATACATGGTAAATCTCCTGGTAATTTTAAGGTAGGCGTGAACTGAATACGAATCGAACTTTGTGTAAACGTTTAGTTGCCGATGTGAATAAATTTTTCAGGTACCACAATCAGCGTGTTTCCTTCACGGCGCAAAACGTAAACTTTTTGGCGGGGTGCGATCGCACCTTGAGAATCTTCATTACGGGCTTTCCAAGAAGCACCTTCATAAATCACCATTCCGGTTTCTCCAGCTAAAATTTCTGAGATAGTTGTGGCTTCGGTTGCTTCGGGAATAACAAATTTTTTGCGAATAATAAAGACTGGTCTAACCCAGACAGTTAGGGGAAGAGCTATGCCCATCCAATACATGATCTGCCAGTCAAAATCTTCATACATTACGTCCACCCAACTAAACTGAAATGCTATCGATCCTCTCCACAAAATAAAGGATTCAATTAAAGCTGAAGCTGCCATCATCAACACATAAAACCTGTATCTTTGGGGTTGAGTTTTGATGATTAATAGTTCTAGCAGAGCAAGTACAACTCCGATGAGTAGCCATAACATCGGCGGAGTAATTGGAAAACTTGGCTGATGAATTGTTGATGCTAGCGACCAGATTAAAGTAGAGTACACAATAATTCACCTCCTGTTAACTGCTTAACCTTGTCTGTTATTTCGTATCAAATCAGTTGGATAACTGAGATCGTGACTGAGTTATTTGAGAATTCATTGACTTTTCATCGACTTTAGGGATAATTAATACTTAAGATGGTTGCAGTGTCTTGAGCTTAGATAACCAATGCCGCGATCGCTAAGGGTGCGTGAAGGCTGCATCCCCGCAGTTAAATCCTCGCTTCTCCGAAATGGCTTTCCCAGTCAGAAAATTTTGGCTGAGGATTTAGGGATAGCCCAATCTACTGTCAGCAATTTTCTCAACGGGAAACCTGTTGATTATGCGAATTTTGCGGAAATTTGTCGGGTATTGGGGCAAGAATGGCGCGATATAGCTGATTTGGAGGATAATTCTCAGCTAGAGTCACCGCAACTGAAAAGGGCAAAAGTTGCGATGCCTGCGGCTGGCGTAGCTGCGGTGCATTCTTTAAACAATAACAACCTCGCTCAGTATTTGCAGCAAGCTTTGATCGCAGCCAGCCACGAGGTATTTTTAACTAGCAAAAATGAGGCTGTAGACTCTTATTTAAAGGTTTCGGATTACTTGTTACTATTACTATCTGAAGAATCTTTCAGTAGTGAAATGGTATTGGCACAGGTGCAGTTAGCTCTGGAATTGCACAATTTAACTCCTCAAAAACCAGCAATTTTACCGATTTGTGTTAACTTTTATCCAAATGCGCGATCGCTCGATTTGTTAAAATATTTAGAGGGAATTCAGCTTTGGCAGTGGCGCTGTGCTGATGATACCTCAAAGTTAGCGTTAGGAATTATAAACGCGATCGCGCAAGGTCGCACTTCGCTAACTGCTGACCACGAATTAGCGGTAAATTGGGACGCGATCGCAAGTCGTAAAAAACTATCTTATATTCAACCTTTACCAGCAGCGCCAGAATTGCCAGGGGGACAAGTCGCGCTAGGCTCTAGCTTTTATATCGATCGTTTTCCGATTGAATTACGCTGTTATGAAACTATTAGCCAGCCGGGTGCTTTGATCCGCATCAAAGCACCTAGACAGATGGGCAAAACTTCGCTGATGTCCCGAATTTTGCATCAGGCAGAACAGCAAGGATCTAGAACCCTAGCTCTTAGTTTTCAGTTAGCAAATAAAAGAATTTTTTCCAACTCAGATACATTTTTACAGTGGTTTTGTGCTAGCATTGGCCAAGAGCTAGGACTGTTAGATCAGTTAGTAAAATGTTGGCAGCTAGCGGAAATCATTGGTAGTAACCTGTGCTGCAAGGCCTATTTTGAGCAATATTTACTGCCAGAAATATCAGCGCCTCTGACTTTAGGTTTAGATGAGGTAGATCGGGTTTTTGAATTCCCAGAAATCGCTGATGATTTCTTTGGATTGTTGCGAGCTTTACATGAAGAAGCGAAGCGGGGAAATCTCTGGAAAAATTTTCGTCTGGTGGTGGCACATTCGACGGAAGTTTACATCCCTTTGGATGTGAATAAATCGCCCTTTAATGTGGGATTGCCCATAGAATTACCGGAGTTTAACTCGCAGCAGGTACAAGAGTTAGCCAGGCGTTATGGTTTGGCTTGGAGTGCGGCGGAAGTTGAGGAATTGATGGCAATCGCTGGAGGACATCCTTATTTACTTCGGCTGGCAATGTATCACATTGCGCGTCAAGATGTGACATTAAATAAGTTAGTGAAAACCGCTGCGACTGAGGCCGGAATCTACAGCGATCATTTGCGGCGGCATTTGTGGAATTTAGAGAAGTATTCGGAATTGATGGAGGGAATGAGAGAAGTTGTAACGGCTTCTAGTGCGGTACGATTGCGATCGAAGTTGGCGTTTAAATTAAATAGTATGGGGTTGGTTAAACTTGAGGGAAATAATTGTATTCCGAGGTGCAGTTTATATGAGGAATATTTTCGCGATCGCTTAACTTAAATATTCTCCTAATTTATCCTAGTACAAAATCTAAACTCACTTCCAACTCAGGAAATGCTAGCGGCGAAACTTGCTGACCCCGCCAAAATTTTTGGATTAAACTATAACCATTAGGCGTTGGCTGACGGTAAACTTCTAAGCATTCCGCGACTAAATCAACTAGCCATACTTCCTGAATTACAGAACGAGAATAAATAGGGATTTTTACATCTCGGTCATAATCAACTGAACTATCAGCTACTTCCACTAATAACAAAACTTCTGAGGCGGTGGGATGTGCTGTACCATAGTAATCGGCGCGAGGTTGTAGCAATAGTACATCTGATTGTGGTTCGGATCGTCTGCTCAATTGAATCGGGTTTTGTACTGTGACAATCGCCATGTTTTCTGGAAGTCCGCTGAAAAGTCGATTAATACGGTTGACGCAACCTGCGTGACGAGTCCCAATTGCTGCCATTTCGATAATTTCTCCTTCTATTAGTTCTACGCGGTCATCTTTGGAGATAATACCACCCTGAGTCATAAGATAATATTCGTCTACTGTGAACAGTCTTTTGAGTAACTGGATTGACATAACCTACCTTCCCTTTAATCATTTCTTTAATTATAGTCAGTAGCGTTATTAAATCCAAGTTAATCACAAGTTGATGAGAAGTCGATGAGAACTCAGTTAAGTTCTCAAATAGTTTGCTGATTTAATAAAGATTGAGTAGAAGGGAAGGTCTAACTCGCTGTACTTGCATAACCCCCTCGCACCCAGAGATATGTAATCGGGAAGGCGCAATAAAGCACAAGAATATATGGAGAATCAGTCTCTGTTGAATGGTAAAGTTATGCAACCTCAGCCGGAATCAGAAACTGTTGCACCTAAGAAAAAAGGAATACTTTGGTATTTAGTTAAAGGGGGAATTTTATTTTTGATATTGAACCTGGGAATTGAAGGATTTAGGTATTTTTTTACCGACTCTAACTACTCTAAGTATAGTATGTGCCGTAATGGTTTACCTTATCCGGAAGCAAGACAATATGTGGGTTCAATGTACCGCGCCCAACAAGCAAAATTTGCAGAAAATGGTAGGTTTGCAAATTCTATTGATGAGCTAAAACTTGGAATTAAAACTCAGACAACCACCTTCAAATATTCAGTTAGCGCTACGAAAACGGCTGCATTTAGTTACGGAATTCCCTATAAAGATTCACATTACTCCAAAACAGTTTATTTCGGTCTTTTTTATTGGGATGAAAAAATAGAACCTAGAGGCTATGTCAGCGCTGTATTTATAGTCCCTGCCACCAATGTCGATACCAAAGCGACTAAAAATGAAATGACTACAGTAGGCATTATGTGTGTAGCAAAGTTTCCTAGTAAAACCCAACCCGCTAATCCTATCCTTGAAAAAGGGGTTCCCACCTGCGCTAATGGCACAGACCTAGTGACCAAGTAAATATCGACTTAGGATTTCAGAAAACTTAAGATATTGAAGACTATTCAACTAACACATTTGGACAACAATCATGCTTAATAAAAACCCTGAACTAGATGCACTTGACAAAGCACCAGAATCTTCTCAAAAAACTTTTTCCCCTCACAAGCAACGCAAATCTGCCGTAGGTATTGTACTGAGAATCACTTTTATTTATTTTCCTTTAGGTGTAATACTTGCTGCATTCACTTTGCCTTTTTTTATCGGTTGTGGGGGGAATAAAGCAAAGCAGTCAGAAGTTAAACAATATGTTAGGGCAATGAACCGCGCCCAGCAAGCAAAATTTGCACAAAACGGTACATTTGCCAATACTGTTGAGGAGTTGAAACTGGGAATTAAAACTCAGACAACCAACTTTCATTATTCAGTTAATGCTACAAAAACGGCTGCATTTAATTACGGCATTCCTAATAAAAATACCTACAATAAAAAAGTGTTCTTTGGTCTTTTTCAGGGGGATAAAAAAGTAGAGTTTAGGGCCTATGTTGGGGCTATATTCTTAGTAACTCACAATTATACCAAGGAAACTTCAACTCTAGCCATTACCTGTGTAGCAAAGTCTCCCACCACAACCAAACCCGGTAATCCTATCTTTAACAACGGTAATCCCACTTGCGCTGATGGCACAGACGAAGTAGGTAATTAACCATCAATAATAATTATGCCCGAAATTATTAAAGGGTTCATTATCTTAGCTTTCATATTTGTTCCCCTTGAACAAATCTTTTCCTTGCACAAGCAAAAAATATTTCGTTTCCAATGGCAAACAGATGTCACATATTTTTTCATCGGTCACTTTATTGGCAGAATAGCAGGTGCTCTTATTGTCACCATTACTTTCTCAATCTTCAGTAATTTAGTAAACCATGAATTACAAAATAAAGTTGCATCTCAACCTCTATGGTTACAATTTACAGAGGCAGTTATCATTGCAGACATGGGATATTACATTGCTCACAGATTCCTGCATGAAGTCCCCTGGCTTTGGCAATTTCATGCAATCCACCATAGCATCGAACACATGGACTGGTTAGCCGCAGTACGCGTACATCCCTGCGACCAAATATTTACTAAATGCTGGCAAGTAATGCCTCTTTACTGGTTAGGATTTACTAAGGAAACATTAGTGATTTATGCTTTGTATTCTGCCGCGATCGCCTTCCTAATTCATGCTAATATTAAAATCAATTTTGGCATCCTAAAATGGTTTGTAGCCACTCCCCAATTTCATCACTGGCATCATAGCGAAGTTCCAAAAATCTGCAACAAAAACTTTGCAGCTCAATTTCCGCTGCTAGATTTCCTGTTCGGAACTCTCTATATGCCAGTGGGCAAAATGCCGCATAAATATGGTCTCTCTGATGCCATACCTGCTCAATATCTCGGACAAATACTCTATCCATTTCTAAGGAGAATGAAAAATGCTAGTAGATAAATCTAAAACAGGAATCGCTCGCTATTTTCGACCTTTGCCTGTAATTTTTTGCCTCAGCTTGATTAGTGTTAGTTCTCTTAGCGCCATAGCCCTATTTAATCATATGGATCTCCCAACTTTTATCGCTAGCTTGAATGCCAAAGAAGTAACTGTTGCTGAATTGCAGCAGGGTAAGTTAAAACCAGTGATTTTAATTGACGTGCGATCGCCTGAAGAATATGCCGAAGATCGGATTGGTCAAAGTCCTCTCGTTCCCATAACTGATATTCAAGCTGGATTCGGTATTAAGCAAGTACAAGCTATTGCTAAAGCCAACGTTAAGCCTAATCAACCTCTGCCAACTATTGTACTTTATTGTCAGCGGGGGCCGCGCTCGATTAAAGCATATCACAAGCTGAAAAAAATAGGTTTAAATTTAGTTTACCTCTCAGGTGGGATCGCAGCATGGCGGCAAGCTGTACCTGCTCGCAAAGATGCCAAAATATTAGCTCCAATTACTTTACCAATCAAAGCAGTTACCAGGAGTAATTAGTTATAGCAACCGCCAAGGCGGTTAGGACTATCTTGATTGCCAAAACCCTTGCTATTATTACCTCATCCTTCTTCCTTCTTCCTTCTTCCTTCTGCTATAGTTAGCAATTTCCCAGAAAATATCTATCAATTGAAAGGTGTGTTTTTTTTGATTACTAGCTATCTTCAATATAAGCAGCCAAATCATCAGCAAACTGCGACGGTTTGCTGTTTTGGCAAATGCACAATTAGAGTAAATAGACTCCATGCACACCACCATAGATATATTCCCAAAAGCTGACTCCCAGACTCTCCCAACAACACCAATTCAAGCTATAAATTATGAAGAAGCTGAGCAGCAATTCGTCAACTTGCTCGATACAGAGGATCTAGATGAGAAAGTGACAGCGCAACCGTCACTGGCTAGCAACTTTGAAAGCGCGATCGCGCAGGCAATCCAAGCTGCTTACCAACAACCATCCGGCGACGATCGCGCTCACAGTTTCCTGATGCGATCGCTTTACCGCATCAACAGACTTAAATTTTTTTGGTACGACGACTTGCGCCACTACACCAACGAGCGATCGCATTATTTGCGGCAAGTGCGCGATCGCATCGAATCACCTTGGCAAGAATGGGAACTCGCCCAAATTGACGTACCTGCACTGCAAGCATTGCCCGATATCAAGCAAGCACTCAGCGATCGCTGCGCCGCCGATGTCAATCCCCCCTTATCGGAAAGCGATCGCTACCTACGCGAACAAATGACCGAAACTGGATATCGCCACTTACTCGCGATCGCCTCCTTCGACGGCCTAGTAGAAGCCAGCCGCCTCTCCCGCATCCTTGGCGGCGCAGGTAACGAAGTCCAATCCACCCTCACCCGCGTACTCATCGAAGAATATGGCGGCGGCCGCTTTCCCCGCAAACACTCTACCTACTTTGCCCAAATGCTCTCCGAATTGGGGATGCACACAGAACCAGAAGCCTATTTTGACCTAGTGCCCTGGGAAGTCCTCGCTAGCATCAACCACAACTTCCTACTCACAGAACGCAAGCGCTACTTCCTGCGCTACAGCGGCGGCCTCACCTA
>DATGYA010000461.1:0-11251 GCA_035298405.1 Kamptonema sp. | reverse complement strand
CCCTGATAGGGATTTAGTTTAATTGTAACTTTACTTGTGACATAAGCGAAAATTCGCGATCGGCAGGTTTCAATCCCTGATAGGGATTTAGTTTAATTGTAACGATTTCTGAAAGTCGAAGAAAAACCCACCTCTTTTAGGTTTCAATCCCTGATAGGGATTTAGTTTAATTGTAACGTAAGAGGACAATGCACATTTTCAATGATGGATATTAGTTTCAATCCCTGATAGGGATTTAGTTTAATTGTAACCGCTGATATCTGGAAGCCTTGCTGTATTTAGTTTTCATGGTACAGTTGCGGGAATCGATCATCAATATACCGCTTCAGCCCTCAGCTTGTCAAGAGGCAAAATTTAAAAATACCCTCAAACCCAATCAGAGCAAATATTCCAGCCTTTGCGGGAATCACCTTCGACCTACCACCCACCTCAACCCCTTACACCATCAGGGATTCAGCCGAAAAAATTGACCACCCAAAAAAAACACCTACCCATTCCCGCAAAACCATCCCTCAACTGCGACTTTCCACCATATAACTCATTAACCAATTAGCCGCCGTCGCCCGACGAGTCTGCCTGGGGCCAAACTCCCCAATTTTATAACCCTTAAACCCCAATTTTTCCTTAAGCAATTGCTTATTCTCCTGCGGAATCGAACGAGTCAGCTTCACTGTCGCAGGGCGAGACTCAATAAAATCGGGCGGTTGTGGATATTCTTCCCGCCATTCCGTAGCAACACCCGCACTGTTCCAATTACCTTCACCGTCGCGGCGATACCCCAAACACCACCAAACCAACTCGTTGACAGTGGCATCGTCTACTTCTTCGTTCAGAATAGCCCAAATAGTTTCAGTACTCAGCGGTAGCAAGTCAGGCATAATGTAGCGCATTGCAAATGCGAAAAGTCCCTCCTAGATTTTAAGCTAAGCCTTGCCCATACAAACAGCTTTCTAAAGAAAGTATTTCCTGCCGCTTCTAAAAATAAAATTTCCCCCTCCCCTCGTGGGGAGGAGAGTAGGAGGGAGAGATCCATTCGTGTCAACTTAACGCCAAATCCTTAATCCGCCAGGGACTAAAGTCCCTGTCTCAAAAAGCAAGTCCTCTGAAGAGGACTGAAGAAATGGCATTAAACTCATTAGTCCTCTTCAGAGGACTTTAGTTATTAGACAGGGACTTTAGTCCCTGGCGGGGTTTGAGCTTAAGTTGACACCAATGGGAGAGGTCAGATCCGTACTTTCTACAAATCCCCTTAACTCTCAAAGCAAACTAAGCTTTTAAAATTCCATCTTTCTCGGCCATCGACAACATTAAATCAATCACGCGGTTAGAATAACCCCACTCATTGTCATACCAAGAAACAACTTTGAAGAATTTAGAATTGAGGGCAATTCCGGCTTTTTTATCAAAAATGCTGGAACGAGAATCACCTCTAAAATCCATTGAAACAACTTCATCCTCAGTATAACCAAGAATACCTTTTAATTCTCCCTCAGCAGCTTGTTTCATTGCTGCACAAATCTCATCATAGCTAGTTTCCTTAGCCGTGCGGAAAGTCAAGTCAACTACTGATACATCAGGAGTCGGTACTCGGAAAGCCATTCCGGTAAGTTTACCCTTCAATTCCGGCAACACCAAGGTAACAGCTTTAGCCGCACCGGTAGAAGAAGGAATAATATTTTGAGAAGCGCCGCGTCCACCGCGCCAATCTTTTTGGCTGGGCCCGTCTACTGTAGGTTGAGTGGCTGTCATCGCGTGTACAGTTGTCATCAAACCTTCTTCTAAACCGAAGTTGTCATTGATAACTTTGGCAATGGGAGCTAGGCAGTTAGTGGTGCAGCTAGCATTAGAAACAATGGTGTCTTTAGCGGGATCGAATTTGTGGTGATTAACACCTACTAAGAATGTTGGCACTTTCTCTGGATCTTTTGTTGGTGCTGAAAGCACTACTCGTTTGGCTCCGCCTGCTAAGTGTTTGGAAGCTCCTTCGGCATCGGTAAAAAACCCTGTAGATTCTACTACATAATCAGCACCTAATTTACTCCAAGGTAGTTCAGTTGGGTTTCTAATGGAGGTACAGGGGATGAAATGTCCGTCAATAGAAATGCCGCCTTCTTTGGCTTCAACTACACCGGGATAAGTGCCGTGGGTGGAGTCGTATTTGAACAAATAAGCTAGGTTATCCGCTGGCACTAAGTCGTTAATGCCAACAAACTCGATTTGGGGATTGTTGATGCCTGCGCGGACTACTAGCCGTCCGATGCGACCAAACCCGTTTATACCCACTTTTAAGGTGGCCATGATTAAAACTCCTCCGGAAATACTATTACTCGCCCTTAAAAGTGCGAATCATGGGTTACAGATTAACACGCTGGCGATCGCCTCTAAGTGTTCTTTTTTATGTCTTAAGGAAGGATGTGTTTGTGAACCGCAGAGGCACAGAGGGCGCGGAGGGAGGAAGGAAGGGAGGAAATATGTAATTTAAGGCGGGAAGAAAGTAATTGTTATTTACTATTTGGAGTCAGCAGTAAGGTGTGATGTCTTCGCCACAAATGTCTGCTAGGTAAGTTAAGGCACGGAAGCGCAAACCGATCAATTGGTCGTAAAGTGGGTTAAGTTTGCACATGGGTGGGATGTGGAAAAGGATGTGGTGAAATAATTTGATATCTCGCTCGAAGGGACATTGAGATGGAATGAGTTTGCAGGCTTTGTGGGCGAAGTTGCGATCGCGGATTTCGATGCTGTCTATGCGATCGCGAATGGGGACTAACAGCCAATCTAAGGCGCTTTGATGTGTTTGGGGTTGAGGGGAAATGTTGTTGTAGATGTACATACCCAGGAGGAATAATGTTGATTTACACTTTTAATGTAAATGGCGATCGCTCTGGCTGGGATTGACTCTGTGACGGTGTTTGAAGCGACTGGATGAATGGGGGGAAAGTTACATTTACAATAGAGGGATAGGGTGCGATCGCGCTGACAATTAGTAAAGTGTCACTCTCGGTAAAGTTAGCTTCAGTTTTGCGATCGCGCTGGTTTCAACCTTAATTCGGGTCAATTCCTAGCGCCCTCAAACGTGCTGCTAATTGCTCGGCACGCTGTTCGGCTTGTAATCGCACTTCCCCCTCAGTGGGATATCGGTTGCCAGCGCGATCGTACCAATATAACCACTCCCGCCTAATTCCCTCATAAATTCCCTCTTCCTGATTTAATTGTGCTAGCTGGCTTTAGTCCTATTAATATTGTTGACTGGCACAACTGAAATTATATCTAAAGTTTCAAAACTTTAGTAACTGCGGCAATCTTACTAAGATTCTAGCCAAGGGCGCGTCATCAAATCTAACTGACTCACCTCATCTTCCCTCAAACTCCAACCTAATGCCCCAGCATTTTCCCGTGCTTGTGCAGGCGTTTTTGCCCCAGGAATCGGAATTACCCCACTTTGAGCAATTAACCAATTTAGGGCTACTTGAGCCGGAGTGCGATCGTATTTTTTGCCCAGTTTACGAAGTGTAGACATCACAAGCACAATTTTTTCTAACCCCGCTTTACTGAAACGTGAATCAAATTTACGTGCCCCTGCTGGTTGCTCTTGAGCGCTATATTTGCCCGTAAGTAATCCCTGCGCTAAAGGGCTATAAGCCAAAATAGTAACCCCCAATTCGCGAGCTGTATCTACAATATCCTGCTTTTCTACTTGCCGAGACAGCAACGAGTATCGCACTTGATTTGTTGCCAAGGAAACGCCTTGGCTTGCTAAGATTTTGTGAGCTAATCGCATCTGCTCTGCGGTGTAATTACTCACACCTACCGCCTGAATCCTGCCTTTTTTTACCTCATCTGCCAAAGCATTCATCAGTGTTTCTTGATTCATCAAAAAACTGAATGGCCAATGCACTTGATAGAGAGTTATTTGCTCAACTTGCAAGCGTTTTAAACTAGCTGTTAATGCTTCTGAAACTGATTTAGCTGTAATCCGCCAAGGCATAGGGCCGTATTTTGTCGCAATCTGCACTGGTTGGGAAGTTTTCTTCATAAACTGCCCCAACAATTCCTCTGATAAGCCATTACCGTAGACTTCGGCTGTATCAAAGAAATTTACACCTGCATCCA
Source organism: Kamptonema sp. (assembly GCA_035298405.1). GTDB lineage: Bacteria > Cyanobacteriota > Cyanobacteriia > Cyanobacteriales > Microcoleaceae > Kamptonema. The sequence continues at coordinate 7,141 of DATGYA010000461.1, read as the reverse complement.
GAGATACCTTAAATGCTTCCTCTACTTCAGCAGCACCATAATTGCTGCCGTAATTCCAAAATAGTTTGTCGCCCCACGCCCAAGTTCCGATGCACAGCGGAGTAACGGCAGGCCCATTTTGTCCCAAGGTAATGTTTGTCACGGTAGCTCAACCCTTAATTAGTTTACTATGTACAATGTCGTTTATAATTACTGTACCAGGTGCGCTATACTTCCTGTTACTGCTATCTAAGCGTGATTTCAATCTACCATGTCTAACGATTATTTGCAAATCATCATTGACCGTCTGGCTAATAACCTAAACCGCGATGTATTTGTTCAAGAAAATCTGAACGTTGTCAGGCAAACTCTTGATGCCGATCGGGTAGTTTTGTATTATTTTTACAGGCAGTGGCACGGGCAGGTAACTTCGGAGTCGTTAAGGTCAAGGGATTTATCAATTGCTGGTTTTACAGGAGTAGATGAGTGTTTTAATAGTGAATATGCAGCCTTGTACGAAGCGGGACGAGTGAGAGCAATTGCCGATATTGAATCAGAAAAAATTGATGAGTGCCATCGAAATTTTCTCCGCAAAGTTAAAGTTAGAGCGAATTTAGTAGTACCTATTCTAACTCTCAGTGGACTGTGGGGTTTGCTAATAGCTCATCAGTGCATTGAACCTCGCTCTTGGTCGCTATCAGACATTAAATTCATGGAAGAAAAAGCACAATATATCGCCATATCCCCTATAATTAGGAATGATTAATCTAGGATGAATTACAGTTATTATTACCTACAATAATTACTTGATTGGTGCAGAGAGTAGGGTGCGTCATAGACAAAAGCCATTATGTTATAAATCTATAATAAAGTCTGACGCACCCTACAATCTATGCGTGACTCAACTAATCGCTAGACCTACGCGACCCTACTATTAAATAGCTACCTTGGGTGGATGCTGCCGCAACACTCCCTTTAAATAAAACCCAGTATAAGACTGGCTATTCTCCGCCACATCCTCCGGCGTGCCTATAGCAATCACTTCACCTCCCTTATCTCCTCCTTCTGGCCCCAAATCAATTACCCAATCCCCAGAACGAATTACATCTAAGTTGTGTTCAATTACTAAAATCGAATTCCCTTTATCTACCAACCTTTGCAACACATTTAACAACTGGTGAACGTCATAAAATGATAACCCTGTTGTCGGTTCATCAATTAAATAAAGCGTTTTTCCAGTAGCGCGGCGCGACAATTCAGTTGCTAATTTCACCCGTTGCGCTTCTCCCCCAGAAAGTGTTGGTGCGGGTTGTCCTAACTTAATATAACCTAAACCAACATCCACTAAAGTTTGCAAGCGATTTGCTGCCCTGGGGATATTTTTAAACATTTCACATCCCTCTTCTACTGTCATATTCAAAACCTCAGAGATGGATTTGCCTTTATACTTGACTTGCAAGGTTTCCCGATTATATCGCGCACCTTTACACACTTCGCACTGCACGTAAACATCGGGTAAAAAATTCATCGAAATTATATTCACGCCTTGGCCGCCGCAAGCTTCGCATCTCCCACCTTTTACGTTAAAAGAAAACTGCCCTGGTTTGTAACCTCTGGCTTTGGCTTCAATGGTTTCGGCAAACATATCCCGAATTACATCAAATACGCCTGTGTAAGTAGCTGGATTAGAACGGGGTGTTCTGCCAATGGGAGATTGATCGATGACAATGACTTTATCAACAGCATCCTCTAAAGATTTTTCTCCTTTAGTTTTGATGCCGTCCATATTTTTTGGCAAAGGAACTTTGCGGGTAATATAATGTTGCAGGGACGGATAAAGTAAGTCATTAATTAAGGTGGATTTACCTGAACCAGAAACTCCGGTAATGCAGACAAGCTTGCCCAAGGGGATTTCTACATTAATGTTTTTTAAGTTGTTGCGGTGGCAATTTTTTAAAAGTAGCGATTTGCCATTGCCTTTTCTCCTTTCCGCAGGCGTTTCTATGACTTTCTTTCCCGATAAATAAGCACCAGTTAAAGATGCTTCTGCTGCTAATAAGGTTTCAAAGTTTCCTTGGGCTACAATTTGCCCGCCATGAACTCCGGCTGCGGGGCCAATATCAACGATGTGGTTAGCTGCCCGAATTGTTTCTTCGTCGTGTTCTACTACGATTAAAGTATTGCCTAAATCGCGCAATTTTGTTAGTGTTTGCAGGAGGCGAGAGTTGTCTCTCTGATGCAATCCAATGCTAGGTTCATCTAATACATAGAGAACGCCAGTTAAACCAGAACCGATTTGAGTGGCAAGGCGAATTCGCTGTGCTTCGCCGCCGGAAAGTGTCATAGCGGGACGATCTAAGGTAAGATAATCTAAGCCGACATCGAGGAGAAATTGCAGTCTGGCTTTGATTTCTCGTAATACTAAGTCGGCGATTTGGGCTTGGCGATCGCTTAATTTCAATTCATTAATTCTATCCCGACATTCCCAAATTGAAACACTCGTTAAATCTAAAATTTGGTACTGCCCCAATCGCACGGCCAGCGCTTCTGGTTTTAGCCGTTTTCCCTGACAAACTTCGCAAGGTTGATCGACTCGATATTGTTCTAATTTTTGTTTGACTAATTCTGAACCTGTATCGTCATATTGTCGCTGTAAAATAGGAATTACACCTGGATAGCGTCTCTGTTCGTTCTTGCCTTCAATTGCGATGAAATTCTCAGAACCGTGCAGGATAATTTGCTGTTGTTCGGCGGTGAGGCGATTCCAAGGTGTTTTGATGTCGAAGTTGTTAGTTTTGGCGACAGTAGAAAGTAAGGAAAAATAATAGGTATTATCCTTATCTGCCCAAGGTGCGATCGCACTGTAAACTGGTAATTCTTCGTTAGGCACTAATAACTCCGGTGAAAATCTCCGCAAACTTCCCAAACCGTGACAGTTTGGACAAGCGCCATAGGGAGAATTAAAGGAAAATAATCTGGGTGAAAGTTCCTCCATTACTCCCCCATGTTCCGGGCAAGCAAAGTTCTCAGAAAAGATCAGATGGTGATGAGAATCGCCTTGAGTTTCTGATTCCCGATCTAAGATTTCGACGATGGCAATACCGCTGGCATGACGCAGGCAAGTAGTGAGAGAATCAGCTAAACGTTCCTCTATCCCTGGTTTTTTAATTAGCCTGTCGATGACAATTTCTATGGTGTGTGTATGATTTTTATCCAAGCTAATGCTATCGGAAAGCTCTAATATTTCGCCGTCTATTTTGATACGAATGAAGCCTTCGGTCGCTAAACTGGATAACAATTTGCGATGAGTACCTTTTTTCCCGCGGACAACGGGCGCGAGAATGTGAAAGCGAGTGCCATCAGGGAGTGCCATCACGCGATCGCACATTTCGTCTATTGTCTGTGGCGCAATGCAGCGATCGCAGATCGGACAATGCGGTTCCCCCGCCCGCCCAAACAGCAATCGCAGATAATCATAAATTTCTGTAACAGTGCCCACAGTCGATCGCGGATTATGAGAAGTCGATTTTTGGTCAATAGAAATAGCCGGACTTAGCCCTTCAATCGCATCAACATCTGGCTTATCTAATTGTCCCAAGAATTGACGGGCGTAGGCACTCAGAGACTCAATATAGCGGCGCTGTCCCTCAGCAAAAATAGTATCGAAAGCGAGGGAAGACTTGCCGGAACCGGAAACGCCAGTAAAAACGATGAGGCGATCGCGCGGCAGTTCCAAATCAATATTCTTCAAATTATGCTGCCGCGCCCCCCGAATCCGAATAGAATTCAGGATATTTGGGCTCTGATTAACAGAGAATTGTCCGTTACCAGATAGACTTGAGTTACTATTTGAGCTTTCCGTAGTAGAAGACATGATTCAGCAGAAAACATTGCTTAAATATCTTAGCGCTGTATTATCATAACCGACATCCATACTCAGGAGTATTACCAGAGTAAACACCTATAAATTAAGTTGACAAACGCCTGAAACTGTGCATTGCAAAATAACTCAAAAAACCTTCTGGAAATTCTTAATTATAATTTTATGATATCCTAAAAAATGCCTTCTGTTCCTACAAAAAACAACTATCCAAAAAACACGATGAGTAAAAAAATAAAATTTAGATTTCTAGTCATCGCCCTATTTTTATGCCTAGCCAGCGGAGGCTTCCTAGCCGATCGCTACCTCAAAAGACCCTTTGCCCTACCCTTATCATCCAAACACCAACCCTGGCCGATTCAAAGTGGTCTTCGCATTGCCACCCTGCGCGATAATGTCCCAACCGTTGACCGCATAGTTCTAGTTCCCGACACCGCCACATTTTTAGCCGCCATCCAAAAATGGAGCCTCCAAGGACGATGGCCTATTCTAATAGAAGATCCGAAATACACACCAATGTTTTTAGAGCGTTTCCATCCTGCGGAAATCATTCGTTTACCCAGCCTCAAACAACCATTACCAAAAGGAAAACAACTCCAAGATACCATCATTAGCGCTTTAGCTGCCGCCTGGAATGCCACCGACATTCCTTCTTTAAAAGATACCTGGCTAGAACTTGGTTGGGAACCCCCAGGAATAGTCATTTCCTCGGCAAACGATCCCGCATTGCCAGCAGCAATAGCTTTAGCCGCCGATCGCGGTCAACCTTTAGTATTCATAGAAGGCAACTTTGGACAACCCAACGATACCCTCAGTTTAGACAAATGGCAAAGCCTCCAAAAAATAGTTAATAAAGCCGTAGAAACTACAGGATATCCTTATGCTAATCTCGGCGATTCTATTGATACAGTTACTATTGTAAGACAACTAGCAGTGAAATATGAATCTCTGAGCAAACCAGATGAACAATTAGCCGTAACAGACGGTTTAGCAAGATCCGCAGACGGCAACCGCTGGGCATTAACTGGCTGGATTTATGGTTCATCATCTCGTAGCCTTTATCAAGCCATGTGTTCGATATTTCTAGAACCAGAAACCGCCATGCTTTATAACAGCTATGAACGGGAGGGAAATTGGGGAAAATATGAGATGGAATCCCCCGCAGGTCAATTAAGTAGAATGGGTTTAAGTGTCGAAGAAGTAAAACAACCCGAAGCAAGTTTACAAAGGTGGCAGAGTATAACCTCCAGAGAATGGGACTTTGATTTAATCTTTATCAACTCTAGAGGAAACAAAGATACCTTCTTCGTTGGTGGTAACGGCGACGCTTCAGTAAAAGATATCCCAAAACTCAAATATCCCGCAGCAATTCACTTAATCCATAGTTGGTCGGCGACGACACCAGACGACAAAAATACTGTAGCAGGAAAGTGGCTAGAAAATGGAGCTTATGCGTATGTGGGTAGCGTCCACGAGCCATATTTGGCGGCATTTGTTCCGCCTAAAATAATAGTTGAACGCTTATCAGCTTCTGTCCCTTTTCTCATGGCATCCCGTCTGTTAGAATCAAGACCTTGGAAAATTACAACAATTGGCGATCCACTGATGACAATTAGTAAAAAAAGACCAAGAATTTCACCGAAATAATCTTGACTATTAATAAGAATCATGCTAACCTTTGGTCTGATTGCAGTTTTATATCTTCCGGAAGCCTCTCATAAATAGAGAATTTAGGGAGCGATTTGGCTGATTGTTTCAAGGTTGTTGATAAGAGAGCTTTATTGAATGGAAACCACGGTTAAAAAATCCGACTTTGTGTTAGCACCCTACAGGTCTAGCAACGACTTAATAGCAACTTATCAAATCCTTAATACAGTTGTTCCTTATGTTCTTTTATGGTTTTTGGCAGTCAAAGCAGCTTCTGTTTCTTTTTGGTTGCTGCCGCCAATTATGGTTTTGATATCTCTCTTTTCCGTGCGGTGTTTTTCTTTAATGCACGATTGCGGGCACTATTCACTCTTTAGTTCAAAAAGGGTTAATCGGGTCATCGGTTTTATTCTAGGCGCGATCAACGCCATACCTCAATACCCCTGGTCAAGAGGACACGCCTATCACCACAAAACCAACGGTGATTGGGAGAAATATCGCGGCCCTTCTGCATTGATCTCGACTGAGGAGTTTGCAAAACTCAGTCCATCTGCCCAATGGTGGTATGAATTTCTGAGACACCCATTGATGATCTTTCCCGGAGGTTTTTTCTACCTTGCCATTAAACCAAGACTTGCTCTGATTAAAGGAACCTATGGTTTTATAATTCATCTAGTGACTTGCCTGAAGCAAGATTCGAGAATGGGTTTAGCCAAAATCATCTCCTCTTATAAGTCTAAAAACTGGTACACAGCGGGTGAGTTTTGGGATCTCCTCTTCAACAACATTTGTGTAGTTTGCGGCTGGATTTTTCTAGGTTATTGGCTTGGATTTGGGTTCTTTTTCAGCGTTTACTCAATCACGCTAACTTTATCTGCGGCTCTGTTTATCTGCGTCTTCTTTGTGCAGCACAACTTTGATGGCTCTTACGCCCACAAAACAGAAGGCTGGGACTATTTTTTAGGAGCGATTGAGGGCAGTAGTTACCTGAAGTTACCGATGATTATTAAGTGGTTCTCCGCAGATATTGGCTACCACAATATTCATCATCTCTCCGAACGAATTCCTAATTACAATCTGGAAGCTTGCCACAATCAGAATAGTCATCTACTTACTAATGTAAAAATGCTGCAAATGGCAGATATTCCTGATTGTTTCAAGTTCATTTTGTGGGATTCTAACTCAAATCGTCTTGTCTCGATCGCATCATTTCGTCAAAGTATCCAATCCATTGCGGTGGATGCAGAACAAAGTTTCCGAGAGAGAATCCCCAGTAATATAATTTGACCAGAACCATTTCTTGCAAAAGCCTGGACTAGCTGCGTAGAATCTTATTAGCTAATAGTAGGACAAAAATAACGTTAACTATGAGGATAAGGGAACAGGGAACGGGGAATTGGGAACAGTAAAGGTTTCAGGGTTGTTAATATTGCTTGATACAGTGTCGTTTACTTTTGTCCTACTACTTACCTCTGGTTAATAATCCCTTAGCTTGTAAGCTTTTACCTGTTTCCTGTTCCCTGTTCCCCATTAGTGTCAACTTAAGCTGAAACCCGCCAGGGACTTAAGTCCCTGTCTAATAGCTAAAGTCCTCTCAAGAGGACTGAAGAAAATTTTTAAATTTATTAGTCCTCT
>DATGYA010000460.1:0-1525 GCA_035298405.1 Kamptonema sp. | reverse complement strand
ATCGCATCAAAGGCGCGCTTGGCGGCGGCAGGGTCCGGGTCGGTAACCGCTTCCGTCAGGGCGGTCGGCGTTATCTGCCAGGACAAACCCCATTTGTCTTTGCACCAACCGCAGACGCTTTCCCGGCCGCCGTTGCCGACGATCGCGTTCCAATAGCGATCCGTTTCAGCCTGGTCAACGGTTGCAACCTGAAACGAGAACGCTTCGTTGTGGTTGAACGCAGGTCCGCCGTTGAGTCCGAGGCAGGGAATTCCCATCACGGTAAACTCGACGGTCAACACGTCCCCTTGCTTCCCTGATGGAAAGTCTCCCGGTGCGTGATGCACTGTATCGACGGAGGAATCGGGAAAGGTCTCGGCGTAAAACCGTGCTGCTTCCTCGGCGGTGCCATCGTACCAGAGGCAAATCGTGTTCTTTGCTGGCTTCTCCATGTCACTTCTCCATCAAGATGAGCCACCCAAAACCGGAGTCAACGATGTGCTCGCAGTCGAAGAGTATTGGCTCGACTGACATTTCCGCCCATTCTAGCGCGGCTTTACTGTGCTTCACATAAGCGGGATAACGGTTCGGTTGAGCGACTGCTATTAACTTTTGCAGCATCACCAGTAATTTTCAACAGTCCGCTCCAAAGTCCGCTGCAACCGAATTGTTAGATCGCTGGCAGTAATTCAAATTAATAGGGGCATAACTATAGCTGTTCTATTTTTGTCCTTAGCTCCATAAGGTCAGGATGTTGAGTAATATCAAGCTCATTAACCGCCCAATCAAAGAACGAAGATAAAGCAATATAGTTGGGTTGTTGTCTCTGCATCTCTTTCTTAATATCTTTTCCATGAAACCAAATCAGGTACTGCTTTTGCGCCCAGAAATTTTCCTGAGTGAAAAGCTGTTGATATGAGTTAAGACTTGCTTCAAAATTCTCTGGTGTAACTGAGTTAACGGCCTGTCTAAATTGATTAATCAATTCTAGAGCTTGGTTCTGGCAACTTTGTAAGTCTAATAATTCTGGCAATTTACCACTACCACCTGTCCAGGTAGTTTTTAATTGTTCCCGCGCTGTACTCATACGCAATAAATCCCCTAATGCCCAACGTACAGCTTGATAGAATTGTAAATTTTTTGCACCAGATTCAATCCACATTGAAATAGCCTCTACTCCCGGCGAGTTTCCATGCGCCCACCTAGATGTAGGATTATCTAGTTGTTCTCTATACCAATACTTCGGACACTTTTTAACTGGCAACGGTAGAATGCGGGTTTGGGACTCCAAGCTCGCTGCGATCGCCAATGGTAGAATAAGGGTTTGGGCTGTTTCGATAAAAACTGTCCGGACTATTGCTATACTTCTCTGTCCAATAGGTATGAATTAAACCAGGATCTAGAAGATAATTCTCAATACAAGAACGATAAGTCAAAGCAACGGTTCGATTAACTAATCTATTACCTAGTTGTAGTAACTGAGTAGTAGACGTTGGCTGAACATCAAAATCTCGATCTCGAAAAACTATATATCTTTGGCTTGTTA
>DATGYA010000459.1:0-4066 GCA_035298405.1 Kamptonema sp. | reverse complement strand
TTATCTTTCTCCTTTTGATGATAATGATATAGACCTTTATCTTCAAAAGCGTTTTCCCTTTTGGCTTTCTAGCGAACGGAAAAAAGCTAAAGAGTTAGCTTATCGGATTAAGTCACTAAGTGTGAGACCGATGCTTTTAGCTCATATTCCTGATGTTATTGAGTCAGGATACAAAATAACTCAATCTTACCAGCTATATCAACTAATGGTAGATGCTTGGTTAGAGCGAGAGTCTTCTTGGGTAAGCAAAAGTGAGTTAGGAGAATACTCAGAACGGCTTGCTGTAAATCTTTATGTTAATCGGGAAAAAAGAGGAATGGAGAGAATTCCTTATGAAGAGTTAGAGGGCTTAGCTAATGAATGGAATAGTAATTTAATACAGTGGCAACTTAGTGGAAGATCACTTTTAAATCGGGATGCACAGGGAAATTATAAATTTGCTCATCGCTCAATCATGGAGTACCTTTATGTTAAAAGGCTACTTCAGGGAGATTTTGATTGTAGTGGTGTTATTCTTACCGACCAAATGAAACGTTTTTTGATCGAAATAATTGCAACTAAAAGCGATAATTTTAGTAGTATTGACAGAGTTTTAGAGTTTTTGCTAAAAATAGAAGTTTCTATTGATTACGAAGATAGAATTACTTTAGAGAGAAATAAACAAAATGCTATTGATAAAGTACCTAATGATAATGATTTAGAAGAGTTAATTAATGCCCAAAAAGATTTTCTTATTAAATTAAATGAGTTTTCCAACGACGCTATGATTTTAATCCGCTTAATTGGGATATATTCATTTTCTTATCGTGATATTGATGACGTTTTAATGAAAATCAGTGGAGTAAATGACGAACTTTTTTTGAAATTACAAAATTTAGGTTTTAGTAATTCCTATATTAAGCAAGTTCTTGAGCTATTACTCTCTGATTCATTTACTTCTTCAAGAGAATATTTTATAAGAAGGGATAAAACTAGATTGATAATTAGATCACAAATATACTCTATTGAAATGGGAATAGAAAATAAATTAGGGAAGATAATTGAAAATGAACCAGACAAAGCAATTGAAAATAAATTGGAAGAGAAAATTGAAATAGAAACAGAATCTAGCTCAAGAGCTGAAATACATCGAGATGTAAAACGTTTTGTAGAACTTTATGGCATTAATGGGGTAATAAGCTTTTCTTTCATTAATCAATTGCCATTTTGCAAGATCGAACCTTTATACCCCAGTCTTAATAATTTTTCTTTAAGGATTAATACCTCTGCTTTATTATTATAGAGTGTGATTTCTTGGTCTTTTTTCACATTTACGATTTCGATATTGAGTTCTATGATAAAATCTGGCGGACTGATGATATGGTAGCGCGATCGCTATTCCTGTGAGTCGCGATCTTTAGGCGATCGATCCTGCGTGATACAAACTCGGTAGCAAGCATCATTAATAGAGTAGTGCAGGCATCTTGCCTGCTATTCTACAAAATTGCAGGCAAGATGCCTGCACTACAAAATACATAAAGGAGGTAAACAAACCTCACCCAGTCTAGGATTTTCCCAGTTAAGGTCTGTGACTTTTCCTAATTTCTGTAACTTGATCGGCAGTATCCAAAAACGCCTGCGGCATCTCTGGCCCTGTCAAAATCATGTCAATATGGCGAGGTCGCTTTTCTAATAGTGTCAAAACCTCTGCTTCTGGAATCAAGCCAAATTTAACCGCTAAACTCAATTCATCCAGAATCACCAGATTGTAGCGACTTTCGCAGACGGCATCCTGAGTCCACAACCACAAATCTCGCAAAGAGTTAGTCTCTGCTTCATCCAAGTGCGGCGTATCAATACAGCGGGGTAAGTTGCAGCGCACCCAATCTAAATTCTGCCCTAACCGCACGGGATGCTCGTATCCCTGATTAATTCCCCCCTTGAGGAACTGCACCACCAGCACTGCTGTTCCCTGTCCCGCAATTCTGAGCGCTTGAGCTATTACACTGGTAAAAAAGCTGCGGTGAGAGCAACTGAAAACTTGCACGAGTCCTTCCACAGTGTGGGGTAAGCTGCAAGGCAAATTGAGAGTAGGGGTTTCGAGCTGGGCAACCATAGGTCTATATCGTATCAGCGAGAGGTCTTTAAGGCGGCTCCGAGTTGGATGCAGAGCGACGCTACTTAACAATATATAGTGTAGTTGGCCGATTGCAAAGCTGTGCAAACACTAGATGTATGTTAGTGCTTTAACGTAGTTGCAGTCTGGATCTCGGCTATTTGGTAGGTGAGACAGTATCAAAGGTACACTTCCAGAAGGTGAATTTTTAATGTTAGGGCAGTAGGAGCAGGGTGTAGTGAGATTAGTGATTTTGGGAGGGCCTGGGGCTGGGAAGGGAACTCAGACTGAACAACTGTGCAGCTATTTGAGTATTCCTTGCATTTCGACGGGTGATATTCTGCGGGAGGCGATCGCGAATCGAACAATTTTAGGGTGCGCCGCCGAACCCTACAATAAAAAAGGCGAGTTAGTCCCCGATGAGACGATGATCGAGTTCATCCGCCAACGGCTGTTGATGCCAGATGTCACTAATGGCTGGATATTGGATGGCTATCCCCGAACTGCTTTTCAAGCTGAGGAGTTAGATTTTTTGGTGGATGAATTTGGGCACAAGGTAGATTGGGCGATATATTTGAATGTGCCTGATGCTGTATTGATGAGTCGTTCTCTGGGGCGATCGCGTGCCGATGACCAACCACAAATAGTGCAACGCCGGATCGATTTATTTCGCGATCGCACCATCCCCATCTTAGAATATTACGAACACCGCCAAAAACTATTAACCGTCAGCGGCGACCAACCACCAGACCAAATACATCAAGAAATCTTAAAAAAGCTAATGGCTAATAGCTAATAGCTAATAGGTACGTAGTTGGGCTTTAGCCCTCTTATGCCCTGAAGCTGGTATTGTGACACTTGCATAAATCCTACAACTAACAATCAACAACCAACAACCAACAACTAGCAAAATTATTATGTCTTGGCAACGTCCCGACGGCCGACAACCTAACCAACTCCGTCCAATCAGCTTTGAGCGAGAGTTCACCAAATTTGCATCGGCTTCAGTTCTTGCAAAAAGCGGCGACACTCAGGTACTTTGCAGCGTTACTGTGCAGCCAGGAGTGCCTAAATTTTTGCAATTTACAGGACAAGGCTGGTTAACTGCTGAATATCGAATGTTACCAGGAGCAACACCGCAGCGGCAAGAACGAGAACTGATGAAACTCTCTGGACGCACCCAAGAAATACAGCGCTTAATAGGTCGTAGTTTGCGTTCTTGTTTAGATATGGACTTGTTAGGAGAGCGTACAATTATTGTCGATGCAGATGTTTTACAAGCTGACGCTGGTACTCGCACCACTTCAATTACGGGGGGATTTGTAGCTTTAGCTGATGCTTTAAACAAGCTGGTAAAGAACGGAGAATTAGAGCGATCGCCTATTATTCGCCAAGTAGCAGCCGTCTCAGTCGGACTCTTGGAAGGAGAACCTATTTTAGATTTAAACTATCCTGAAGATGTCGCCGCTGAAGTAGATTGTAACGTAGTAATGAACGATAATTTGGAAATCATCGAAATTCAAGGAACAGCAGAAAAAGGAAGCTTTAGCCGCCCTCAATTAAATCAAATGTTAGATGTAGCCGAAATAGGAATTCAGGAATTGCTAGAGTTTCAGCGCCAAGCTTTAGGCATTACTTCCATCTAAGTCAATTTTGTTCTAAATCTTCCTCATTATCATCATTTTTTCGTGGGTAAACTTTATTAGGGAACTGCTCGTATGCACACTCTCACTCAAGATGAATTTCACTTAGAAGCAGAGCCTTTCCTTCGGAAAATTTTTGTTCACGACAATCCGTTTAAGGAACCTTTTTCATCACAAGTGATAGGACGTATAATTATCTATCCTTGTGAAGACGAAAATGATTTTCTACTGATTAAAGCACTGATTAGCGCAGCAGCTAAATTAGGCGATACTGGCTGCTATATCTCACTAATAACGACAGGATGCCCAGAGAATGGTCCCGCTCACT
>DATGYA010000458.1:0-21126 GCA_035298405.1 Kamptonema sp. | reverse complement strand
TGCGAGTTTACTCAAGGAACTTGGTTTTCATGACAAGTTTGACGAGAAGCGAACATCTCAATATATAGGTTATAGACTTAAAAATCCAGGGAAAGGAGATAAGCGTTATCAACTTGTTTTAGCTCAGCGGAAAGAGGGTTTATGTATTTCTATTCCCCAAGACATATTAGAACCCTATCTAGTCAAAATGAAGTCTCATATCGTCATCCAAGAACAACTGGTTATAGGTTCAAAGACAGAAGCAATTTATTGGATATTACCTAGTAAGAGAGATAATTTCTTAAATTCTCTGGACGGACACTTTTGGTATCTTTTCGAGGAATTTGAAATAGGAGGTGAAAGCGAAATCAAAGGAGATTTTTATCTAAATTCTTACGAAGAAGATGGTTACGGTATGGGTATGGGAACGGTTTTTCCAAGCGAGTTACTGGATGAATTTCAATCATATACTTTAAGCGACCCCCAATCTTATCTGATAATCAATCCCGATCAACTATTTCCATACTCATATCAAGTTTCTATCAGTTCAAGTGAAGTTTTAAAAGAGTTCCTTGGTCACTTTGCAAAAATCATCATGGAGGCAAAATAATGTCTGTCAAAGCCAAAAGACTTGTCAACCCCTACGAAGAAAGAATGCTGGAATTTCTTCACACCTGTGTAGACAACAACTATAAAATTCATACACAGGTTAGCTTATCCCACATTTGCGAACAATCCTCTATTCTTGACTGGGAACTAAGAAAGTTTTTATTTAGTAGTGCTGTCGATGCTCTAATCACGTTGAATTACAATCCTTGTCTAGTAGTAGAGTTTCAGTCTAAATACCACGATCCCCCAGAAGCAAAAGAGCGCGATAGAAAAAAGGCGAATTTGCTTGCACTTGCCGAAGTTCCCTTAATTTATTCGCAGGTAAAAGACTGTGGTTTATTGCATCTATCCTCTCAAAATAATGAGGTATTAGTTTACAATTTATTCACAGGGCAAGGGCGGGAAAATGCTCAAGCACTAATTAGGAAGTATTGCGAACAACCCGTAAATCATCAACTTCAGGTTGTCGGTGGGTAATTTGCCAATGATTTCTATGCAATTATAGAAAAGGGATAAACTAAATATTCTTCGGAGAAACCCGGTTTCTTTGGTTGGGTGCGTAAGTCCTGACTCTAATCTACTTGTAGGGTGCGGTTGAAACCCTTGGCGGTTTCTATCCTAGTAGGCACAATTTTTAACAGTTTTTATGAAAGCGGTGACATCTTCTTCCTGTGTGTTGAAAGCAGTCACAAGTCGGACAATACTGCTAGTTTCACTATCCCACCGATAAAACTCGAATCCCTCAGCTAAAAGTCTTTCAATAACAGATTCTGGAAGTTCAATGAAGACTTCATTCGCTTCTACGGGGTAGCAAAGCTTCACCCCTGGCACGTTTTCTATACCATCTACTAATTGCGCTGCCATCTTGTTTGCATGAGCAGCATTTGTCAACCACAAGTTATCGGTGATGTAGGCTTCTAACTGGGTTGATAAAAACCGCATTTTTGAGAAAAGATGACCGCTACGCTTGCGGCGGTAGGGGAAGGTTTCTGCTAATTGTTGATTGAAAAATACTACGGCTTCTGCTGCGATCGCGCCGTTTTTAGTAGCTCCAAATGAGAGAACATCAACGCCAGCACGCCAAGTGATATCGGCAGGAGAACAGCCGAGGCTGGCGACTGCATTTGCAAACCGCGCTCCATCCATCTGTAAGTATAAATTACGATCGCGCGCTACGATGGAAATCTGGGAAATTTCATCATAATTGTAGACAGTTCCCGCTTCAGTTGCTTGGGTAATGCTGACGGCGGCTGGCTGTACGTGATGGACGACTCCTGCACCAGCGCGATCGAGTTTTGCCGCTAAACTTTTGGCATCTATTTTCCCATTATTTCCTGTTAATGTTACTAGCTTTGCACCGCTAGTATAAAATTCCGGTGCGCCGCATTCATCAACATTAATGTGAGATTCCGCATGGCAATAAATCGCTCCGTAGGGAGGTGTGATAACGGAGAGGGCAAGGGCATTGGCAGCGGAACCTGTTGCTACTGGAAAAACTGTTACTGATGTCTCAAATAATTCGGAAAATTTAGCTTGTAAACGTTGGGTGCATTCGTCATTTCCATAAGGCATTGCTGCCCCATCATTGGCAGCCGCGATCGCTGCCATAATTTCTGGTGAAACTCCCGTTACATTGTCACTGCAAAAATTCATTTGGATAATTCATAACTGGTAATTTGTAAAGTATAATTTAACTTAAGATTTTAGAGCTAAATTTATTCACTTCATACTTACATACTCACTCGTTCCGGGAGGCGAACGGTGAAAGTGGAACCGCGTTCAACCTCGCTTTCCACTGCGATCTCACCGCCCAAAATTTGGCACAAACGCTGGCTAATTGTTAACCCCAAACCAGTACCTCCATACTTGCGCGTAGTCGATGCGTCTGCTTGCGTGAAAGGTTTAAAAATCAGTTCCAATTGTTCCTCGGTCATCCCAATCCCAGTATCACTGACACGAAAAATTAAGAGTTGAGGATTAGAATTTAAAGCTGACAAAATTTCCTGTTTATTGCGATTATTTTTATGTTTGAATTTGTCATTTTTCATTCTTTCAACGCTAAGAGTAATGACACCTTTTTCTGTAAATTTAGCAGCGTTACTGAGCAAATTTAGCAGGATCTGCCTTACCTTCGGCTGGTCGGCATACATTGTGCCGATATCCCCGCTAATTTGCATTGCTAAAGTATTACCTTTTTTCTCTACTAGGGATTGAGCGGTACTCACAACTTCTTCAATCATGGTAGCAATATCAAAATTTTCTAAATAAAGGGTAACGTGGCCAGCTTCTATCTTAGAAATATCGAGGATATCGCTAATCATGTCTAGCAAATGTTTGCCCGCAGTTTGAATTTTTTCTAAATCTGGTAAAAAATCTTCATAACCAGAATCTTGAGCGTCTTCTTGCAGCATTTCGCTGTAGTTAATGATAGCATTTAAAGGCGTGCGAAGTTCGTGGCTCATGTTAGCCAAAAATGCACTTTTAGAGCGGTTAGCGGCTTCGGCTGCAATTTTCGCTTCTTGTAATTCTTCTGTATACTCCCCTACCCGCTGGATCAATTCATTGAGAGAAATCGCTAACTGTCCGATTTCATCGGAAGTAGTTATCGGTACTTGCAAATCAAAATTTGATTCTTCTGTCACCTGCTGAGCGATTTTTATGGTAGCTTCTAGGGGGCGAGCAATTGCTTTGCTAGTATAAACCGCTAGCATGGCCGCGATCGCACCAGATAGCGCTAGACTACTGAGTAGAATTATTGTTCCCAGCGTTTCTGCTTGCTCATAAGATTTCAATGCCCGATCTGCCTTGGTGCGAAATATCTTCGCAAGTTCGGATGAATGCTGCGAGAAGTCATCTAGTTTTAAAGCAACTTCGCCGTTACTAAAAGTATTCAAATTATCCCGGGCTATTTGCAGTTCTTGTGGTTTTACATTAGATGACTTTATCTTGGCTAAAAGTTTCTGTAGCTGCTGCGAATACGCTTTTATTGTCTGTGAATATCCCTCAGTTAAATCCTTAAACTGCTCGTAATCTTTTTTGAGTTCTGGATCTGAAGGGTCTGGTAAAGACTGAATTTGATCGAGCAGTTGGCTCATTTCAGCAGTGCGAGAAAAGAAGCGAGAGCTTTCCTTAATGAAAATTTGAGGTTTGAAAACCAAGGTAGGCAGCTCTTTTTGATACAGCCTTACCTCGGAAATATTACTATTGAGGCTGGTTAGGATTTCTGCTTTTTCTCTGTCGGTTGCTAATTGTTCCCTAACTTGCTCTTCGTAATATCCTTCAATGCCCCGTCCCGTCAGAGTACCCAGAATGGCAATACCAATGACCAAGGCGTATCCACAGCTAATTTTTTGTCTGATCCCTAAGCGGTTAAACAGACTGTTTATCCAAATTTGAGCATAGTTTTGCGAGCTTGAGGTTAAAGGCATCGGTAAGGCACTCATCAACCAGAAAGGCAATATCTATATTGTATAATGATGGTAGCCAGAAGGTAAACTAAATTGATAATTTTACACCAGCTTTACACGCATCTAGGGTCTTTGCAGAGTTCCACTTCCGGCTCTGCTTTAACCCTTGCGGGTCTCGACTCTTTAACTTATAATTAACAGTGGCAAACCCTAATTTTTCCTACATAACCTGGTTAAGCTGTTACGTATATAAAATGTATTATCTGTATCTATAACCTAACCCTCAACCCCCTTCCCCCTCCCCTGTTCTCTGCCTATAGGAAGGGGAAAAGGAATAAATATTTTTTGTTGGAAGGGGAGTAATAGGTCAATATATTAATCTGTTAATTAAATGCGTAACAGCTTACTGTAGGCGAATAGGATTTTGTGATTTTTCATTTTTTAGTTTCTCATAATTATCGATTAAAAAATTAATAGCTTTTTTGAAATAAACCTTTTTATCTGAACTAAAGATTGTACTCTTTAAGTCTACTTGATT
Source organism: Kamptonema sp. (assembly GCA_035298405.1). Taxonomy (GTDB): domain Bacteria; phylum Cyanobacteriota; class Cyanobacteriia; order Cyanobacteriales; family Microcoleaceae; genus Kamptonema. Next base: position 16,593 of record DATGYA010000458.1, on the reverse strand, counting down.
CAGCTTTTCTTGTATACTTAAACGATAGCCATCATCATGTATTAGCTTTAATATCAAGTAAATATACTCTTCGGGAGTTTGAGCAATTAACTCTGACAATCCTACAGTTCGCATCATTTGAGAACCAATGCGGTTGTACCATTTGTCTCCCTCAAAAGTGACTGTAGGTTGTTTTAGGTACAAACTGTCAGCAACAGTATTACAGCCTCCAAAATGATAAGCTTCTATACAAATATCTCCCTCTTCCATAAGGGCCATATATTCGTTGTAGGGTTTAGCTGGAATCAACTCGACGTAATCTTTTCCCAAGAGCGATTCTAAATCTGTAGCAAAAGGGATAAAATCATTTTTTCTGGTTAATGCGCCGCCAGAAAAAAACCTAAAAATAATATCTTTTTGAGACTGTGCTACTATTTCCTTTAAATAAGATACTAAGTCATAGTTTACTTTTTGGGCGTACCAAGGACAGTTAATGATAAATTCTGGGCGTTTTTTCTCAATATTTCTAATTTGATAATTAGGCGTGTTGTGGATAGCACCAAATCCAGGTAATAATACCAATCTTTCGGAATAATTTGCTTCTGCACCTTCTGGAATTTCTACATCGGCACCACTGATATAATAATCTATTTCTGAGCCGAAAGTGCTGACTGAATGACCGAGACCGCAAATCTGAAGTGGTGCTATCCTTAAATTAGATAGAAAAATACTTTCTACAGTCATGCCGATATCAGGATAAAAAACTGCGGCGAAATCGTTTTCTCTAATAGCCTCTATATTTAAGTAACCGTCTTTTACAAAAACATACCTAATTTCTTTGAAAAATCCGATATCTATATTATTTCTGATGTCGCCCAAATGCACTAAGGTTAATTCGTAGTCATCCTTCAGAGACTCAACAAACTCAGAGAGGATGCGATAAACTGAATGCTGGGAGAACCAGAGAGATGTGATTACGGCTAGTTTTTTTGGGTGGGGATTGTTGTTAATCTTTGCGGTGACGGCGAAAGAGCTGTTTTGAATAGAGTGATTGATTTTCTGCTTGATTTCGCGATCGCGATCGCCATCTATATAAGAAGCTCCAAAGTAAATATCATCAATGTTAGAAAAATCCTTTAATCTCTCATCCGTGTAAATGATGTGTTCCCGCAAATTTTGGCGAACTTCCTTGTTAATAACCCCAGAGCGGTAACTCTCGCAAAAACAGCAGTACCAAAGAGTAGCTAATTGAGAATTTGCATCAAATAGTGCTTTTTTGTCAAACTTTACAGTATTTCGAGCTGAGTACAAACTTAGTAACTTAGCAAAGTTGCGAGGTTGATCGTTTAGAATTTGTAGGTAAGCATCTGTAGTTTTAAAACTCGACATTGCCACCAGATTAGAAATAGTTAAGTTATGTTTAATAAATCTATTGACGTGGCGATCGCTAAGAATATATTCAGGTTGAGTAAATAAGTACAAAAAATTTTTGACAAAAACATTAACAAAATATCGTAAATTAAAATCCAGAGCCAAGTAAGTTTTATTCTGAAAATGTTCCAGAACCCGAAGAAATATTTCTGAGAGCTGGTCGTACTCTTGATTTAGATATAGTTCCAGCAGCTCTCTAGGATTAATCTGGGGGTTATTTATAATTTCAGATTGATTCATCATTATTATTTTACCAACAAGACAAGCAACTATTTTTTTAACCCCCCTTAATTAAGGGGGGCAGTAATTCCAGGCTTTATTGACACATTTGAAATTGCGCCAGCTCGGCAGGAAGCTTAGAAGCATTAGGGACATTAACACTGGTAGGAGCAAAAATTCCCATTCCGAAGTTACAGCCATTAGCAGTAGTGCATTCCCCCGGTTTTGCCGCAATTTGATATTCGCTTTCTGAGGGAGGAGTAAAAGTAATAACCGGAAGGCCATCTACATTTTGACTCTCAGCAACTACCTGACCGCTTAAATCTTTGAGCCTCAAGTTTAAATCCTTGCAATTTTCGTCACAAGCCCCTACAAAAATATACTCAATATTAGGATAGAGCGTTGCTCTAAAAGGAGTTTCGACTTGCTTACGAACCTTTCCTAACAACGGCAAAAAGACTAGCTTATTACCCTTTCCTTTCTGCTGAGCAACCTCATTTTTCAGACGACAGACGACAGTTTTTTGCTCATTAGTTAGTTGTTGAGCAATGGCAGTTCCTACGACCCCCGCACCGAACGTAAGAGCTATTCCCGAAAGAACTAGATGCTTGATCTTCATTGATGTTCCTTAAATTACATCGAGTTATCAGGAGCGTAGCACATCTATTGACCGCTATTACTCTCAGAATCGCAACTTTTTTAGCAACCAACGGTTTAATCATTTGCTGTTGCGTCGAAACTCCCAAGCTGGAACAAACTTGGCATCTCCCCACACACCGCGCCGACTTTTTTTAGCTTCGGCTTCGACTTTTTGAACAATATCTGCACTGGGGCAGTTTTTCAGATAGGGACGGTATACCATTGCCAATCCTTCGCGCAGTAAAACTTCCTGAACAAAAGTCCCATCACGTAAGCGAACTTCGCTGATTTTGCGCCCGTATTGGTCAGTATCAGTTATAGTTAAAAGTACGCGATCGCCTCCTTTATTAATTAGCTGTTGTATTCGTTGCTGTGCTTTTAATCCCCACATAAATTGATCTTTATCAACTATTTTTGTACTCTGTCTTTCCTTTTGAGAATGGGGAACTTCAGGTGCATCTACGCACGCAAAGCGGACTTTAATATCCTTACCTTTGGTATCAGTTAGCGTCAGAGTATCACCATCGCTAACTCGCTTTACAGCATAATTGTTTGTTTCCGCAGTTTGCTGGCAGCCAACTAATAGCAAGATTAGCGCTAGCATACTTAAACGTTTCATTACCTGGGAGTTGACAATTTTAAGCTCGCTCATCTTTTAGTGTGATTTTTTAGTATTGTTAACCTCTGACTATATTATCGTCTAAGGTTTACTTTGTATCCATCCAATTTTGCCCTGCATGAATATCAACATCTAGGGGCACGCTTAATTTTACAGCATTTTTCATTGTATCTTTGATTTTACCTTCCAATTCTTCCCACTCATCCGGCGGCACTTCTAACACTAATTCATCATGTACTTGCAACAGCAACCGCGCCTGGTAATTCCTTAAGATTGCGTCTAACTTCACCATCGCAATTTTGATTATATCAGCACTAGAACCTTGAATTGGCGCATTAGCAGCGGCTCTTAAAAGTTGCGCGTCATTCTGACCTATATTTTTGAGAGTTGCGAGATTAATATCTTGAACATCAGAGTCTTTCAGTTTACGGATACTTTCAGTCTCGAATTTGAAATAGCGGCGGCGACCTAAAATTGTTGAGACATAACCTTGTGCGATCGCATCCTTCTTTACCCTATTCAAATACTCAAAAACCTTAGAATAACGCTGATTAAATCTGTCAATAAACAGCTTAGCCTGAGTCGGACTTACCCCTTCCACAGACCGCGCAAATCTCTGTGCTCCCATGCCGTAAATTACTCCAAAATTAATTGTTTTTCCCAACCTACGCTCATCTGGCGTTATAGTTTCCTTTTCAAACAACAGCTTCGCCGTCACAGTATGCACATCCTGATTAGTTGTATAAGCCTCAACTAATACAGGTTCTTGACTCAAATGAGCCAAAATCCTTAACTCAATTTGAGAATAGTCAGCCGACACCATCAGCCAGCCTTCTTGAGGTAAAAATGCTTTGCGAATTTGCCGCGAAAACTCTGTGCGTATAGGAATATTCTGCAAATTCGGATTAGAAGAAGACAGCCGCCCTGTCCCCGTAGCAGCCTGATTAAAATCTGTATGTACCCGTCCCGTATCGGGACGTACTAACTGTGGCAAAGCATCCACATAAGTTGACTTCAACTTTGATAAAGTTCGATGTTCCAAGATAGCGTCAACTACGGGATGATCGCCTTGCAGCTTTTCTAAAACAGCAGCATCAGTGGAATAGCCGCTTTGAATTCTTCTAGATTTTTTTGTGTCGAGTTTTAGCGTTTCAAATAACAACTTACTCAACTGTTTAGGCGAACTTAAACTAAAGTCTTCTCCCGCAACTTCGTGAGCTTCATTTTCAATTATTTCTAACTTCTTTTCTAGCTCCTGTGATAGTTTTTCTAGATAAGCTTTGTCAATACGAATCCCCGTGTATTCCATCTGAGCTAAAACAGGTTCTAGAGGCTGCTCTACTTCTAATAACAACTGTTTTAAAGATTCTATAGGCGGTTTTTCTGCATCAAGTTCTTCTAGTTTTTCGCGAATTTTTGGTACTAGCAGGAAAGTTGTATAAACATCCATTCCACAGTAGTTGGCAACAATTGAAATAGCTAAGTCTGCGATATTTTTACCTTTAGGCACTAAATCTTTATAACTTTTGGCAGTTAACTTTCGATCTTCCAAGTATTCCTTACACAGAGCAGTAAGGTTGTGACTGCCTTCTGGATCGATTACATAACTGGCTAACATAGTGTCAAATACAACGCCACCTAGTTTAATTCCCTGACTACGCAGAATTAAACGGTCAAATTTGGCATTCTGCAACACTTTAGGATAACGATCGCTTTCTAAAATCGGGCGCAGCGCTTCTAGCACTATTGCTTTGTCCAAGTTATCGCCCGTTTTATGTCCGAGAGGAATGTAAGCTAAATCATCTTCATCAGTTCCCCAACAACAGCCAATTCCTACTAATTCCGCGTCTCGTGGTTCTAAAGCTGTAGTTTCAGTATCCCAAGCAACAGGTGTGGCTGAGTCAGTAAAAGTTTGCAACAGTTGCACTAATTCAGTTAATTGTTCTCGCGTTTGAATAATGCGAGGTTTAATTGGTAAAATTGCCTGCTGCTGAGCATCTAGAGTATCAGTTAAATTCCAAAACCAGTTTGCATCATCTTCATTGTTTAATAATTCATTGTTTGATAATTCATTGTTTGATAAAGTGCGATCGCTATTTTTTCCACTAACTCGATCTTCGCTAATTTCATTCTTTCTTGTGCTGCGGGCATCCTCCTTGCCTTGTTCCACTTGTCTGCTGTCAATATTCTCTCCACTCTGTTCTACACCACCGAACCGCTTCTGAAGTTGCTTGACTTTATTTAAGAACGTCTTAAACTCTAACTTTTCCAAAATAGGTATTAAAGCCGCCTCATCAAAACCCTTAAGCTGACAGTCTTCTAACTCAATTTCTAAGGGAACATCGCACACAATTCTAGCCAGATGTTGAGAATGATATGCTTCTGTTTTCCCTTCTTCCAACTTTTTCTTAACGGCTCCTTTAATCTCATCTATAGAAGCATAAATCTCGTCAAGGGAGTTATAAGTTGTCAACAATTGTACAGCGGTTTTTGTGCCAATGCCCCTAACTCCCGGAATATTATCAGACGCATCGCCGCAGAGAGCTTTATAATCAACTACTTGCTCTGGTCGAATTCCGAGTTTTTCTATTACTTGTTCGGGCCCATATTCTTGACCTCGCCCTGTACCACCACGCCCGAAGGAATCTCTACCAAGACGCAAAACGCTGATATTTGCTGCTGTATTAACGAGCTGAAATAAATCTTGATCGCCTGTAAGAATTTTGACAATAAAACCTGCGGCACTGGCTCTCTGTGCTAAGGTTCCCAAGACATCATCAGCTTCATAACCAGGAGCAGTTACTATTGACAAATGGAAATAACTTAACAGTTCTTGAAGATTTTTTAGGTCAATAATAAAATCTTCAGGAGTTTCGGCTCTGTCTGCTTTGTAAGTGTCGTCAGCTTCGTGGCGGAATGTAGGTAAACCAAGGTCAAATGCGATCGCCATATACTGCGGTTCCTCAGCCGCCATCACCTCTAAGAGCGACTTGAGGAAGCCAAAACACGCACTCGTAGGAATACCTGTGGTAGTTCGCAAGCCACCATCTCGACTTTTAGCAAAGGCATAGTAGGAGCGAAAAGCGAGGGAGTGACCGTCCACTAGGACGAAAGTGGGATTTTGATTTGCCGACACAGAAACACACACCAGTAGGGCGAGACAATAGTTCTATTCTAGCGATTTGTCTCGCCCTACGGGAATTAAAAATTAACGAATAGGTTAAGTCAGCTAAAATTAAAATAGTTCCTTTTGCCCTTTTTAATTTTTAATTTTTAATTGTTTTCTTCTGCGGCGTGTCCCTACCATACCCGCCAATCCTACACCCAAAAGTCCTAATGTTGCAGTGGGTTCAGGAACAGTAACGTTAGCAAGTTGGCGAGCGTTATTTTTACCAATATCGATCGCAAAGACTACATCGTTGTAATCTTTGTCCCCGCCACCCCACAAGTCCTCATAACCAATAACGAGGTAATCTTTATAGTAGTAAGCAGCAACGTGCTTTGTTTGATCGGGATTTGCAGCTCCATCTAATCCGTAAATAGCTTTTTGACCATTCTGAGTAATGCCACCATTAAGACCATTTGCCACTAACCAGAAATTTAATTTACTTCCTGCTTGAAAACTTCCAATCTCGGCAAAATCACCTATATTCAAAGGTTTATCTTGCTGAGTCTTACCAGCTAATGCACTGTTGGGATTTGGGCAAAACAATTTAAAATTGAGAAATTGGCTATCTCCTGGATTGCAAGAGGCATCGCCAAAAATCTTTGTTTGTTGTTGGATAATACTATCGCCTTTAGTGACAGAGAAATCTAACTGATTGCGATATCCTCCTGCTGATTCTCCAATGAAATAAACCTTAACATCTTGATCGTAGGCAAGATCGATAGTGGAAAGATTTAAGGCTTTTGCCCCGTTTTCTACAGGAGAAAAATAACCATCTTCACCTACAAATCCCCTAAATTCTTGGAGCGTATTTTGGAAATCAGCAGAAGCTTGAGTTCGATTTTTGAAGGCCAGAGCAGTAGCGGGTAGAGTTATACCGAAGACAGAACTCAAGGTCGCAGCAACGGCAATTAAGCTAGTTACCAGTTTAATTTTCATAGCAGAAACTACACGATCTCCCGTGAACTTATCGGTTTGATTATGATACATCCCCTGATGTGTAGCTACTTTCGGTTGTTTTGTCGCCTACTTAAGCTAATGACTGTAATTATCTAATATTCCCAAATTATATTGTAAAGCCGTTCTCTACGTCTATAGAAGTAAAAGTTTTCATCAAGTCTTCACACTCCACAACATTTTTAAAGTTTTCACCCCTGTAGGCTGGCAATAGAGGCAGTATTTGCGTTCCGTCTCAGTAATTTTACGTAGACTATGTAAAATTTCATCTGAAACAGCAAAACTAAAATCACAGTCAAAGGTTAATATTTAATTGATTTTTTTAATTTTTAATTTTTAATTTTTAATTTTTAATTTTAATTAACTATTGCCCATCGGAAATGGGCAAGCATTGACCTTTTTGTAGCAACTTTTCAAATTCTTCTTTAGTCACCGGTTTACTGAAAAAATAGCCCTGAATTTCATCACACTCGTACTGATAGAGAAAATCCAGTTCTGCCTGGGTTTCCACACCCTCAGCAATCACCTTCATATTCAAACTGTGTGCCATTTGAATAATAGCTCTAGTAATCGCTGCATTTTTTGGATCGTTAGAGATATTACAGACAAAACTGCGGTCAATCTTGATAATATCAAAAGGAAAACGTTTAGGATAGCTTAAAGAAGAATATCCTGTGCCAAAATCATCAACTGCTATCTTAATTTCGAGGGTACGCCATTCACTCAGGGCTTTAGACGCGGCAGATTCATTTTCAATAACTAGGCTCTCTGTCACTTCTAATTCTAGATATTTAGGATCTAGCTTTGTTTCTTTTAATATCTCGCTTACCCTTTCACTAAGATTTTTTTGATTGAACTGACGACCTGACAAGTTTACTGCTATCCGCAAGGGTAAAAAACCAGCTTCTTGCCATATTTTAGTTTGTTTACAAGCAGTTCGCAGTACCCATTCACCAAGGGGAATAATCAAACCCATTTCTTCGGTTAGGGGTATAAAATCTGCGGGATAAACTAAACCACGTTCTGGATGATTCCAGCGTACTAAAGCTTCTGAACCAGTAATCTTACCTGTTTTAAGCTCGACTTTGGGCTGATAGTAAACTTCAAATTCTGAGCGTTTAAGGGCATTACGGAGGCTAGTTTCTAGAATAATTTGGTCAATAGATACTCCTCCTGCTTTTGTTGTGTGAAACTGATAATTATTTCCGCCCTGTTGCTGAGCATAATACATGGCTGTATAAGCATTTTTTAATAGTTCATATTCCTCAGTGCCGTCACTAGGATAGAAAGCTATACCAATGCTGGCAGTGAGACAAACTTCATAGCCATCTACAATTATTGGTTCAGATATGATATCTAAAATGCTTTGAGCAATATTAGCCCCATCCTGTTTTTGTGCAACTTGTGGCATAATTACGGCAAATTCAGCAGCTTCTAAACGAGCAACCATATCAAAGTTGAGATCGCAGTTGGTAAGCCTTTGCCCAATGCTGCGGAGTACGAAGTCGCCGATGGAATGCCCCAATGTACCGTTAATTCTGTTAATTCTATCTATGCTAAGAGATACCACAGGAATGAGAGTCTCAAATGCCTTTTGTTTTTCTAATATCTGACTAAGCCGCTCTCGCAATAAAGAGCGCTTTGGCAAATTTGTTAAACAGTCGTGCTGGTGTCGATGGAGGGCAATCTGAATCGCTGAATGTAAGTTTTTTTCTTCAAAAGGTTTGACGACATAGCCAAAGGGTTTTGTAGCATTAACACGCTGCAAAGTGTTGTCATCGGCGTAAGCTGTTAAATAAACTACTGGTATTTGGAATTGAGCTCTGATTTGTTCTGCTGCGGTTATTCCGTCCATTTCTCCTTGCAGTTGAATGTCCATCAGCACTAAATCTGGCTGCATATCACCTGCTAATTGAATAGCTTCTTCTCCAGAAAAAACAATAGCTATTATCTGATAGCCCAAAGTTTTTAAACTATCTGCAATGTCCTCAGCAATGATACTTTCATCTTCAACTATGAGGATTTTAGCTCTTGACATTAGTTTGCCTTCCATGCTGCAAGTTTGGCGTTGAAAATGTAATCGCGAAAGTAGTTCCGCTGCTGTTGTCAAGTTCAATGCTACCTCTTAGCTGGTTTACTAAAGAACATACTAATCGCAGCCCTAATGAGGCTGAATTTCTAAAATCTAATTCTGTCGGAAATCCAATGCCGTTGTCGCTGACGCTCAGCTTGAATTGCTGATTTGTGACTAAGCATTCTATATAAATTTTTCCTTTTTGATGATTAACAAAAGCGTATTTAAGGGAATTTGAAATTAGTTCATTGATAATTAAGCCGCAATGAACTGCTGTGTCTATATTCAGGTAAACTTTAGCGATTTTTATTTCCAAGCTAATGCCATTTTCATTGACTTCGTAAGCTTGAAATAAATTAGTCGCGAGGTTATGTATGTATTCGGAAAAGTTAATCTTTGACAGGTCTTTAGCTTGATATAACTGTTCGTGAACGAGAGCCATAGAGCGCACGCGGTTTTGGCTTTCTTTTAGCATTTCAATGAGTTCTCTATCTTGAATGTATCGGGATTGAAGTCTGAGGAGACTAGAAATAACTTGGAGATTGTTTTTAACCCGATGATGTATTTCTTTAAGCAGAACTTCTTTCTCTGCTAAAGATGCTTTAATTTCCTCTTCATTCTGCTTACGCTCGGTAATGTCGCGAACTACTGCTTGCAGTACTTTTTTGCCGTCAATTTCCATTGCTGAGAGCAATACTTCTGCGGGAAATTCTGAACTGTCGAGGCGTTGATGTACCCAATCAAAGCGGTTGCTGCCTGTTTGCATTGCTATGGCTATTTGCTCTTTGGCTAAACTATTTGAATCATGTCCGCCTGGTTGAAATGATGGAGAAAATTCGCTGGGGTGTTTGCCGCAAAATTCCTCTTTTGCGGTGCAGCCAAATATTTCTAGGGTAGCGCGGTTGCAGTCAAAAAAACCGCGTTCGTCGAGGAGCATTACTGCGTCGCTGGTGGCTTCGTAGAGGCTGCGAAATTTGCGCTCTGATTCTTGGAGGGAGGCGATTAATTGGGTTTTTTGGGCTTCGGCGTGTTTGCGATCGCTAATGTCAATTCCTACGGAAACTGCCGCTGTTCCTTGCTGATATTTTTGGGCTACAATTAAATAATTGTGTACAGAACTATTAATTTCAATTTCAATTTCTTGAGATGCTTGCTGAGCTGAACCTGTAAAAAAGTTGCGGATAAATTGGGCAAAGCCGGAACCTTTCTCAAGAAAGCCAATTTCTTGATTAACAAAGCTTTCTGGTAGCATCTTTAATGAGGTAGCTAAGTGCTGATTGACTCCGATGTACTGCAAATCTGAACTTACCCAAGAAATAAATCCCGGCACGGCATCTAAAACAGCTAGAAGTTGATCTTTGGCTTGTTGTAAAGCTGCTTCTGAACGTTTGCGATCGCTAATATCTGTAGCAGTACCCATAATCCCTAAAACGTTCCCATTTTCGCTTTTATAAACAATACTACTAACGCTGAGATAAACAGGTGTGCCGTCGCGCCGTAAATGTACAGTTTCATAAGGAGAATAAGCACAATCTTTTTGCCCATGAATGCTAGCTTCTATTAATTGTTTCTCAAAGGCTTCAAGATAGTAGCTATGTGCTTCTGATGGGAGGAAATCTATAAAATGATGACCAATTATTTCTGCTGGTTCGCAACCGTAAATCCGCTTAACAGCAGAATTTACGAATGTAAATTTTCCTTGGATATCGACTGACCAAATTAACTCTTGGGAGGTCTCAACCAGATTTCGATACTTTTTCTCGCTTTCTTTTAAAGCTTCTTTTACTTGCTTACGTTCTAGGGCATTTACGAACATTTCGCCGACAATTTTTAGCAAGGCGATGATGTCTTCTGACCAGGTTTTTTCTACTCGCACAGAATCAAAACCCAGGAATCCTACTAGCTGACCGCGATCGGCCATTGGCACGACGATTAAGGATTGGATAGACTGCGATCGCAAAATGGCTTTGGCGGTACGCTGCGATCGCGGTAAATTAGCTGCACTCGGAATGTAAACTGTTTCCAGTCGGCGGATTTGTTGTTGCCATAAGTGCAGAGTTTCTACCGATATGCCTTGTCTGCGGCGAATTTGTGGCGAAATACCGGGGGCGCACCACTCATGAGTATTGTTGAGCTGAGTGCCGCTGTTATCGAGCAAAAAGATGTAACTGCGATCGGCATCGCTGAAAGTTGCGATCGCTTCCAAGACTCGCTCCATTCCATTGTCAATTTCTTCTGCCGTCAAGTTGATAAAATGAGTAGAAATAGTCGCTATTAATTGTTCAAATTCTAGTCGATATCGCAGCGCCTTCTCTGCTTGTAGATGCTCAACAATCTCCACTACCAACTGATCGTTAGACTCCTTTAAAGCCGCAGTCCGCTCCTCAACTCTAAACTCTAACTCGACCTTGGCTTTTTGCAGAGCTGCTTCAGATTGGTGACACTGGGTGATGTCAGTAGAAACACTGAGAATGCCCACAACTTTACCCATTCGATCTCGGATCGGTGTGGATTGAGTTTCATATACCAAATCGCCAATTTCTGCGAGCCAACTTTTATCCGTGCCTGCAAATACAACAGCGATATTTTCTAAGATGTTTGGATGGTTGCGGTATAAGTCAAAAACAGACTGCCCTACGACTTGACCAGGCTGGAGACCTGAATTTTCCAGACCTTTGCCATCTAAAAGGGTAAACGTGCCTTCTCGATCTAATGCCCAGACAACAATTGGTGCTTTGGAAATGACTGTATGCAGAAGTACTTCGCTTTCTTGCAGCGCGTCATTAGTCTTTTTAAGTTGGTCCATCACCCTCTCTAGCTGCTGACGGACGCTGCTTAATTCAGCAGTCAACTCCCATACCTTATGCTCCAAGGTGGCGGTCATATCATAGATTTGTGGGAGAGCAATGGTGCGACAAATTTGTTGGTTAGGGTGTGACATGGTTAATTTCCGCTGCACTCTTAGTTATGAGTGCAGCCTATCTTTAAAAGATACGCCTTGCAAGTAAAATATTAAAGTTCGCTACGACACTTATCTTGACAGAAAATCTGCTCTCGGAGCAACGGCAGATCGTTATGTATATCTAATTTATGTAATTACACTTACGTATAAAAACGGAGACCATCTTACCAAATTTGCGATCTAATGCTATACTTTACTTAGGGAAAAGCTGAACAAGCTACCTCTAGGTAGGGGTGAAGCGAAGCACTGTCGCTCTGGATCTAACACTGCAACCGCAAGTGCTTAAGCTCTGGATTATGGTTAATTTACTGGATTTGATATAAAATATTAGGGGTCAGATTCCGAAAATGAGGTATAATATTTTTTGATTGCCCTTGCACTTAGTTCAACGACAAGGTACAATTAACTGATACTGGTTTAACGCGGATGTAATTCAGTGGTAGAATGTCAGCTTCCCATGCTGAACGTCGTGGGTTCGAGTCCCATCGTCCGCTTTTAAATTCAACGTTTCGCGGGGTGCGGATTTTTTTGAGGCCTGCGATCGCGGAAAGCTGAAAAAGCTGAGAAAGTTTGGCAACCTGAAAACTATTGCCTGAGTGATGGGAAAGACCTATACTCCCAAATTTTGAGCGAGTAGATTTTTTTGAATGTTAATGATGACGAAGATTGGTAGAACCAGGCGCAGCATCATCTCCAGCTCTCAAACCCATTTTTAATGATAAAGTTGCTACAGTGAATTCAATCGCTGAAAGGAAATTTCCTATGAAGCTAACGAAGATTGACTTAAGCAATATAGTGGGAGTCGGTCATTCTAACGGTCAGTTAGGGCTGTTAATAGACCGCGGAGATCAGGTAGAGTACATTGAGATTGATGCCCCAGAAGCTGCTTTACAAGGACTGCAACAAGTTGCCTTTATTGCTAATAACGATCTAGGAGAACTAAGCGGTAGTATTGAAGCAAATCAAATTACCTCAAGCCAAGACCAAATCGCTATGCTGCCAGTTAGTTCATCTATGGCAAAAGCGATTGGTTATGATGCCGATAGCCAAACTTTGCAAATAGAATTTAGGAGTGGAGCTGTTTATCAATATGCTGATGTAGAGGAGGACACTTGGGAATCTTTGCGGAATGCTGACTCTACTGGAAAGTTTTTCAATTCTGAAATTAAAAACTGTTACTCGAGCGAACGGCTAGACTAATCAGGAAAAAATAGAGTAGGGTGTCCCGGAGGCCCCTACTCTTATTAGATCGCTAACTTCGTCTGACGCACTCTACAAGCTGATTTAAGTGTGCCAGTCGTGTAAGTCTTTGCTTTTGATCCGCCCTAGTGCGGTAAAGTTAGATTTATGGATGATGATGATTACCTAAGCGCAATCAATACTGACGCTGCACTCGAAAGCCCTTTGGATTATTTGGAGGAGTCCGAACCCCCACAACCAGATCCAGAGGAAATGCTGCCTTTGCTGGAATCTCCAGATGCACAGCAGCGCACGATCGCAGCGAGAGCTTTTTGCGAACTGCAAGACGAACGAGCCATCCCTCATTTAATTCGCTTGTTGCGAGATGGCTGTCCTTTAGTGCGGGTGAGTGCGGCTTATGCTTTGGGGCGGAACCCTAGCCCGGAGGCGGTGAAACCGCTGATCGACCAGCTCAATCGTGACTGGAATGGTTATGTCCGCAAGGGCGTAGTTTGGGCGTTGGGAAATTGTCGCGATCGCCGTTCCTTACCTCCCCTGATTGACACCCTGAGAACCGATATTTCTGCGGTACGATTGTGGGCGGCAAGTTCCCTCGGTCAGATGGGAAATGTCGGTTACGATGTCGCGATCGGTGCTGTCCCTCCTTTAATTGAAGCTTTGCGGCGAGACTCTGTAGCAGCAGTGCGGAGTAATTGTGCTTGGGCGATTGGTCAACTGTGCCGGGAATTGCCAAATAATGTGGTTTATGCTGGTGCGATCGATGGTTTGATTGAAGCTTTAGAGACAGATGAAGATTTAAGTGTGCGGGAAGATGCTAAGTCTTCCCTGTTGCGAGTTGGCGATCCGCGCGGGTTGCAAATTATTGAAGATTTAGAACTTGATGGTTTGCTGTAGGTTTTTTTAAACAGGACTTACGCAACGGGCATCGGTTAGTAGGGTGCGTCAGACGCTAAAACCCTGACGATCTCGATCGATTCCTGTGTCTGACGCACCCTACAAGTCGATTAAAGTATGACAAAGGAATACAATCAAGGATTTCTAATATTACCTCATCCTTCTTCCTTCTTCCTTATTCTATAACATGATAAATGGCCCAAATTGCCATTGCTCTCAAATAGTGACTAGCCCGAAATGTTCCTGTTGCTGTAATCGCTTCAGGTGTCCGAAATTGCAACCCATTTTCATAAATTTGCTTCACTACTACCTCTGTCAATTCCAAAGCTTTCTCCTTCATCCCCATCTGCACCATAAAAGCAGCTAAACCAAAATTAATTCCCGTCCAAACTTCTAGAGGATGAGTTGCCTTTGGATTTTCTGGGGAACCGTCAAGCATTACCCCGTTAGCTGCGCCCAACTCGCCTTTATTGAACTTGAGAAAACAAGATTCATAAACTGTTTCCAGGGCGCTGATGGCACATTCTTGAGGGACAATATCCGGCAATCCTAGCAAACGTGCATAGAATTGACCGCACAATTGATCTGCCATTACTACCTCTGAACCACTTTCGCTATCTAATCGGTAATATTGCCCGTTCCAAAGTTTTTCTTGATAGATTGGTTTAGCTTGTTCTAACCAATTTTGGTAAGTGGTAATTGATGATTGGTTAAATTCTTCTCCACTATTTTTTTGATGCTTAATGAGGAGGTTGCCGATCGCGATCGCAGCTTCTAGAGCCGCTAACCACAACCCGCCGCAGTAGGCACTCACCCCCCGCATCTGCCAATCATCGAATGTCTGATCCGGTGCTCCTGCATTTTCAGGGATTCCATCCCCATTGAGATCGAATGTTTTGAGATAAGCTAGCGCTTCTATAATCGCAGGCCAACACTCTTGCAAAAACTCATAATCTGTGCTACCAGTTAACAGAAAATCTCGATAAACTTGCAAGACAAAATCGCAGGGTAAATCTTTCCACAAATTACAATCTTGATAGCTGGTATAATTAGTTTTCTCCCAAGGATGTTCGTTGGGAGCGCCTAAATCGTGGGGTGTTGCCCCAGAAATTTTACGAACTGCTGACGCTTGATTCCAGCCAATAACTCTGGGTGTTGCATCTCCTGTAGAAATTGCCCTGGCGAAAGCTAAAAGCACTGCCTTATCTAGTTCTGGCCACAACATTAACAGGGCAAAAGAACCGTAAAGTCGGACATCTAAACTTTCGTACCAACGATAATCTATGCACTCTAAAACTGCAAATTGACCTTTAGGATCGCGTTCGTCAGCAGCACTCCAGAGTGTACCGCCATCAGTGAGAGTATACAGTTCGTTAAACAGTGCCATTTTGATGCTGTCTGGCAAATCTGCTCGTTCTAAAATTGGTTGCTGCCAAGCTTCGATATTTTCTCGCCAAGTGTCGGAATGTTTTAAGGCGGTGCGAATTATTGACCAAACATTTTTGCCATTACGACCAAAGAAATCGGTGTAGCGGCGATAATACCAAACTCCAGAGGCAAATTCGGTAATCGGAAAATCCCAAGCTAAGATGAAGGGAATTTTACGAGTTTTGCCAGGTCGAATTGTAAAGCGAACTGCGATCGCGCAAGCTAATTGTTCCCCTCCTGCTGCTGGCGTTTCGTCTAAATCGTCCAGCAAAAAGCCTTCTTGAGAAAAAGGTCGCCAAATGTCTTCACCGCTGCCTGCGGGGTTCCAGCGGGTTTGGTAAAATACTTCTACGGCAGCGTTGGCGACAGTTGCGATCGCCCATTGTCCCTCCCCTTCTTGCACTTCTTCTGAAGCACTCAACCGCGTCATTACGCATCCAATGCGGTGAAAATCTTCTACTAACCGATTGAAATTCCCCCCACTTTCACCCCAACGAGAATTATATTCATAAACTGGACTACCATCATCTCGTACTTTCACTTCTGGAGATTTACTAGCATTAGTAAACCAGCCGACTGTATTCTGCCAAGTCAGCATGATGCTGAGAGTGATTGGCTTATCTGTGGGATTATGGGCTATCCATTCAAACATAGCGACAGGATAACTACTTTCCTGATAATTTCCCGCCCATATTGGCGAAAATTGTTCGCAGCTTAATTGTGCTTGAAACACATTTTCATAAACAAACCAACTGCGAGGATAAAGCGCATGATAACTACCAGTGCTAACTTTTGAATCTGAATTGTCCTCTTCAATTTTTAACTTTTCATCTTTAATTTTTAATTCATTCGGATACCATTTCCACGCTGAAAGGCTACCATCTGCGGGGGGTTCCGTAGACAAAGCGTAAGCTTGCTTTTTGCCGTTTGTTTCTTCAAAGACACTGAACTGACAAGCAGGTAAAGTGCGGAATATGTGCTCGCCGCCGTCGATATGCCAGAGGTTGAAGTCGCCGCGATGCGAT
>DATGYA010000457.1:0-17505 GCA_035298405.1 Kamptonema sp. | reverse complement strand
AAAACCCATCAGTTTGCTACACGTAATTGCGATAGCCTTACTCTTAATCGCAGTTATCCTCTACAACTGCCCGCCCCTCAAATCCAAAGTCAATTAATCATCAACCCCTCTTAAAAAGGGGGGGGGTTACTCAATCAAAACCGGAGTTAAGCGTTATGTCTTCTTGTCCTCAAGTCGGTTGCAAACTCAGAAAAACCTCGGAAAATCAAGCCGTTTGTTTGAAAAGTGGCTGTATTTTTAGGCTAGAAAAACAGCAATCAGTTGATTATAATGGCAATGAGATGTTATGGTTTTGCTTAATCGCATTGTTGGTATTTGCGATCGCTGTTACCCTTTAAGCATAAACCCGGTTTCTGGACATCCATGCAGGATTTACCCACGCGGAGTCAAAAACATCGAGCAAAATTATTGACTAGCTTATGGTAATTCCATATAGTTACCAATCAACAATCTTAAGGACTGTAGATGACGCTGAAGTAGAAGCCGGAGTCTTGGGCATTTGTGCCTTTATCTTTGATGCTAATTAAGGGAAGGGCATAGTCAATACGTACATTTACTTTAGGTATAGGTTCCCAGAGTATGCCTAAACCGATGCCAGCAAGAAAGGCGCTATCAGTGCCGAAAATAGTAGTGTTGGGAAAACCGATCTTATTGGGATTATTGCCCGTATTCCAAACCATACCCAAATCGATAAAGGGCGCTAACTGAAGAGTAGGGGTATTCGAGGAAGTATCCCGATCTACAGTAATACGATCTTCAATTGAGAAACGAAAGCCATTGTCGCCCGATCGCACGTTTTGACGATAGCCCCGCAAAGATTGTCCGCCCCCAATCACAAACTGCTGCGATGGTAATAAGCTATTAGCAGAGAGTTGCAAGTCTGCCTGTACGATTAACAAATGCTTATCATTAAGCCTTTGCACCCGCTGTACCTGACCTAGCCAGCTAAAGAACATCCCGTCAGGAATCGGCGATTCGTTGCTAGTAGCGTCGAACAAACCAGTACCAATGCTGAATTGCGATCGCAACGCCCAAGCCCCACGAGGATCGCGGCGAATATAATCCTGTCCAATCTTAATGACGCTGGTGGTAGTAACGCCCTTATTGCTGCCTTCTTCCCCAGGCCCAACTCCAAAGGGAAATGGATCGCCTGCGAGAAAAGTTCTGCCTCTTTGATAAGTAAAACCAACTGATACCGCAAATTCCTCTATGGGCGATCGCATTAGTGGCTGACGGTAACTAACTTCAAACAGGTGAGATTTCCCGGAAATATCAAACTCATCGAAAGGTGCTTGAACAATACTATTGCGATTTGGTGCTGCCCGCAGTTGCAGCGTACCGTTCATAGGATTTAGCGGGAGGCGGTAACTAAAGTCAAAAACATCGGAGTCGCCAAGCGATCGATAATAAGCTCCTGCCAGTTCGTCGCCCCTGCCTGTTACATTACGATGGCGCACATTCACACCCAAGCGTTCTGAACCGACACTAGGTGGCGAGTAATTATCAATGCTGAAGTTAGCTTGAAAGGGATTAGCCTCAATGACGCGGACGGTTAGAATACTTTCGCCTTCCTTGTTACCGGCTCGCAGGCTAGCTTCCACATTCTCAAACAGCGGATCGACGCGGAGTAATCTCAGTTGGTCTTCTAGCTTAGCAGTACTCAAAGGCTGCCCTGCACCTAACTGGATGCGGCTGCGGATGTAGGATGAATGCAAGCGTTTGTTTCCTTGCACCTCAATGCTGGCAAGCTTGCCTTCGATCACCTGAATCTGGACAATACCCCCTGTGATGGTTTGGGGTGGAAGAACGGCTCTAGAGGTGATGTAGCCTCGATCTAGGTAAATTTCGGTGATTTTGTCGGCGGCTTGTCTGAGTTGTTCTAGGGTGACAGAACGCCCTTCTAAGGGTTTAACGATCGCGTCAATTTCTGAGCGAGTTAAAATTGTACTGCCAAGAACCTCGATTTTCTGAACTGGAATTGGTACGTTGGGTAGTTCTGGCTGCGGTGTGGGCGTAGGTTGCGGTTCTACTTGTGGCGGTGCTTGGGGGGGTTCTGGGGATGGCTGGGGGGTAGGTTGTAGAAAGCGATCGCGATTTGGATCTGAATTTAGATCGGGATTGATATCGGCTGGTAGATTCGTGGGTGGTGTTGGTGGTGTCTGGGCTTGAAGGTAATTTCTCTGTGGATCGACAGCAGGAGGTAGAGAACCCCAGGAGGTTCTAAAGCTTTGTTTTTCCTGTAGGTGAGATTCAGACTCTAGGTTGCGATCGGTAGTATTAAGCGTGACGGAGTTAGGGTAGATAGATTCTGAATAACTGGGGCGATCGCTGTTTTCCGCTAGCACCACATTGGACGATACCAACTCAGAATTTGTCTGCTTTTCCCCTACATAATTCAATTCTCTTGTTACTGGGGTGCTGCTTTCCTCCCTTGGTTCTAGCTCGCTTAAGTCTCCCCTGTTTCTGTCGTTTTTTGCTGGCTTTACAACGCTATCCAATGCCCCGTATTCGGTTTCTACGGGGTTAGCGGTGAGAGTTGGCAAGAGTGAAATGTCAGGAGTTTGGGAGAAAGCATCGTTGGTACAAAAGCAAGCAATCAGAACTGCGCTGGGAATTGAGACTCCACACCGAAACATTACAAGACTTGCACTCCAGGGCATAAATAATAGACTCTTTAATTAGTTTGTCGGCTGCTTTACCACGCCAGTTTATCTTAGGATTACCTACCAATGTATTTAAAATAAGCTGAGCTTTTCGTGTGCTTCTGTATGGCAGCAACTAATTGCGCTCAGTTCCTCTCACAAGAGTGATTTTTGGGTAGGCGAAATATGAGGTTGTGGCTAGATGTGTTAATAACAGCCAAGATAAGCTAGCCAACCCCAGTTGCACTACCTGATTTCCGTTAATTTGACACTCTCGAAGCTAAAGCCATGAAGATTATTTAAGACATTGCCGCCTTAATATCCTGTTGGCACAGATTCCCAAGTTCACCACGTTTGCCCATAGGATATAGCGATCTCTCCTCAAGGTTGTTTCGGGCGTAAAGTTTCCCCCAGTCTAGGGGGTAGGTTTTTAAATTTTGTGTAGTCAGGGTGAAAAATTGATCGGGGTAACAGAAGGGTGGCGATCGCTGAAAGCTGATTCACTACTTCTGTTAATGTCCTAATTGGTAGATGTGACTGCTCTATCTGTAAACCGTTCCACCAAAAATTAATTTGTGGGAATCAATTGGATCTGTACTAAGGGCTGTTGGGCTATTTTTTCTAGCTCAACTGCACTCAAAAGTTCTGTCCATTTGACTGTTAGGGCTGAGTCAGTTGGTTGAGAACGGCGCAAATTTGCGAGGGTGGTGAGGTATTCGTACCAAAGAGATTCTTTGGCGTAGATGCTGAGGCGATCGCTCTCCGATGTGGATCGATCTAACTGAGCTTTCAAATCTGGGGTGATTTCTACCCGGTTAATCCATCCAGAAACTACTATATCCGCCTCGGTGTCATTGGGGTTGCACTTAATAGTAAAATACCAGTGGTAGTTTTTCCCAATTTCTAGGGAAGATCCAGAAGCCGCAGGAAGGGTAACGCTAACAATGCCGGGGGCTTTAGCGATCATCCTGAAGCTGGTTTTGTAAATTGTCTTGTCGGCTTCGTCGGCTAACTCAAACTCAACTGTTTTGTCGAGAACTGCTGGAACGTAGTAGAAGAATGTTGGGTTTGCTGATACGGTGCGCCCCATAGTTGATTTAGGAATCAAAGCAGTGGTGCTGGTGGGGCATTCTGGGCCGCGAGTGCCACCACCTTCACGACGACCGGGCACTCCGCGATCGGGTGGCTCAAAAGCGTTCCAACTCCCATTGGATAGTTGGCTGCTGCCTCTACCTCCATTTTGGGTGGTAGGTTCGGCAGTAAGCGAATAGTCGGGGAGTTTTTGGGTTGATGATATGCGATCGCCTATATCTGCAAAAGTATTTGCAGCATCAGCGGGTCTTACGAAGGTAGCGATCGCAACTATGTCCATAGACAGAGCTAAGGAAAGAACTGCGATTTGTAGAGGAGCCTTTGTCGAAGCCATGATGAACCAGCCTTCTGATGAACCTAGCAACTTTATTAGATGAGTTTATTGTATCTAATGTTCCGCCCGATCTAGTAATCTATTGTACTTATTTTATTTCTTTTAGTAGATACGATTGAGTTTACTGCTAGAAGTCTGACTACTAGACTTGTTGTAAAAATAAAGTAAGGGCTACAGGATGACTACCCTAAACCTAGCTTTTACCAGATGTCTATTAGATTGAGCTTCCCGCCAATGAAATGCTAGCCTAACTCTCAGGGAGATCGGCAACCAAGCAGGCGGAGGCACGGTGCAGAGATGCCTGTTGATTTTTACCTGCCAATTCGGTTTGATTTTAACACTACCCACACTCAATTATCATGCACCTCGATTCACCTCAACTCTCAGCTCAACAGCTTTCACCGGCCAGGACGGTCAGGCCGATAGGGGTCTTGGCAGTACAGGGTATTGCGTTTTTAGGAAATGCGCTCTTTGCTATGGACAATGCCGAGGGGCTTTTACTTTCGATTGACACTGAAACTGACAGTACAACTGTTTTGAATCCCTGTCAGGTCGCTCAGTTTGCTAATGCAACTGGTTTGGCTATTTGGGAAGATAGTCTCTGGTTCGTGCGAGATGACAGTGTTTACTTCTGTCCGGGTGCAATTCGAGATGGTTCTATTGTGGAGCTTAAGCCTCAGCATTTTGTTTCGCTTCCTTATGCTGTGAATGGAGTTGCGGTTTGGAATGCTACTGTTTATGTAACTTGTCAAAAAGCAGGTTGCATAATTGTTTTCAACCGTAATAATGGTAAGGAAATTACTCGGTTTTATGCGCCAGGGATTGGAATTGAAAATATTACGGTACGGGATGAGGAACTTTGGGTTTGTGATACGATTGAGCAAACGGTTTACTGTTTAGAAAGGGCAAATGGGGAGGTTCGCTTTAGTGTTCTGACACCGTTTGAGTCACCTGCGGCTTTAGCTTTTCGTCGGGATGCGGCAACGGGAGAGGATTTACTTTATGTGGCTTATTCTGGGGAGGAACTTTACATCAGGGACGATCCAAATTCGGAAGATCCTTATCAGTTGACTAAGCGCGATCGCACGTTTATTCATCCTTTGTATTTTCATTACAACGAACGCGATCGCTATGCTCTATCTAATGGTTTCTTGATGGAGATGTCTTATGTGGAAGAACTTGCTCCTCTGGATGAAGTACACATAGATAATCTAGAATGGCGGATTGCATTACCTTCAGAAACTCACCGCCAAAAGGTGCGAGAGATTTCACCGATTGGAATGCCTTTTACTGAAGAAATTCAAGACGGGCAAAGAGTGGCGCTGTTTAAGTTTGAACCGTTACACGCGAATGAAAGGCGGATTTTTGGCTGGAAGGCGCTTCTGGAAGTGAGGAGTATTAAGTATGAGATTACTCCGCGCGATGTGGAAAAAGCTCCGGCTTTAACCTCTGAATTTAAAGCTAAGTATTTGGTGGATGATGACCAGTTGGCGATGGATTCGGATATTGTTCGTGCTGCTGCTAAGGAGGCGATCGGAACTGAAACAAATGTGCTGCGAAAATTGCTGAGCATTCGTAATTATGTTTACGATTGTCTTTCTTATAGTATCAGACCGCACATTGATACGCCTGATGTTGTGCTGCGACGGGGTACGGGTTCTTGTGGGGAATATGTGGGCGTGTTGTTGGCTTTGGCTAGGTTGAATGGGATTGCTTGCCGCACTATTGGCCGCTATAAGTGTCCAGCTTTTGCTGACAGGAAGGGCGTGCCTTTGTCGCCAGATTTTAATCATGTTTGGTTGGAGTTTTACATACCGGGATTTGGCTGGGTGCCGATGGAGTCGAACCCTGATGATATTCAAGAGCGTGGCCCTTATCCTTTGCGGTTTTTTATGGGTTTGGCTTGGTATCATGTAGAAATCGGTAAGGGCATTCGGTTTCAAAGTCTGAAAAGTGAAGGACTTCCTTTGAATAAGGAGGATGTTTCGGTGGGAACGCTGGCAATTAATCATGTTAGGTTTACAATTTTGTCAGAGTTGCCTGCTAATTGAATTGTTAACGGTTAACGGTTAACGGTTAACGGTTAACTGTGGAATGTTAACGGTTAACGGTTAACGGTTAACGGTTAACGGTTAACGGTTAACGGTTAACGGTTAACGGTCGAATGTTGAATGTAAGATTTGAGGAGGAATCGTGGAATTTTCGGCTATTAATTTACTGGCTTGGATAGCGTTTGGATTGATGGTGACAGTTACGGGTGGCGTTCTTTATCTGACTGCGGCTGACTGGCGCGATCGCAGACGGCAAGAGCAAGTAAAACGCAAACGCTAGGAAGTATTTGTTGACAAATAAAATCTTTTGTGATAATTGATTAATTTGTACTAGGCGATCTTTAGCGATCGCCTTTTTTATGCTGACCCAAATTTTGCCTTCTGCTCTCACAAAAACTGATGAACCGAATACTTCGCTTTATAATTATTGTTCTCGTTGTCTTAATTGGTACTGTCTCTATCCTATTTCAGGCAATGCCATCAGCATCAATACCAAAATCAGCAATTGAGCAGCCACATCATAATGTAGTTGCTCAAAATATGGATTTTGGAAAACACTTTCGAGAACTAGGAGTTGAAGGTTCAATTCTGATCTATGACTCGAAGAACGATCGCATCTTTCAACACAATCCACAACGGAACGCAACGGCTTTTTTACCCGCATCAACCTTTAAAATTCTCAACTCCCTGATTTCTCTAGAAACAGGGGTTATCCCCAATGAAATCGCGGTGCTAACATGGGACGGAATTCAAAGAGATATTCCGGAATGGAACCGAGACTTGAATATGAAAGAAGCCTTTAAGGTTTCTGCGGTTTGGTTTTACCAAGTTCTCGCTCGTCGAGTTGGGTATGAGAGAATGCAAAAATGGGTGACTCAAGCAGGATACGGCAACCAAAAAATTGGTAATAAAGATGATATTGATAAATTCTGGTTGCAGGGAGAACTGAGAATCACTCCTCAAGAGCAAATTCAATTTCTCCGTCGTCTTTACAATAACGAATTACCTTTCTCGCAACGCACAGTATCCATAGTTAAAGACATTATGATTATGGAGAAAACGCCAGACTATACAATCAGAAGCAAAACTGGTTGGGCTGGTTTTGGAGACAAAATAATACCGCAAATTGGATGGATAGTTGGTTACTTGGAGAAGGAAAATAATGTTTACTTTTTTGCGACTAACATCGATATTCGTAACAACCAAGATTCATCTGCTCGCATGGAGGTAACTCGTCGTTGTTTCAAAGATATGGGAGTGCTGTAGGTCAGCTATCTGGTGCGTAATGCAGCCCAACAAAGGGATAAGCACTAGACTCTAAGCTGTTCGACATTTTAAGGACTATTGTAGAGTGCGTCAGCGCCAAGTGTTTCCCCTGTCACCCTAAGTGTTCTAGCTGACGCATCCTACCTCCCCAGGGCTGTTTCATTCTCGGAAAAACTGCGATTTTGTAGGGGTAGTGCCCCCGTGCCTACCCCCCTCACTAACCATCAAATGAGGGTTTCAGACCTCTGGGCGGGCACGGGGGCACCGCCCCTAGGTCGAATGAAACCGCCCTGCTTAACTCCCTGGCTAGGACAGTTTACTGATGATGGGATAGACAAGCTTAATTCGCGATCGCGACATTTTGAAATGCCTTGGTTTGCGGAACATAAATGTCGATCGCGCTGACTCCTTCAGGTACGCGCAGCCACACATAAGCGTCTGCTGAAGCACCGGGAGCGATATCTCCTAACAAAAGGTTTCCTGTCGATTGTTCGCCGCCTAGAGATTTGTAAACTTGACTGGTTTTGCGATCGCGAGCAGTGGTACTACGAATACTCATACTTTCTACAAATCCCTTATCCTCTGTCAAGCGTCGAATTCGCATTTGCACATTCACCACCTCCGGTCTACCTGTCACTGGATCTTGAATCCGCTTTACTGAAAGCAATTCGACTTGTGCTTTATTCCCGTAAGCAAGACTCACAAATTTACCGGGTTTAATACTCTGACTATTAGCGACAAATTTAACACTCTTGCTAGGTATTGCAACTATTTTGGGTTGCACCCGCTTCGGAGTTGGAGAAGTAACTGAACTGGCGACAGGATTGGAAGGATTGGAAGCTGCGATCGCAATATTTCTAAATGGCATAGCATTCGGAATAAAGATATCGATCGCGTTCACCCCTGATGGTACTTTTAGGGCTACATAAGCATTTACTGCTTCTTCAACACGCATTTCGGAAAGAGCAAGCGGGTTTGAGGCTCCCTGAAAAGGGTTAACCGCTGTATATGTTTCGCTGGTGTTTGGATTGCGAGCTTCGATCGCACCTGGATCGATAATATCCTTTGCTCCTATATTTTTTTCTGCAAGCCTGCTGATTCGCATTTCTACTGTCACTTCATCAGGTTTGCCTTCCAGCCGATAGACGGAAAGTATCTTGATTTGCGCCTTGCCTCCAAAAGCGGGCTGTACAGAAGTGTTGACAGGCAGTTGGGTTGTAGATGTATGGGTTGAGGTGATTGAAGGAGTATTTTGAACCTGAGTTTGAGAATAGGATGAGTTGTTAGTTTGCTTGGATGCTAACTTTTGATAGATCAAGAATCCGCCACCAGCTAAACCCAAGGTTGTGAGTACGCTGGCGACAAGAATGCCTAAGCTTGTCCCGAAGTTGTCGCGATCGCGAATTTTTCTGGATGTGACAGGCTTATTGAAAGTTTGTTCTTGGATCTTCATTGGTTATTTCTCCCAGAACTATATTAACTGCGTGGCGACCACTGTCGCATATTTATCAATTTTACTTAACGAGCCCCAGCATCAATTCTGTCTGAGGAGCGAGATATATAATTTTTTTGCTAAATCTAAAGAAGTAAATTAATTTGTTTTTTTGCTATTGAGTTAATCGGATTTCTTAAAATAGTTGGTAGATAATATCATTTGTTTTTATTTTCTTATTCTCTTCGATCCCTCTGTGCCTTTGTGGTTGATTAAAAAAGAGGTCAGCGAAGCGGATTTAATATGAGTTCTCCTGGCTGTGGACTTAAGCTGTGAGGCAGAGGTTTCAAGCCATAACGGAGAGCGCGGTTGTTCAGGTAGAGATCGGAGGGCGAGTATCACTTTAATATCTACAAAAGTTTCGCGATCGCGTCTCACACCAGACAGGGTAGGATCTGATCGAGACTAAAATCCACATCCTATCGAAAATTCCTAGTGTGCCCAACGCTGACCGTAAACCTCTCCTGTTAGATTTTGAAAAGCCTCTGGCGGAACTGGAAACCCGGATTAACCAGATTCGCCAACTAGCTGAGGAAAATGGCGTTGATGTCTCCGAAGACATTCGCCAGTTGGAGGCGCGATCTGACCAACTTCGCCAAGAGATTTTTACCAGCCTGTCGCCCATGCAAAGGCTGCAACTCGCTCGCCATCCCCGCCGCCCCAGCACCCTTGATTACATTCAGGCTATTAGCGACGACTGGCTAGAAATGCACGGCGATCGCGCAGGTTCTGATGACCCCGCCCTGGTTGGTGGTGTCGCCCGCCTCGAAGATCGCCCAGTAGTCATTCTCGGTCATCAAAAAGGTCGCGATACTAAAGATAATGTCGCTCGGAATTTTGGCATGGCCTCCCCTGGCGGCTATCGTAAAGCTATGCGCCTCATGGAACACGCCGATCGCTTCGGAATGCCGATTTTGACTTTTATCGACACTCCCGGCGCTTTACCTAGCGTGGAGGCGGAAAAACTCGGCCCTGGAGAGGCGATCGCCTACAATCTCCGGGAAATGTTCAGCCTCAATGTCCCCATTATCTGCACTGTGATTGGTGAAGGCGGTTCTGGCGGCGCTTTAGGAATTGGTGTCGGCGATCGGCTATTGATGTTAGAACATTCCGTCTACACCGTTGCTACCCCCGAAGCTTGTGCCGCGATCCTCTGGAAAGACGCAGGTAAAGCTCACCTAGCCGCAGAAGCTCTCAAAATTACCGCTTGGGACTTGAAAAACTTGGGTATTCTCGATCAAATTGTCCCGGAACCTAATGGCGGTGCCCACGCTCACCCCCTTAAGGCTGCTGAAATTTTGAAACAAACTCTGATACAAAACTTAACAGAACTAACTCACCTAACCAGCAAGCAACGCCGAGAACTGCGATATCAAAAGTTCCGCAAAATCGGTGTTTTCACTGAAATTTCAGCCTGAATCTACCATCCACCCCAAATCCTCTGTCAGGGTGTTATAATTTCTCAGGACACACGCACTTAACATTTCTTCATGTAAATCTCATAATTCCCACTTTTCAAGTGTGCTTCAAGTGCGGATTGGCAACAGCTTTCTGTTGTGTCTAAGAAGTTTGTAACTGATATGTTGCATTGTTCTCAAGAACAGCAAGATGCCTGTTGCAGAATTAGATTTGCTTGTGGGTGCTGCATCCTGCGCGCCGGTGAAAGTATCGGAAAATTTGATGAACTATCCGACAACAAAGCAGGCTCTAATTACTGGAGCCAGCAGTGGTATTGGCAAAGCGACGGCTCTAGCTTTTGCAAAAGCAGGTATCAACCTAGCTTTAGTTAGTAGAACGGCAGAAAAATTAGAGGCAGTGGCTATAGCTGCTAGGCTTGCTGGAGTGAAAGCAGAAGCCTATCCTTTGGATTTAGCAGCTCATGAGGATGTGCGATCGCGCATCAGTGCGATCGCATCCGAATTCGGCCCCATCGATATCCTCATTAACAGCGCTGGTATGGGTTACACAGGCTCCCTCGCCGAAATGCCCTCGAATGATTGGCAGCGAGTTTTCAACCTCAATGTCACCAGTGTGTTGCAGTGCATTCAAGGAGTTTTGCCAGGAATGCGCGATCGCGGTGGCATCATAGTCAACGTCGTCTCCATCGCCGGTACCCAAGTATTTCCTAACTGGGGAGCCTACTGCGCCAGCAAATTCGCTCTGTTGGCGCTCTCCAAAACCCTCGCGATCGAAGAACGCCCACATGGAATTCGCGTCAGCGCAATTTGTCCCGGTTCCGTCAATACTCCCATCTGGGACACAGAAAGCGTCCAAGCTAACTTTGACCGTTCCGCCATGTTGACACCAGAAATTGTCGCCGAGTCAATACTTCATATTGTTTCGCTACCCCCTAGTGCAGCGATTGAAGAATTGACCCTAATGCCCAATGCTGGCACTTTCTGAAGAATTAAAAATTAAAAATTAAAAATTAAAAATAAAGAAATGAATCTAAATTTTTAGTTTTTAATTTATGAATTTTGATTCTTTTGTCCTATTACCTCTTCTAAAAAGATTAAAAATTCAGGATTAAAAATTAAAATATTGACCTCAATTTTTAATTTTTAATTTTTAATTTTTAATTATTTGTCCTCTACCTCACACAAACTAATTTATGACTATTGCCTCTTCCAATGGTTCCAATTTGTCAAATTCACTCTCAACCAACGGCATGACACTTCCGGAAAAAGCAGGCGACGCGCCCCGTATCTCTAGTAGACCCGATCGCAATTCCTTAAACGGTCAAGAACCCAATCTGCCAGCATCCTCTGAAGTAACTAGCGAGGAAATGATGGCGGCCGTGCGGACGATGTTACTAGGAGTCGGAGAAGATCCCGAACGCGAAGGTTTGCTCAAAACCCCCAAACGGGTAGCAGAAGCAATGAAGTTTCTCACCAGCGGCTACAGTCAGTCTCTAGAAGAACTGGTTAATGGTGCCATCTTTGACGAAGGTCACAATGAGATGGTATTAGTTCGTGACATCACCGTATTTAGCCTATGCGAGCACCATATGCTACCTTTTATGGGCAAAGTGCACGTCGCTTACATCCCCAATCAAAAAGTAGTAGGACTTAGTAAACTAGCCCGGATTGTCGAGATGTATGCCCGTCGCTTGCAGGTGCAGGAACGGCTAACGCGCCAAATTGCCGAAGCAGTTCAGACAGTATTGGAACCACAGGGAGTAGCTGTAGTCATGGAAGCCAGTCATATGTGCATGGCGATGCGGGGCGTGCAAAAACCTGGCTCTTGGACAGTTACGAGTGCTATGCTGGGCATATTCCAAGAGGAACAAAAAACCCGTGAAGAATTCCTTAACTTGATTCGCCATCAACCAGCTTTCTTTTAATGGTTAGTTGTTAATGGTTAGTGGTTAGTGGTTGGTTGTATTTTTTGGGGTCAACTACTACCTACAGGACTAAAGCCAACGGGAATATCTCGATTTTGTAAATGTATGCTAGGAGCAAAGCCGTACAAAATCGGGATAATCCCAAGCCAACTGTACATTAAGCAAAGGTATGTAGTTGGGCTTTAGCCCCAATGTGCTAAAGCCCAACTACATACCTAATAACAACTAACCACTAATAACGAACAACTAACCACTAACAACTAACAACTAACCACTAATAAATATGGCTCAACCGATAAAGTTTGGTACTGATGGATGGCGCGGCTTGATAGCGGACGATTTCACTTTCGATCGCGTGGCATTAGTTGCTCCCCGTGCGGCACAAGTTTTGGCACAAGTTTATGGCGATCGCACAAATAGCCGTACTGTAATAGTCGGTCACGATCGCCGCTTTCTTGCTGAAGAATTTGCCCGTAAAGCGGCTGTTTGTATACAAGCAGCGGGATTTGATGTATTGCTGACGGATAATTACGCTCCCACGCCAGCTTTTAGTTTGGCAGCTAACCAACTAAATGCCCTTGGTGCAATTGTGTTGACAGCTAGCCACAATCCGGGAACGTATTTAGGATTAAAAGTCAAGGGTGCTTTCGGTGGTTCTGTTCCGCCTGAGATTACTCAACAGATTGAGGCGCTGTTGCCAAAGGATGAAGGGGCGGCTGCTAAGGTGGAAAATCCAAATTATTCTGGTTCTTTAAAGATTTTCAATCCTTGGTCGAGTTACTGCGAAACGCTGCGAGCAAAGGTAGATATTGAGGGAATTAGGGAGGCAATTACTTCGGGAAAACTAACAGTATTTGCTGATGTTATGCACGGTGCGGCTGCTGGCGGATTGGCTCAAATTTTGGAAGTTCCGGTGCGAGAAATTAATAGCGATCGCGATCCTTTTTTCGGTGGTGGCGCACCCGAACCTTTACCTCGTTACCTATCCGAGTTGTTTCGAGTCATAAAAGCTCACCAACGCGCTGAGGGGAGTTTGGCGATCGGATTTGTGTTTGATGGTGATAGCGATCGCATTGCTGCTGTTGATGGGGAAGGTAACTTTCTCAGTTCTCAAATCTTGATTCCCATATTAATAGAACACCTAGCTAAACGGCGGGGATTAACTGGCGAAGTGATTAAAACTGTCAGCGGTTCTGACTTATTCCCCAAAATTGCTAATTTGTACCAATTGCCTATATTTGAGACAGCTATAGGTTACAAATATATCGCCGATAGGATGTTAACAACTCATGTTTTAGTTGGTGGCGAAGAGTCGGGGGGAATTGGTTATGGTACTCACATTCCAGAGCGAGATGCCTTACTTTCTGCTTTATATTTGCTAGAAGCTGTTGTACAATCTGGAGAGGATTTGAGCGATATTTACCGTCGCTTGCAACAGGAAACGAGTTTTAATTCAGATTACGATAGAATAGATTTGCCTTTGGCGAGTATGGAAGTGCGATCGCGCCTTGTAGAACAATTGCAAAATCAGCCTTTAACAGAAATAGCGGGACAAGCTGTAGTAGATTGCAATAAAGTTGATGGCTATAAATTCCGCTTAGCTGACAATCGCTGGCTGTTGATTCGTTTTAGTGGTACAGAACCAGTTTTGCGCCTATACTGCGAAGCAGCTAATAGCGAGCAAGTTCATGAAACTTTAAACTGGGCTAAGGATTGGGCAAATCAATTTTAACCAGGGTTAATGCTTGATATTAAGTGAAACTTTGCGCGATCGCAAGTTTCTTTCCCCAAACTCAGTACCCACCATACTATATGTGCGTACTGAGCGCACTCAAACCAAGTCAGGGCAAAAGTGAGATGCGCGATCGCCTCCATACCGAGAATTTGATAACTGACAGTAGTAATGAAATTTTATCTAGCAATCATTAAGTCCTTAATTTTGATTCCCGATCGCCCACTGCATTAAATGCTGCCACTCAGCAGATTTACCCAACAGATCCGCATCAAGTTCATCACCCACATCCTCAGAAAATTCTGCGAAACTTTCCACCCAATTAATAATAGTTTCCACAGGTAAATAAGGCGTGTAATTCCAAGAACGCTGTAAAAATTCCACCATTTCAATATGATGCCCAGTTTGGTGTAGATACCAGGAAATCCAGACAAAGGTACTGTACTTAATCTGTTTTTCTAACAACCGTATCTTCGGTGGCAATTCCGGTCGAGCAAAGAAATTTTCTATCACCGCTGAGAGCGATCGCGCTTGCGGCAAACCTTTATACATAGCACTTTGTTCGTGCTGGCGGTAGCAAACAGTCACTTGCCGCAGCCACTCTGTCTCACACCCCATTAAAGCCAAACGCAGCGCTAGATCGGTATCTTCAGCAGGAGGAAATCGAGGATCGAAACCACCAGCTCGCTCTAACCATTCCCGGCGAAACATCATCGCACTTGGCAACACTGGTTTCCACCGCAACCACATCTCTAAATCTAATTTCGGAACATTTTGCCAAGGTTTAACATCTTGCAAAAACTCACCTTTACTATTAACTTTGCGCCACCCACTGTGAACTATTCCCAAACTAGGTTGCGCTGCAAACATCGCGATTTGTGCTGCCAATTTATCAGGTAGAAAAAAGTCATCTGCATCTAAAAAAGCAACAAACTCTCCTCGCGCAAGCTGAATGCCATGATTACGAGCAATTGATACTCCTTGATTTTTTTGGTAAATGTAGCGGATGCGATCGCCATAACATTTCACAACCGCCCTCGTATCATCTTTTGAGCCATCATCGACAACAATAACTTCCCAATCCGAATAAGTTTGATTGAAAACGCTATTAATAGCTTCAGCAATGTAAGACGCACAATTATAGGACGGAATAACTACGCTAACGCGGGGGATCATAAGCTTTTAGGAATTTAATTTACATATTACTATTGACATCTTGCTCCCCTTCCCTTGCAGAGAAGGGGTTGGGGGTGAGGTCACACGCACAAATGATACACTTTAGCTGCGTAACATCAGTAATTTATCTGTATTTATTATCTATAATTTTGCTAAAAAATCTTTCAACTCTCGACTAAGAACCAGCTAAAGTTAGAGTCCCAGGATTAAGCAATGAATCATTATCATTTAACTTTTGGCTGCGATCGCTTTCTAGATTCAAATATTTCTCAACCACTTGCAAAACTTTTTCTCGAGTAGGAGGCTTACTCATAAAATCCGTAGCACCCGTCCACTTAGCCCGCGTGCGATCGATAATGCCATCCTGACCCGTTAAAAATACTATGGGAGTGTCCCGAAAGACAGGAGTTTTCCGCAAAAAATTGCACAGAGTATAGCCGTCTGTTTTGGGCATGATCGCATCCAGAAAAATCAAAGCAGGTTTTTCCTTAGCAAGAGTAGCGATTCCCTGCATCGGGTCTATAATTTTTATAACTCGATAGCCTGCTGGTAAGAGTATTTGCTCTAAAAACTCACAAACCGCACGGCTGTCGTCGATACAAGCAATTAAAGGGCGGGCAGGCTGAACGATCGCAGCAGCTAAACGCCACTGTTCTATAGGCGAAGGCAAATCCTGTACCGTTCTGAAGTCGATCAGACCTTGCTTAACAAAATGGTACAAAGTGCGTGTAGCCACCGTCAAGCATTGCTTTTTCTTCAAAGCAATATCCCAAAGAGTATTCTGACCGTTGAAATGATTGCTCAAAGCCAGCAGAGAATCAGAACTAACTCGACTTTCCAAGCTGGAAGACTGTTTTAAAATCGGCGCGCGATCGGGGTCTAAATGCGACAAACCCATCCCTGTCCACTGCTTGTAAAGTTCTTGATTGGCGCTAAGCATTTCCTCGCTTTCTGCTTTTGAGATCAGCAAGCGTGGATTAATTGGAAAGAGCAGTTCTTTGTAAGAATCCCATTGTCTAGTCAAATTTGACTGGTTAGCTATAGAAAAGAAAACTTCAGCAATGCTACTGCGGATAATGCCCTTAGCTTGCTCAACACTCATCTCACTTTGAGCGATCCCATGTTGCAGCAGTTGATATTCCCAAAGTTCCTCCGCAGCCATGAGAGCAAGATTTACGCGAAAGTCAGGGCAGTGTTGCGCGATCGCCCTATACCAACGCCGAGATCGATGTAATCCCCCGGTAGCATAGAGAATACATCCACGAAAAAAGTAAAACTCCCATTTTTGCTCCCCGTGCTCTAGGAGCAATTTTCCAGTAGCCCGTTTCTGGCTAAGTACAGCCAGAGTATCGGACAGCATTTTGCACCCAGTAGCGGTGGCTGACATAATTAATTCATACCCTCTTACTCCACTGATATTTTATTATTTGTTAGATATAAAGAGATCGGTAATATCACTGAAGTTCAGCTAATTGTGTAAGTACCTTTATCTTTGCAGATTAATTGGAATTTTAACTATTTATCAAGCAAACTTTACACAAAAGTTTTAAACTTTACATAAACTTTAAATTTGCCAATAGGTACAGATACATAATATATAGCAAATTGCAAAAGTTCTTTCTTTCGATCGGTCAGGGGGGATGCCTGCTCCACAATCAAAAATGACTTGTGTGGGACGCTGTATTTTGCCCATCCTAGTTATTTTTGCAACTAAAGTCTCATTTTAGCTCAGAAGCCTATTCTAGAATAGCTTTTTAGCTTAAGCAGTAGAATCGGTATCCTGTAGGCTGATACTTGAGCGTCATCAATCTTAGGCTTCTATTCTTCATGCTTTGGAGGTACTGGATCGTAACCCCCTGGATGGAAAGGATGGCAGCGCAATATCCGACTAATTGCCATCTGACCACCCTTCCAAACCCCAAATCGTTCTATAGCCTCCACTGCATATTGCGAACAAGTTGGCTGAAATCGGCAGGCGGGAGGGAGGTGAGGAGAAATTAAAATTTTGTAGCCTCTTATTAATCCAATTAATAATATTTTCATCGCTTTTATTCCCTGTAAAAAAGTGGAGATAGGTAAGGCTAATTTGAAGTTTACCTTGGGAGTTTTGAGCCTGGGTTTTTGGGAGTTTTGAGTTTTGAACCTTGGGAGTTTTGAATTCTTAGCAACCACCAAGAGAGTTAAAGCTTGTAGGATTTTGAGAGTGCAAGTTGTGTAAGTCCTGTCTAAAAAACAATCTGAGGAGCTAAAATACTGCCTGTATCTGAGTAAACCCGTTGACCAACACCTAGAAAGCGATCGCCTTCACCATAAACTCGAAGTGGATACGAAGATAAGGAGACTGGGTTAAATTGAACTTCCTTCTCTCCCCCATCTC
>DATGYA010000456.1:0-8570 GCA_035298405.1 Kamptonema sp. | reverse complement strand
GGAGATGGGGGAGATGGGGGAGATGGGGGAGAGGGGGAGGGGACATTCTCAGCTCAAAACTCAAAACTCTCAAGATGCGAGCGGCAATTATCAATTACCAACAACCAACAACCAACAACTAACAACTAACAACCAACAACCAACAACCAACAACTAACAATTAACAACTAACAATTATGCTGCGTAAATTGACGATTTTTTTAATGGCTATAAGCTTGTGTTTGACTACGCTCGCCTGCGGTTCTCCAACCCCTTCTGCAAATCGGAACGTTAATAATAATTCTGTCCCCAATGCAAATCGGAATGTTAGCAGTAATTCTGGTATCAATCGCTTAGCTCAGGGACAATATCCTGTGCAGCAAGCTACCTACAATGATGCTGATGGAGAATATACCTTAATGTTGCTAAATACGCCGCCAGGAACTTCTTCTGCTTATCGCACGACGGATTTGCAAATGGCTCGTTTAACAGAGGAAGAAATTACTGCTGGCAAGAAAAGTTATCTAAGTGTAGAGAACAATCAGCCGAGTTTGCACTTGACGGAAGACTTTAAGATTGAATACGTCCATAATGTCACTGAAAATCAGACTAATCCTCAAACTGGTCAAACTGAAACTGTGGTAGTAAGGCAACAATCTGGTTTCTGGGCTCCTTTTGCTGGAGCTCTGGCGGGGCAAGCTTTAGGAAGTCTATTATTTACTCCGCGCTACTACGTTCCGCCTTTTTATCAGCCTGGGGTGGTGATGACAGGATATGGCGGTTACGGTAGTACGTATCGGCAAGCTGTGCAGGGATACCAAACTCGTTACCAAGCGCCGCCTCCGGCTGTTAGCAATCGGCAAGCTTTACGTTACACAGGGGGTTTGCGATCGCCTTCTAGCAATAGACCAACCACTCGCCCTGCTTCGCCGGGAAATCGTTCTACAGGTTCCGGCTACGGCGGGAGTAATTTGCGGCGATCGCCTTCAACGCGCCCCAGTCAAAATCGGCGACAACCTAGTTTTGGTAGTGGTGGGCGATCGCGCCCCGCGAGTCCAGCAAGGCGAGGTTCTTTCGGTAGCGGTAGGCGACGCTAAGTAGGATTGAGGGGCGCGATCGCAGCATTTGCCCCTGAATCATAGGGATTTAGACTGTAGGAAAATTAGACTTACAGGTACGTAGTTGGGCTTTAGCCCTAAACGGAGGGCTAAAGCCCAACTACATACCTAAATCCCCTACAGCTAAATCTGATGATTCCGAAAACAACGAAACTGACTCGGATTGCTTTAATACTCGCGATCGCAGCAGCCATCGGTGGATTATTTTTACTCAAAAAACCAGCCCCACCCCTGCAAGCGCAGGCTCAATCTTCGCCTCCAACACCCGCCAAACCTGCACCCCAGGAAATCGTACTAGATGGTGAAGTGCGATCGCTTCCCGGATCGTTGGACAGCGTGCCGATGTTTAACAGCGACAGTCCAGAATGGGTTAAAAAAGAGGGAATTTTGCTTTCTACTTTTCCCCCAGAAGGAAAAAAAGTACCGGGAGCTCATCTTAACTTCCCATTTCAAGGGAAATTTAACTTATTCGCCCACCACTTTACCCACACTCCCCCAAACTTGCAAACGCTATACATAGGCGCAATCGTGTATAACCCTGGCAAACAGCCAGTAACAGTGGAAGTGTTGCAAGCAGCGAGTTATTTAATGGAACCAGACGCACCTTTCAAACAAAAGCCAGAGATAAGTGAGAACCCCAAAGGGGAAGTATATTCTGGACATGGCATTCGCGCCGTGGATAATATTTTGCGGGGAGTGCGACAACCCAATTTTCCCGAAAAACTGGTAATTGCCCCTGGGGAAAGTAAGATGTTGCTCAATGGTGACATTCCAGTACGGGGGTTGCCAAAGCCTATAAATGGTCGTTCTACGTTTATGGCATTGAAAAGTAGCGGTAAAGTTTATGCGGCGACTTTGGCGCTATATGCCAAGAAAAATCCCGATGGTAGCGATCGCGCCCCTACCCTCAAAGAATGGCAAGACTTGTTATACAATGGTAGCTTAGCTCTACCCCGCGACAAAACCCCAACACCACCCGGAGCCCCTGGTAATCTGATTTATGGTCGGGTTGCAGGCGTACAGCAAGGTTCGCTGTGGCAAGCACAATTAGTAGATAAAGGGAGCAGCAATCTCACAATTCCCCAAAGCGGTAAAGCTTATTCCTATGCGATCGCGACGCTGCGAGGCGGTAAACTCGGCACAGACCAAGTGCAAACC
This sequence comes from Kamptonema sp., assembly GCA_035298405.1. GTDB lineage: Bacteria > Cyanobacteriota > Cyanobacteriia > Cyanobacteriales > Microcoleaceae > Kamptonema. Next base: position 6,315 of record DATGYA010000456.1, on the reverse strand, counting down.
GCAAAAATGCTGGTGCGTTATCCAGACACAGCCTACGAAGCACACGGCAACTACGGCGTTCACTACGATCTCACTTTCCCTCTACACAACACAACTAATAAACCGCAGGAAGTCGCGATCGCACTGGAAACACCTTTGAAAGAAGATAAATTATTAAAAGGTGGATTGCGCTTCCGCAAACCTCCCTTAGATTTTCCATATTTCCGAGGAACAGTGCGGTTACGCTATAAAAATGATGCAGGTCAAAATGTGACTAGATACGTGCATTTGTGGCATCGAGTTGGTCAAGTAGTAGAACCGATGGTAAAGTTGAAATTAGCGACAGCAGAAAAGCGGTTAGTACGAGTAGATTTTATCTATCCTCCTGATTCTACACCGCCACAAGTATTGACAGTAAGAACTTTGGAGTAATATTGATAGATTGGTGGGATTCTAAAGAAGTTCCCGGAGCCATACCCGAAAATGAATAAAATGTCTAATTTTGAAACAGGAATAGCTGCGTTTGAATCGGGAAATTACGCTGAAGCCTTGCAAATTTTGCTACCACTAGCAGAGTTAGGAAATCCTGAAGCGCAGTTTTCAGTTGGTTGTATGTACGATCCTATATTTGGTATTCAAGCTGATACTACCAAAGCGATTTCATGGTATCGCCAAGCGGCGGAACAAGATCATCCAATTGCACAAAATAATCTAGCAACACTTTACTTGAATGATAAAAATGTAGCGGAAGCAATTAAGTGGTATCACAAAGCGGCAGAACTTGGCTTCCCCTTTGCACAAGAAATCCTGGGCGATATCTATTCCCTTGGTTTAGGTATGGATCGGAGCGACGCAGAAGTTATCAAGGATGAATTGGCCGCAATAAAATGGTACACTAAAGCTGCTGTACAAGGATTTCCTACTGCTAAGCGTAGATTAGCTGAAATGGCTGAACTACAAAAATTAATTTAGGATTGGTAAAAAAGCATAACTGTGGTTTAATTAACACAGAAATTTGCAACCAGGGAAATTATGGCATCTCCACAACCCCCATCACCCGAAAACAATCCTCTAGGCTTTGATGAATGTATCGCGATCGCAGTTGCCTTCAGCGCGATCGCAGCAATTTTCTTTTGGTCAGTGGCTAAAAATGGTAATCAAATCAACATTGTAAATGCCCCATCTCCCCCCACGTCACCTCAGCTATCTCCCACACCAGAAAAGCTAAACGTTTCAAAGCCAATTCCACCGAATTTAGCTCAACCTTCCCCAACTGTAACTATCAGTCCTTCTGCCTCTCCCGCTCAAACCCAAACGCGAACAATTCCCTTCTTTTCCTCTGGCTCAAATATCGCTAGCCAACCAGCAACTATTCCCTCCGTTCCCTTGCCAGCAACTCGCAAACCTCAACCTAATCCTACCAAAATTGCCGTAATTCCTGCTAAGGTAAATTCAGCAGCTCAACCCGCATCCACTAAAGTCACTCCGATTAAATTCTCAGATGTTCCCGATCGATATTGGGCTAGAATTTTTATTGAAAGACTAGCAGAACGTAAAATTATTACTGGTTTTAGCGATGGCAAGTTTCAACCAGAGCAGCCAGTGACGCGAGCAGAACTAGCTGCAATAATTGAAGGAATAGCTACTAACCAAAAAGTTGCTGCTCAAAAATCAGTCAACTTTAAGGATGTAAAATCCCAAAATTGGGCAGCTTCTGCTATTGCTAAATCTGTAGGAACTGGATATCTAAAAGGATATCCGGGAAATGCTTTTCGGCCAGATCAACTTGTGCCTAGAGTTCAAGTTTTAGCAGCTTTAGCTAGCGGTCTTAACCTGAAACCACCGACAAAATCAGCCCAAGTTTTAGAAATTTATAAAGACAGTAAGCAAGTGCCAAGTTGGGCGACTGAACGAGTGGCAGCAGCTACCCAAGCTAACCTGGTAGTCAATTATCCCAAGCGGGAACTTCTCAACCCAAATCAACCCGCAACTCGTGCTGATGTCGCGGCTATGGTTTACCAAGCTTTAGTAAAATTGGATAAAGCCAAACCTCTGAATTCTGATTATATTGTGCAGCCTTAATATAGATGGCAGGGTGCGTCAGAAGCACGAGCATCGCTAATAGTTATAAAGTTTTCATCTGACACACCCTACAAATTATAAGAGGTATGGGGAAAGGAATAAATGTTTTTTAATAGGAGGATAAGAAATATAATTTGTTATGAGAAGGGTAGCAATTAATATTATTAAAGCTCGCAAACATTTAATAGTATTAATTCTTCTCTCCTCTCTTTACAGGAGAGAGGGTAGGGGAGAGATTAAATAATTTTTTCAATAAATGATGTATTTTCAGGCATAGTTTGTAATGATATACGGGTAATAGAGGCAAGCAGGAGACTTAGATGACAGAAAAGCGGTCGATTTTAGACATAGTGAAACGGTTAATTTTAGCCATTCTGACAGCGGGGGCGATCGCACTTGTCGGTCTATCTTTGCTAGAAAGCTGGAATCAGCCTCAAATTCAAAGCCGACTGGAACTCTACCAGACAAATTTGCTACTACACGCGGCTGAGTGGCAAGCGGAAAATAGCTCTAGTTCTAATTTAACTGCTGCCCGCACTACTCTCATCGGTGAGGAACCCTTTAAAGCAGCTTTAAAGCAGTATCAAGAAGCACAGCAATCTGCTAAAACAAGCCTGGATCAGAAATTACAAGAAGTAGCTAGTCCAGAGTCGCAGCAGCTTAATACCAAACAGTTACAAGCTGAGATTGATAACCTACAGCGTTTGAGTGCTGAACTTGGAGTGCGATCGGGTTTATTGCAGGTACAAAATGGAGAAATAGACCGTGCGCTCGAAACTTGGCAAGATGTAATTAAGCGAGATAGTAGCAAGATTTCTACCAATACATCGGCGGAAATTTCTAAAGTTTTGGTAGCTTTGTGGAGCGATCCAGCTCAATTGTTACCAAAGGCACAGCCGCAGATTCAAAAACATTTAGATGGTTGGTTTCGCTATAAAGCTCTCAGTCAATTATATCGATTACAGGAACGTTCAGAGGAATTGCGATCGCTACAAGCCTCCGAGCAAATTGCCGCCCAAAAAGCCATAGAAAAATTAGCCATCGTAACAGGCATTCCCGGCGTAGGATTTTTAATTGGGATTGGGATCTTGGTATTTTTAGGGATTCAATGGTTGATATCTTTTAAACAATCCAATCGCGCAACTCCTGGTAATGGCCCAATTTTACTACGAAATGGGAATCTAGCTTGGGATACACCTTGGGATGGGGAAACAGTTTGGCAAGTTCTTGTCCTCGGCTTTTTCTTTGTCGGTCAAATCTTAATTCCCTATTTTTTGCTACCCTTAGCTTTGGCTGCTTTCAAGCTTAACCCCGGTGTTTTTGATGCTAGAACTAAAGCTTTTTATATTCTAGCTAGCTATGTATTACTAGCTGCTGGCGGACTTTCCGTACTTTACCTTTCGATCAAACCGTTTTTTCCGTTATCTGAAGGTTGGTTTCGAGTTAAGTTGGGAGGAAATTGGTTTTTATGGGGTTTGGGTGGATATTTTGTAGCGCTGCCATTGGTGATTTTAGTATCGCTGATTAATCAGCAATTGTGGCAAGGCAAAGGGGGAAGTAATCCAATTCTACCTATTGCTTTGGAAAGTAAAGACGGAGTAGCTTTAGCGGTGTTTTTTGCTACGGCTTCCATCGCGGCCCCTGTTTTTGAGGAAATTATGTTTCGAGGGTTTCTGCTGCCCTCTCTGACTCGCTATTTGCCTGTTTGGGGCGCGATCGCAGCTAGTGGCTTTTTGTTCGCGATCGCGCACTTGAATGTTTCCGAAGTTCTACCCCTAGCGACTTTGGGAATGGTTTTAGGGTTTGTCTACACGCGATCGCGCAATCTTCTTGCCCCCATGTTACTCCACAGCCTGTGGAATAGCGGCACTCTCCTCAGTTTATTTGTCTTGGGTAGTGGAAGTTAATACCCAAAGGTAGAATCGAAAATAAATGTAAACTTTTGAGTATTTACGGAAAAACCTACGGCAAAAGTGTAGCTGCAACTGTTCAGCAACTTGACCTCTACCGAGTTTTTGTGTAAATTTTAGTAAGTATGAGGCAGCAAGAGATGAGTAATCTAGACAGTCCCAAGTTTGAGGGAAAATCCGCTTGGATGCGTCTGCTACCATACGCAGCATTGGGCATTTTAGTATTCTCTTTAAATTCAGCCAGCGACCTTAATTATTTCTTAAGAGGTTACTTGGTACTGCTAGAAGCTCAAGTTGGCATAGTTTTGATATATTTTATAATGTCCAAACTAGCCAAAAACCAGAAACGTCAAAGTAACTGAAATCAGTAATGCTATTAAGCTTTAATGTTGAGATTTAGTGCGGGGGGATAAATAATGAAAGATAAAAGTGTAGCGATTTTACTGACTTTCTTTTTAGGGGCAATTGGAATTCATAAATTTTATTTAGGGTACAACTTGGCGGGGTTATTGTACTTGCTTTTTTCTTGGACATTCATCCCAGCAATTATCGCATTTTTTGATTTTATTGGCTTAATTTTGATGTCAGATCAAGCCTTTCACGCCAAATATAACGGGGGAACATTGCCAGCGGGAACTCACGCTAGATCGGCTAAAGATATAACTGCTGCTTTAGGAGACCTGAAAAAACTTTATGAGGGGGGTGCGATCACAGCAGAAGAATATGAAGAGAAACGCCAAAAGCTGTTGAAAGATTTGTAAGAGAATTAACTCAAATCAAGTATTGTTAAAGGGGGAGTCAAAGTGTCACAAAATTCATCTTGGTTACAGCAAACTCCGAAGTGGGTTTGGTGGTCTTTCTGCCCCGGTTTAGGAGGACTCGCGATCGCGTATGCAGGTCAGAAATCTAATACTACTAACTGGATGGCTTGGGGTATGGGCTTTGTGGTCGCAGCATTCGCGCTATCCTCAACCAATATCTCATTTATAATCTGGATAGCTCAAATTGCCACTGCTTTTTCCTTAAAAAAGCGATATCTGATCAAAACTTCGCCTAGAGGTTTGCTAATTCCTGAAGATGCTAATCTAGCCCAATTAATTGCCGAAGTTCGCGGCAAAATAGATATTAATGAGTGTTCTAAAAATGACCTGGTAAATGTCTTGGGATTGCCAATAGTCTACGCTAATGATATTGAATCACTCCAGAATGAAGGCTATATTTTTACTCATTTAGAGGAACTGTCAGAACTTGCTGGAATTCCAGAAACTCACATCAAACGCATTGCACCGATGGTGACATTCAGTTATGATTACAAAAAAGAAGTACATTTAACTTGGAAGCGGTTAAATATACTTTCAGGACAAGAACTAATAGAGTGCGGTTTGGATGCAGTAGTTGCACACAAAATATTTGCAGAAAGACAGCGCAAAGGCGAATATAAATCGGCGATAGATGTGAAACAGCGCACGGGGTTGCCTTTTGATTCCTATCGCCATATTATGTAGCTTTTTTACTAATCAAATTTCGAGCCACTGCTTAATTAGCAATTAGCAATTAGAATCCTAAAAAATCTTAGAAATGCGAGAAGAACCCATGCAACTTGCCCCAGAAAATATAGTAGATTCTACACCGCGAGATATTATTACCCTTGATGTCGGAGGGATGAAATGTGCAGGTTGCGTAGCGGCTGTAGAAAGACAGTTAAAACAGCAACCAGGCGTAATTTCTGCCCGCGTTAACCTTGCAACTGAAGTGGCTGCAATTGAGGGCGAAATGGGTGTAGTCGATGCAGTTGCGATCGCCAAAAAATTGACAGATACCGGATTTCCAACTCAGCCGCGTTATGCTGATAATCAACAAGAACAATTCGCTGCTGTAGTTGAACGCCGCCGCCAAGAAATCCGCGAACAAATTTGGCAGTTAGCGATCGCACTCCTCCTCATTCTCCTATCCGGTTTAGGCCATCTGGCAGGAACAGAAACCCCAGTTTTCAGCAACATCTGGTTCCACTGGGCTCTAGCCACAGCCGCCCTGCTGTTCCCCGGACGCGCTATCTTAATTGATGGTTGGCGCGGACTATGGCGAAATGCCCCTAACATGAACACTCTCGTGGGGCTAGGTGCGTTTACAGCTTACAGTGCCAGCGTCGCTGCACTATTATTTCCTCAAATGGGATGGGAGTGCTTTTTTGAGGAACCAGTTATGCTTCTAGGCTTTATCCTCTTAGGTAAAACCCTGGAACAACAAGCCAGACAACGTGCCGCCTCAGCCTTTCAAGCTTTGATCGCCCTGCAACCAGCAACGGCGCGTTTAGTTGCGGAACCCCTGGAGGATGGGGGGATGG
>DATGYA010000455.1:0-5841 GCA_035298405.1 Kamptonema sp. | reverse complement strand
CTTACCTCTCTTTCATTAAAGCTACCTCAATCTTTTTCGTTAATTCAGGTGTCTCAATGCTTTACCCATCAAGGTTTCAGAGGTTTATCACCCAGTCATAGCTGCGATTTCAATCGGCTGGATATTTTCTGCCAAGTATGTAAAGTTTTGTAATATTTTCCGATTTGGCGTAAAAACCGCATTTTTCCCCTGACATACCTACAGATAAACAAACAGTTGCGTAATAAAGTCAGGAGGAGTGCATCATGCCTGCGAACGATCTTAGTTTAGTCAGTGGTAGCCAAATCCATACAGGACAAGTAGGGACAACCTACCCAGACACCCTGTACAACTTAACTGGTAATGCCGACTTGCTGCTTAAAACCAGCAGTGGCACAATACTCGACATTTCTACCACCATTGGGACAATTCCAGACGAAATAAATGTCAAGGAATTAGCGGCGGAGGACAATTCTCTACTTGTCCCCTCAAAAGGTGGTGACACCGATTATAACCCAAGCCAGAAATTAGGAGAAGTTGCCAACACCGATAAAGCCGCCGTAGACCCTCTCACGGGCACTAATTACGAACCACCAACAACAATTACCTCAAATAATCCTTTAGAAAAATCGGCTGATTCCGCAGATTTAATTACAGGCGATTCTGTCCAAAATGAAGATGCAACAGCGCCAAGCAAAACTCGGACAGGAACAACAGACAACACTAATTCTACAGATAAAATTACCGAGACTGGTTCCGAAGTAGGTATAACATCAGCAACAGAAAAATCCTTGGGAGAAACAGTTGCTTCCCCAGACAAATCATCAAATGAAATAACAAATTTAGAAACTAAAAGCAGTCCAGAAAAACCAATTACTTGGGATAGTGAAACCACAGATAGTTTAACCGGAATTTCTACCACTGATTCCCCAGATAAATCAACAGACTCGGCCGCATCGAAAATCACATCAGAAACAACCAACTCGCCAGATACAAATATCAGTAATTCTGTTGAGAGTTCAGCCACCACTAACACCGAAAATGCAGCACTCAGCAATGGAGAAACTAATAACGAACAGACTATAGCCCCCCTCACAGAGACAGCAACAATTTCAGAAATTGGAGCGGAAGTTAAGGAAATAGTAACTTCTCCGAGTCAACTAACTAACTCCGTAGAATCGACAGCAACCCCAGATTTAGTTACAGGAGAGTTTGTCGAAAATCCCACTGAAAAATCCCCAAGTAATACTCAGATTACAACTCTTAGTAATGCCGAAGATAGCCAGGAAGAAAGCCTGACTTTATCTTCTGAGGAAACAACGATATTGCCGGAAGTAAAGCCATTACTAACTTCTGAGGATAAACCAGAAATACGATTAGAAATAACTCAAGAAACAGTTGCCAGTAACGGGACAAATAGCAATGATTTGACAGGAAGTGTTGCCGACAAAAAAACAGAAGAAAGTTCTAGTAATTCCGCGAGCAATACTCCTATATTAACGACAAATTCACCCGACGCTCACCAAAGTGGATTAGCAGAGGAAGAGACTAAAATAGAAAATCATGTCATCGAAAATAGCATAACTAATGAGCCAAAAGAAACAGTAGCAGGTGATAAATTAACCACAGAAAAACCTGTTGATACTTCCTCGGAAATAAGCAATACCACCAACACTGAAAAAAATCCAGCAGTTAATGGCGGCGAAGAAGAAAAAAAAGCTGAAGGTGAAGCAGAAGTTTCCAGTGATGAGACACAAAAAGAATTAAATCCAACGGCGACTCAACCCGAACTAACTGCATCTCCAGATCCCTTTACATCAGGGAAATTTAAGGTTGATACTACCGGAAAAGTCGGCATAGATTTCTTGTTTGATGGTGGCTTATATCAAGGTCAACTAGCTATCTTCAGCCTCAAAGGAATGGCGATATTTATCCCTGGTTCTGAAGCATTTATCAAAGAGGCAACTGCCAGAGCACTGAGTAAATCAGTTCAGGGTCATGTAGTCATTTCTGACTTAAGCGAAGGTGCGAGGTTTTCCGGTAAATTAGGTGAAGAAAACTTTAACTCCGGGGAATATTTGGGAGTTAAAACTTTCGATATGACTCCTGGGGATGAGTTTGGTGTAATGATTGTTCCTAATGGAACTGTGCAAGAGGTATTTGACAATCCTGCTATTGGTGGTAATAAACGTCCCTTGTTCTCAATGGCGACAGCAAACCCTGAAAATGGGATGCAAATTGGTCAAATTGCTGATGTTACGGGGGAGGGAAATACCTTCTCTATGGAAGATTTGCGAGTTGATGGATGGACTGATAAAGATTACAATGATTTTGTCTTTCAAGTGCGAGGCGCTGTTGGTAAAGCAGTGTTGATGGATGATGTGGTTGCTGCGGGTAAGGATTGGCGTACTTCTGATTTAGGAAAGGCGTTAGTTGCTTACGCTAAGCCTTACATTACCCCGGAACCAGCAGAGGATTTAGAAACATCACTTTCAGGATTACTTGATGATTTGGAAGATGTTACTTCGCCGGCAGATAGTTTAGGAAATGGGATTCCGACAGGAGAAAAAGATTCACCGACTACTGGGGAGTTGATTGAGAAAGGTAGTGCGAGTTCTGATGATAATTCGAGCAGCATTTTACCAAGCGAGAAGCTAGATTCAAATCCTGATAGCCAAGCTTTAGCGGGTGACAAAGAAGACAATATTACAGAATTTGCAGCGACAGATGTACCGCTGAAAGACAATTCTGAGACTGAGTTAACATCAGGTAAAACTGAGGAAATAAGCTCGAATTTAGCAGCTTTACCGCAGGGGGATCAAACAGCGGATAACTTGCCACAGACAGCAGCAGTGGAAGTAGAAAAAATTGACAATTCAGGAGTTGATTCACCTGAATCTAGTGTTCTACCTGCGACAAAAAGTTTGAGCCATCCAGCTATTACAGCAGATACCAAAGAAACAGCAGTAATTCCAGCATCAGTTGTTAATGGAAGTGTCAGTAGTGCTTCTCAAAATATCGAAGTTGCAGTATCTCCTATTACCATAGTTGTAACGCCGCCCACAAAAGAAACGGTAACAGTCAATTCTCAAACACAAGTTTTTGTTTCAGAAACGCTGCCATCCTTTCCTGAAACAGAAATACTACTACATCCTAATACTTCTGTCAAGGCAGATTTGATTTCGCGTTTGGAAAGCGTAACTGAAACTTTTAGAAATCAGAGTGTGGCGACAACTTCGGGAAGTAATACTGTCAGCGCTGCATTGATTGAAAGGCTGGAAAATATTACCGAAAATTTGAGGAGTCAGGATGCACCAGCGGTAGTTATTGATAATACTGTGGCTTTGGTTTCACGGCTGGAAAGTATGGTTATAAAGACATCACCTAAACCAGTCGAAACTGTACAATTTGAGTTTCCAAAAGTCGCTCAGCCTTTAGTTGGTATCTTCAACGAAAATGGCTTCAGTCAGGATAATCCCAAGATTGATTATTCGCGAATTACCTTAGCAAAAGATAGAGTTGAGGATGATACCAATCCCTTGGTATCTGTGGGTGAAGGCAACAATCCAGATACCGTTGCTTTAGCAATTATTGAGCAAATCAATAAAAATGCTCCTTTAGTGGTAGGCCGCGCACCTGCTTCTTCTGAAGAATGGGCAAAGTCGCTGATTGAATATGTAGATACTGCCAAAGTATCTGGACAACCAAATGCCATTGTTAGTCTCAATTTGAATTTTACAGAAGTCAAAAAAGATGGCAGTATTACTCACCGCTACGAACTGACACAAGCCGAAAGAGACGCACTAGCATACGCTCAGAAATATAACGTTTTAGTTGTAGTTCCTGCTGGGGACGATAGCGAGACGATGTCTGCCCTCGGTGAGATTTCCTTAGAGTTTAATAACATTATGACTGTTGGTGCAGCTAAACGAGTTAATGACTCAGTAGCCGTATCGAAAGCTTACGATTTGGCGAATACTTCGGGAAGCGGGTATGCTCTAGATATTTTGGCTGACGGTAGCAGCGGCGAAACTTTCAATACCTCTGTAGCAGCTAATAAGGTAGCTGGTGCAGCTTCTCAAGTTTGGGCGGCAAATCCCAAGTTGAGCTATCGCCAAGTCGTCGATATTATTCAACGCACTGCTACAGATTTGAACAAACCAAATTTGGATTTTGAAACTGGTTCTGGACTGTTGAATATTCCAGCAGCAGTAAATTTGGCAAAAGTCACGCCTGCAATCGATACTGATGTTCCTATCAGGTGGCTGGATGTCGATAAGAAAAATCAGCCTTTAATTGGCATTATCGATACGGGATTCAATGGCAAGAATCCAGATATTGACTACAAACGGATTATTTTGGGGCGCGATCGCGTTGACAATGACAATGACCCATTACTAGGGGGTGAAGGCAGCGAACACGGCACTCACGTATTGGGGATAATTGGTGCGACTCAAGGCAATGGCATCGGTATCGACGGTATTAATGATGATGCTCCTATTTGGTTGGGCCGTGCCATTGGTTCGGGTAAGTGGGCAGAATCTCTTCGGGAATTTGTCGATGCAGCAAAGGCATCTGGACAACCGAAAGCAGTGGTAAATCTTAGTTTTGACTTAACTCAAACTAATCCCGATGGCACTGTTACGACTCGCTACGAATTAACACCTCAAGAACGGCAGGCGATCGAATATGCGCGTCAAAATGGAGTGATGATTGTCGTTGCGGCTGGCAATAACGGGGGAACTATGTCTGCGCTTGGTCAAGCTTCTCAGGAGTTTGACAACATTATTACTGTTGGATCGATTAACTACAATGGCGATCGCGCTGACTATTCTAGTTTTGGGTACGGTCTAGATTTAGTTGCTCGCGGTGGTACGCCTGATGAGCCAGTCCCCTCAACTGTAGGTGAAGGCGTTAATCTCAAGCAAATGACCAGCGATGAGGAACCGCCAGAAGATGAAATGTCTGCAAACGCCCGAACTACTTTTGAGGAAGTATTTGGGGCTTTCAGTGACGGTAAAGAATCGGAAAATGACGAGCAAGAGTTAGAAAGTTTAACTCCTGAAGAACGGCAAGTTTACGATGAAGCCACCAAGGAAATTGACCAACTTCTCAAAGATTACTTGGGTGCTGCCAGCGAAAAAATAGCCTTAGAATATGTTGATGGCTATTATGGTGCCAGCGTGGACGCACTCAGCAATTTTGTGGATGCCTTTGATGGGGATTTAGCCGATAACTTGATTAAGGCTCAAGAGATTCTGGAAGAAGCTGGTTTTAAAACTGACACGCCAACCGAAACAAATCTAGATTTCTCCATTCCTCTCGACTTGGGTATTGGCGAAATGGCCGGCACATCAGTTGCAGCAGCAAAAGTGACAGGTGCAGTTTCCCAAGTTTGGGCAGCGAATCCAGGTTTAAGCTACTTTCAGGTCAAAGAAATTCTCAAACAAACGGCTGTCGATCTCAACAAACCTGGTTGGGATTTAGAAACAGGAGCCGGTTTGGTAAATATAGCAGCAGCAGTAGAACTGGCGAAGCGCGTTCAACCTCAAGCCTATCAACCACAACCCATCCAATCTCCTTTGATTTGGAGTGGAGAAGGGAAAGTTACTCCTGGAGAACGGGCAGTTGCCGTTTCAGTTCCGACTTTCACAGGTAGGCTAATGAATGCTGGATATGTGACGCAGACAGGATGGTTGAGGATACGTTCTAATCCTGGCACTAACTTTGCAGAAGTTGGTCGCAAATACCCTGGAGATGCCATTGATTTTGATGCTTATGAAGACAACGGCGGTTGGGTTCCCGATCCATTCATGCCAGGAGGTGGGAGTAGTCGCTGGTATAAGATTGCTGGCACCAACA
>DATGYA010000454.1:0-9765 GCA_035298405.1 Kamptonema sp. | reverse complement strand
GCGGCTTTACAAGTGCCGACACCATCGAGATTGAGGATAACTGTTACATCTGTTTCTCCAGTGGTGCGCTTGACGGAAGCTGCTCTGACTAGATGAGGTACGTTAGAAGGAGATGAAGAGCGATCGCTAATTTGCATAATTTTTAATTGTTAATTCCTAATTGTTAATTGTTAATTGCTAATTGTTAATTGTTAATTGCTAATTGTTAATTGAGAGCAGTAATTACCCAATGGAAAACTGCTATCAATCTAATGACATCACCGCAAAAAGGCGGTGACATCAATCAGTTAACGAGAGTTGCGATCGCGCCCGCCTATCGTTACCAAAGTCCTCTCACAGGCGGAGCTGGTCGCACAGGAGCCGGTGCCATCGGTGCTGCTGGTGCCATCCGAGGTGCGGGAGCCGTTTGAGGGCGAGCCACTGGGGGTGCTGCTGGACGCATCGGCGCTGGACGCATTGGTGTCGTCGTCGTCTGAGTCTGAGTCCGAGTAGTTGTCGTGCGAACAGCAGCCGTACTAGCTATCACTTTCACATTCGGGATCACCGTTATAGTTTCCACGAGAGAACCACCACGCAAAACTATCGCTTTGACCCGCATTCCCGACACCAGACCCATAGTGCCTAGTTTCTGCCGTTCAATTCTCAGAGTCCTGTAGGTGCCACCTTCGACATCAACTGTGACCACTTCACCGACAATGCTTTTGACAATGCCTACGATCGTTTCTGTGTTTGCAGTCGTACTCATGCCTTGGTTCTGGGCTACTTCACTGGCTGGGTTTGCCATCGCTGGATGCACTATTCCTGCCGAGACTAACAGTGACAGAGCTGTACCTGTCAATAATGTAATTTTTTGAAGACGCATTGTTACCTCACTTTGATGATATTTTACGAGCGGGGGTTGCTCCCATTCTCAGAAAGCTTCCTAACCGTTACACCTAATCTACTTTAATCGCCCAAGGGGAGATTTCAGACAATCGTTAGGCAAAGATTATCTAATAAGTTTTCATCGACTGAATTGCACATCAGGAGTTCCAGGCATTAACTTTGACAGTTGTGCCGACAGGCCACTTCCAGATAACTACCCGACAAGCTGTTGAGACAAGCTCAGTCCTGAGTTCAGTTGAGAACCACAGCGATCTGGCAGAGCCATCACCGCAGCGATCGCACTCACCAAAATTATACTCCTGCCCAATCTGGATTTGTCCAGGTTCGGGGAGGTTACTGGCTAATTGGGCAAGCGATCGCCAGATACAGTAATATTATAAAAAGCATCAGGGTCATGGATGTACCTGTCAATAGTTAGATTTATGGTAGATATATTCCGAGCACTTGGTTTAAAATCTTTAGGGAGCAAACTCAACTACCAACGTTAGTTGATACGGCTTCCGGAGTTGAAATAATCAAATTAGTAGAACTGTGAGTGAGGAAGTGAGAGAAACAAGCAATGACAATGACGAAAAGAGAATATTTATCTAAGATGCTGATGGGCATAGGCTTAAGTACAGCATTGCTAATGAGTAGTGTCCAGCAACAAGCAGCAGCAGCACCAGCCATTAATTCCAATCATTCATCTCAAAAAAAAGCCTCCCCAAAACAGATAGGGCTGACGCAGAAATCGCGAATTATAGGAAAACTAGAATTACCGCCCTTGGGAGATGGAAACAAGTTTCTTCCACCAGTTCAAACCGCACCAGTTAATCCTTTTCAGGATGTTCGTTTAGTTCTTAGATTGAGAGATCGCCGCGTCTATGTTTACCGCAAAAATGAGTTGCAAACGAGTTTCCCCGTTGCAGTTGGAAAAGAAGGTTGGGAAACTCCTACAGGTAACTTTAAAGTTATGCAAATGATTAGAGAACCAAGTTGGGAACATCCTTGGACAGGAGAAGTTGTGCCTCCCGGCCCAGACAATCCATTAGGCAGTAGATGGATCGGCTTTTGGACTGACGGTAAAAATGTGATTGGCTTTCACGGAACTCCTAATCCCGAATCAATTGGAAGACCAGCTTCTCACGGCTGCGTCAGGATGTATGATAAAGATGCCCAAGCTTTATTTGAAAAGGTGGAAGTAGGAACCCCAGTAATAGTAGAACCTTAGATTGTTAATTAACAGTTAACAGTTAACATTTAACAGTTAACAACTAACAACTAACAATTACCTAATCCATCGATTCTTGGTACTTTTTCAAGATTTCGGGAATATAGTCATAGCCGTCAAAACCAATTATCGGGATAATTTGCGATCGCTCTTGTTTCAAGGCTGCTGAGAACCCATCCCCTAGTTGCCCTTGCAAGACGATCAGCAAAGCTGCCGACTGCCGCCACTCATTAGCACCAATTTGCTCTAAAATATACATACTCAGACAGCCAGCAAAGACAGCTTTCTGTAAATTTCCGGTGCTATAATAAGCTTGAGCAAGATAAGCCAAGTTCAAACCTTGCAAGTACAAATCTCCAGAAACTTGGGCAGATTGCCAGCCATTCGCTAAGTATTTAAGAGCTTCTTGCGGTTGTTCCAAGATCGTATAAGCAATGCCAAGACTACTATAACAAAGAGCTTGACTTTGGCGATCGCCCAATTGTTCAGACAACTGTAAACCCCGCTGTAAATAGTTAACCGCCGTCTCATAAACCTCTGGTTCCATCTCTGCCAATTGTCGAGCTTTAAACACTTCGCTATAGCCTAAACTAGCCAGCGCATTCACTTCTCCCAAGCGATCGCCACTTTGACGCGATAGAATTAAAGCCCGCTGACTGTAATCAATTGCTTCTTCATAATTCTTTTGAGCTACATAAGTGCGGCTGAGGTGATTTAAGTTAGCGATTTCACACGGTTTATCAGCTTCTTGGCGGGCAATTTCTAATGCTTGCTGGTGGAAGGAAATAGAGCGATCGTATTGTCCCATTGCTCGCATAGAAGCACCTATAAGTGTAAGAATACGAGCTTTAGCTTGGGTACCATCCACACGCCGCAAAGGTTCGTCTAAATACTCCAAAGTATTTCGCAAATACTCGCCAGAAAAAGAAGCAAAAATTCCACCATAGAGAGGGAAGTAGTCGCGTTGCGAAAAAGTTCGCAAAACTTGCAGCGTTACCTGAAAACATCCATTAGCTAAAATTTCACCACTGCGGGTAGAATTGTTAAACCCATTGGCTAATTGACACCAGATCGAGGCAAAGGTTAAAAAGGTAGAAATTGAAAGCTTTGCCCCTACTTTTGAGTCATAAACGAGTTTATCAAACCAAGCCACTAATCCCCGCTGTAAGCATTGCAAAATTACAGCTAACTCAATTAATGAACTTGGTTCTAGGCTGGCTTGCTTAGCAGCAAAATCAGCAATAGAATCATTGAGAGCAATAGTATTAAATAAAGATTGCGGAAAGGGACTATTTACCTTTTTACCCCATAATGCCCAAGGGCCATTTTGTTCAGTAGTGCCCGCAAATCCTAACTGCGGCTGTTGGTAAATCCAACTAACTAGATCGGCTTCTAATCGTTGCCAAGATCCTAAACCTTTGGTGATGCCGACGATGATTTGCTGTACATCTTGTTCGAGATCGGGATTAGCTATTTGCAACATTTGTTGTTGCAGTGCTTTGGATAATTGCTGCAATTGTTCGAGGGTGAGGGGGTGTTCTCGGTTGGGGTCAATTATTTGTAATAATGTAAGTAGTCGGTTGTTAGGTTCGGCGGTGATAATTTGTTGAACTGAGGAGGCGATCGCGCCTGAAACTCGGTTTTCTTTTTGCCACCGTTCCCATTCCCCTTGAATAGTTTTTAGTGCTCTAAGAGTACGAGTTGCTTTAGCTTGTTTGAGCTCGTCCTTATCAGTTTTAAGTTGATTTTCGATAGTGTTGAGGCGTTCCGCAAGACAGCGTTCAAAGATTTCGCCACTGCCGGGGCTGATTTCTTGAACGAGCATTTGATATACTTGTTCTTTAGAGCGGATTTGGCCTTTGAGGGTAATGTCAATGATTTGGTCGATGATGGCTAGGTTGCGATCGCGTAGCGAGAGTGAGTCTGACATAGTTTAAATTTTAAGATGAATGGGGTTTATCCCTTTTTTGTCACTTTGAGTATAGAAAAAGGCTTTCGCCTTGCAGTCTCTAAATTTTAGCTATTCTCAATAATTTATGCTTCGCAAGGCGAAAGTCTTACAAACAAGTAAGTAAATCCACTTAATTAACCGTAAGATACGGATGGCTAAAAAGCTTGTTGTATAAGTATTCTTCCTTCTACTTAGTTGCAAACAATTATCTACCGAGAGTGACAACAGATGGTTTATCGCAACCGCCAAGGTGGTTAGGACAATTAGTCCCTAGTTTCTAGCCATAAATACCAATTTGTCGGCATCGCCATGCTTTCAGGGCATGGGTAGGCGGAAAGATCGCGATGCTGCAACAAAGTAATCGAAGCAGTCCTGACAATGGCGAGGCATCGCTTGTGATTAACATCACCTCTGCGAGTGAGTCAAGTCATTATTACATTTCTTAACATTCTGTTACATTTATTTACATAAAGACACAAACAGGAGCGAAACCCATGTATACTACAGATAACGAAGGCTTACTCAACAATTACTCGGTTGAACCACCTGTATACTTTGCAGACTATCCCTCAACGGAGCAGCAACAGCGCTACAAGTTGCAAGGTGCCGTTGCCTTTTTGCTCGTAGGGTTATTGAGCCTGGTGGCTCTTAGCATTCACTAAAATTTTAAGCTATAACCGATAAACCCTTGCTTTGATGGGGTCGGTAAACTTGCTCTCAAATTAGCCTCATCCTCTTTAGGTGGGGCTTTTATATTAGATTGCGAGTTTATGAGATACCCCACAAGCCTCGTGTGGCAGAAGTTATCCCTCTTTTCTTGGCGAATTGTTGAGTTAGTGGGAGGTTTACGCGATCGCTCTGAGGTATTGGCGATCGCACAATTAGGGAAACAACTATAATTAACGTTGATTGTCCTATGGAAGTGTAGAGAGTTCCTACTCGTTAAACACTTCGTACATGAGCTTCAACTGCTGAAATCAGCTTTTGTTTGAGAGGATAATTCATTCCTTCCTGATATCTGGAAATATCCAACTTCAAGCTTAGATTCTGTATTTCTATAGGAGGTATCTGCACGATTTCTTTCTTAAATAGACTAGACCATATTTCTGGATTAAAAGTCGATTTACCAGAGCCGGAATGCTCAACCTTGATTTGAGATGGATCGAGTCCAAAACGTATAATCTCAACTTGGAACGGCATACTCGGAGTATTAGTGGGGAAGATCGCCCCTATACTCATATAGAGCAGTCCATTGGTGTAAACATTCTTCCACCAGAAATTAAGCGCATCTGAGATTTCCGTCTGCGTTGAAGCATTCTCAAAAAAGCGGAGAATAATCTCCCAAGAAGGCCAAACATTATTCTTTGGTATAAGCGGTGCTACAAATGGTTTCAAAACAAACTCTGCAAGTGATTTTGGCGTTGTCAACTCCTGTAAACTTATAGAGGAATTTCTAGAACTATTGACCAACCACCCTTTTGTTTCTAGCTTCTTCTGCACCTCACTAAAGTACCCAGAGGAGTCTGGTGATTCTCCGGTGCCTCTAGCTGCCAGTTGAGCATAAATCAGCGAAAGCTTCAAACCTTCTAGTCGACTTTTGTCCATAGGAGCGGGAGCAAAAATCAGGCTCTCATCTACAATCAATATCTTCAAAAGATTCATATTTTCCTCGGCAATCTTTACTTTAATAAACTTAATTCTGCTTCTATAGAAGTGCACAGATTTAGCCATACCTTTCCACTGAAGAAAAACCGAGCGATGAGTAACAATTATTCTGGTTGTAAGCTTCAGTTGGTCTTTGAGGTTGCGGTTGGTAGTCACCACCGCGATCTTTCCCTCAAAGATCCTTAACACAAGGGTCTAGAAAAACAACCTCAATATTCGGTAAAACTACACCCGAATTTTGATGGCTCCAATCTAGTACCAGTCTTACCTGCTTTGCTCGATCGCAGTTTAAATTAAGGCTTACCTGTAATATTTCTAGAAACACAGTATCCAGTTTACACCGCTTAACCCGATTGCACCACTCAAGTTTTCCTTTTTAAGATTGCAACTTAAGATTTGTCAGGATGAATTAACCAAACTCCCTATTCGCTAAGATTTTGGGGATTGTAAAGTTTTATCTCTATAACAGTTAAGTTGCTTAACTTGATATTTCTTTTTTAGAAGGATTATTTCTGGGTCTTCCCTGAAAGTAATGAGGTTCAAGCATCGGATACTTCACCAAAACCAGAAAAAACATCAAGCCAGAATTGCCGGGGGTCAAATTCCCCTAGATTGGCTATCTATAAGAAGGGCATAGCACTTTAGCGCATTGCCCCGTCATTCTCAAACTCTTCGCCAGATCAATACAACTAACTCAAACTTTGTAGTGTGATGGTTGCATTCTGCGAATCCTGTTGGCTATCCGCATTTATCCAGACCCATGAAGTATCATCACCTGGAAAGGTATTGGTGATTATCTGTGGAGGATTGGTTGCCTGAATGATATTACCGAGTTTTGGATTAACATAAACACAGTTAACTAGCCCAACAAATGACAATAAACAATCTTCTATTCCACTATATTGACGACGAACTAGGTCATTTTTTTCACTCAACCTTTTATCCAATACTGTGTCGTCAAAAATGATGGCACTATCTTCACTTGTTTGGATATCTTTTTTGACATTTTGCCACAAGGATGCTGACTCTTCCTGATGCTCAGGTCGTACTACCTCCATAGATTCCTTACCTATACCAACACTCTCTACTTCCTCCACCGCCACAGATAAAGTCACCGAATCCCCCACAACAATCGCTTCAACTCCCGTATTCCCCTGAGATATTTCCTCAATTGACGAATCCGTTGCAGCGGGGGTTGGCGTAACAGATTTATCGGTATTACTCTCATCCTCCCCGATAAAATATCCCCTCAATTCCTTTACCAGAATTGCCCGCGCCTGCGATATGCGCTTGCAGACATTCTGGTAGGAAATCCCTTGCTGTTCGCTTATTTCTTGATGAGAAAGTTCCTGATAAAAGTGCAAGATAAACGTCTCGCGCAGCCTTGTTGGTAAATTATCAATTGCATGGCGAATCACAATCTTTTTCTCGTCAGTCTCCAATGCACTTTCAGGCGTATTGTCAAAGCAAATCATTCCTTTTTCCTCTGGAATCGCTTCTATATCCTCCACTTGATTCGCACCCCGACTGCGTTCTCTATAAATATCTATGCAGAGATTATAAGTCAGTTTTGTCAACCAAGCCTTAAAATTAGCAATTTCCCCCACTGCATACTTTTGCACTTTTTCCCAAGCTTTGAGCATTGCCCGACTCAGTGCATCTTCAGCATCAGTTGGGTTCCCACCCATCCACTTGATACAGCAACGGTAAAGAGAATCTCGATATTGTTGCCATTGCTGCCAAAAAGTTGTAATTAGATCTGACGATGGATGTCTGCTACTAGCTGCGCCTAAGCACTGCTTGGAAATGGTAGATACTTGAGAGCCTGATTTCATATCTAATACCTAAAGTTAGTAAAAGCTTCGCAATAATTAAACAGTTAGACAGTTTTTGCCAAGGGAAATCCGAGCCTTATCCATTGAGGAAAGACAGAGCAATTAGTAACGATCTTTCTGGCTGTAAATTTCAAGCGATCTTTGAGGATGCGGTTATAGTTACCACCGCGATCGCTCCCTCAAAGCTGCTTAACACTAGGGTCTAGCAAAACCCCTAAATATTGGGTAAAACTACATCCTCAATTTTGATAGCGCCGCTCTAGTCGCATTTTTACCTGCTTTGATCGATCGCAGTTGAATTAAGGCTTACCTGTAATATTTGCTAGAGGTACAGTATCAGTTTGCACTGCACAACCCGATTACACCAGTCACGTTTTGCTGTTTAAGATCGCAACTTTAGATTTGTCAGGATTAATTAACCAAACTCTTTATTGGCTAAGATTCTGGGCATTGTAAAGTTTTATCTCTATAACAGCTAAGTTGCTTAACTTGGTAAATTTTTCTATTCATAACAGTTAAGTTGCTTAACTTGGTAAAATTTTTCTTATCTTGCAAATGAGCTTTATCAGATAATTGTGTTCCAAAATCAAGATCAACAAAAGCGCAGACGCGGGGTAATCCTTACCCTACCAGGATTCCAGAAGGTAGAGAGAGCGAAAGTAGACGCAGAAATGGAGGAAAACTGCGGGAATCGGTATACTTTGGAACAAATAAGCGATCGCACGCGGTTGGCTGTGAATACCGTGATGAAGATCTACGCTCGCGAAGTTGGAGTCGATCGCAACACGCTAAAAAGGTACTTCAGCGCTTTTAATCTGATTCTGGAGCCAAGTGATTATTCCTGGGTTTTCCCTC
The DNA here is from genome assembly GCA_035298405.1 of Kamptonema sp. Classification (GTDB taxonomy): domain Bacteria; phylum Cyanobacteriota; class Cyanobacteriia; order Cyanobacteriales; family Microcoleaceae; genus Kamptonema. The sequence continues at coordinate 1,364 of DATGYA010000454.1, read as the reverse complement.
AGATTGACGAGATTCAAGAATCGGATACTTCACCAAAACCAGAAAAAAACCTAGAGCCAGAATTTCCGGGGGGTCAAGTTTCTCTAGATTCGCCATTTTATGTGGAGCGTGACTCAATTGAATCTGAGTGTTACAAGACAATTTTGCAACCGGGAGCGCTGATCCGCATCCTCGCTCCCAGGCGGATGGGAAAATCCTCTTTGATGGCGCGGATTCTCCAAAAAGCTGCCGACCAAGGTTATCGGGTGGTTCGTATCAATTTTCAGTTAGCGGATAGAGAAATCGTCCAAGATTTAGATAAGTTCTTGCGGTGGTTCTGCGCTAATGTTGGTTTGGGTTTGCAACTGAGGAATCAAATAGCAGAATATTGGGATGAGTTATTTGGCAGTCAGGTGAGCTGCAAAATATACTTCGAGCAGTATTTGCTACCCTCAACCCCGAAACCCGTAGTGTTAGCTTTAGACGACATCGATCGCTTGTTTCCCTATCCCAATCTGGCGAGTGATTTTTTCGGACTTTTGCGAACTTGGCACGAGGAAGCAAAAAATCGGGAAATTTGGCAAAAACTCCGGTTAGTCGTGGTACACTCCACTCAGCTTTATATCCCGCTGAGTGCGAATAGATCGCCGTTTAATGTGGGGCTACCAATTGAACTACCGCCCTTTAATAGCGACCAAGTGCAGGATTTGGCGAAACGGCAAGGACTGAATTGGTCAGATGAAGATAGTAGGCAAATGACGGCTTTTGTCAATGGGAATCCCTATTTAGTACGGGTAGCTCTTTATCATATTGGGCGTGGGGATGTGACTCTAGAGCAAGTGTTGCAAACCTCTCGCGTTTGGGCCGGAATTTATAGCGATCGCCTACAACAACAACTGTGGAACTTACAACAGGAGCCAGAGTTGCTGGCAACATTTGTGCGAGCTGTAAAAAGCAGTACGCCTGTAGAGTTGGATTTAGTGGAGGCATTTAAGCTGGAAAGTATGGGTTTGGTAAATTTACAAGGCAATCAGGCAACGGTAAGTTGCGAGTTGTTTAGGCAATATTTTAGCGATCGTTTCGGTAGCAGTTAAGCGGATTCGGAATTATCAGGGTAATAAAGAGAGCTTATGAAGATTATTCGGTTCCTGAGTTTAGTATTCTTAGTAACGATTATTTCTCTTTTTTCAGGGTTTGTACTCTCCTATAGTGCTAAGGAACCATTAGATAGCAAGTATAAACCCCCAAGTATAACCCTCGAAAACTTCAAAGAGCCACCAGAAAAAACTCGTTCCTCTGACGTGTTTGGTTTTGCCGACATCGCTTGGAAAACCTTTGTAACGTTAAATTGGCCGGCTAACTATGAAGGCAAACCCTTAGAAAAA
>DATGYA010000453.1:0-6648 GCA_035298405.1 Kamptonema sp. | reverse complement strand
ACTCGGCTTAGCAAATTGCAAGTGGTGAGTTGCCCAAGCAAAGGAATTTCCGGCCTCAGATATTACTACTGCATCACTCCCCTCAACAATCACCCGCTGAATTGCCGCCATTAAAACATCTGGCCGCACAGGCCCAAAAGTATTTGGTTCGATCTTCTGCAATTCCGGATGAGGCAGCGCTTCTATTGGCAACTCCGGCATTAGTTTCGTCAATGCCTTAACAAAAATCCCCACATCAGAAGGCACAGAGAACGTTTCAGCATCAGGATAGGCAGTTCCCGGCACGCTCGGATCGATATCAACATGAACGAATCCCCCAGGCGGCACCATTGCCGGACTCCAGAACGAAGTAAACTCACAGAGGCGCGTTCCCAATACCAAAAGACGCTGAGGGCAGAATTCCTGCATATAATTCAAGACTGATTGATGCCCCCCAAAACCCGTCACCCCCACAAACTGTGGGTGATCTTCAGGGAAAATTCCCTTACCGCGTGGCGAACACATCACCGCCGCCCCAGTTTTCTCAGCCAGTTGGCGAATTTCAGCCGCAGCGAAACGCGCTCCAAAACCAACCCAAATTCCAAATCGCCCTGCCGATAACAACTCGGCACATTTAGCAATAGTGTTATTGTCAGTACCGAAGGCAGCCTGAGAAAAAGTTGAGCGCGACAGCGCTACTGAGTTCAAACTCGACTGAACGGCTGTAGGGACGCTCACGTGAGCGACAAAGCCCCCTGACTGGGCGACACCTTGAGCCAGCCGCCGCGCCACTTCTGGCAGTTCAGCCCCAGTTTCCAAAGATGCTGCATAATGAAATAGCGAACCCGAAGTAAACAGCCCGGAGATTGGCATCGTGTAAGCGCTAGTTTCCTGAAAAGCCCACCGCCCCCGTTGAGCAGCAGAAGTAGAAGGCGAGACGAAAATCACTTTTGCCCCTTCCCAACGGGCCGCCAACATTCCCGTGATAGCGTTAGTAATTCCTGGCCCATTTGTAGTGAAGACTGCTACTGGATTGCCACTAGCAAAGTAAGCTTCAATCGCAGCAAATGCGGCTCCTCCCTCATGGCGGAAATGAAGCACTTTAATTGTGCTGCGTTCTAGTTGAGCCACAATAGGCGTAATTGCACCCCCCAAAATGCCAAACGCATACTTAACTCCTAAATTTTCCAGCATCTTAACTACAGCATCAGCGACAGATAAACCAGCCTGCGACTGATCGTTTACATTAGGGAATGCGCCGATACTCGAATTATTTTCAATAGTATTTCTTTCCGCAATTGCAGTCATTTCTCTTATTCAACTCCTCAACTATTCGTTAACCAAACCATTAATTCCTTCGTAGGGGCGGTGCCCCCGTGCCCGCCCGCCCTAATGTGGCGCGATCGCACATAGATCGCCCCCACAAAAACCGTTACTTAGCGAAAGTAACTCGCTCGGCAATTTCTCGCTCGCGAATCGCCTCTTCTCGCAACTCCCGCTTCAATACCTTACCCGACGCATTCTTAGGAAAAGAATCAACAAACTCAATCTCTTGGGGAACCTTATAAGTCGCCATCCGCTCCTTACAAAAAGCCATCAAGTTTTTCTTACTCACAAATTCCCCAGCCTTCAAACGCACATTTGCCTTCACAATCTCACCCTTCATCCGATTCGGAATCCCATAAACAGCCACTTCCGCCACCGCTGGATGCTGATAGAAAACCCGTTCAACTTCACTGGGATAAACCTTAAACCCCGACACATTAATCATGTCTTTGAGACGGTCAACTATGTAGAAATAACCATCCTCATCAACCCATCCAATATCCCCAGTATAAAACCAGCCATTTTTAATCACTTTCGCCGTTTCTTCTGGGCGATTCCAGTAACCTAACATCACATTCGGGCCAGAAACAATAATTTCTCCTAACTGCCCTTGTTCAACTTCCCGATCCTCAGCATCTACTACCTTCATTTCCACATTATCAATAGGCATTCCAATGGAACCAGGTTTGTGCTTCCAGAAGTGATTATAACAGGCAAAAGGAGAAGTTTCTGTCATCCCATACCCCTCATAAAGGCGAGTATTATAATGCGCCTGCCACCGTTCTACTAACTCCAAAGGCAACACCGAAGCCGCACTAAAAAAGTAGCGCACAGAACTCAAATCTCGTTGATCGACATTCGACTCCAACAGCTTAGCAAAAACCGATGGCACTCCAAAAAACATTGTCGCTTTATCTTCTACCATCGCTTTCAAAACTTGTTCTTCTTGGAAGCGTTGCTGCAAAATAATCGTCGCACAAGCATGAAATCCGCTATTCATAATTGCATTCTGACCAAAAGCATGAAACAGCGGTAAATAGAGCAACAATTTGTCATCTGGCCGCATTCCACAACAATAGATTTTGGAATACATATTAGAAATCACATTGCCGTGAGACAAAACCGCACCCTTGGGAAAACCGGTTGTCCCAGAAGTATAAAGAATTGTCGCTGGATCTTTCCGATCCATATCCATTGCCACAGCTTCCTCAGAAGACATCCTCATAATGATCTCCAAGGTTAAAGCAGGCAGAGAAGTTTCACCCGTCAGCACAATGTCTTTAAGGCAAGATAAATCCTGATCGGGAACATTGACCCGTAACTTTTCCGTAGTGATAATAGCCTTAGCAGAACTATCATTTAGGATGTACCAAACCTCATCCCGCTTCAGCATCACATTAATCGAAACCGCCACAGCCCCAATTTTCAAAATACCCAAATAAGCAAAGATAAATTCAGGAATATTCGGCAGATAAATAGCCACGCGATCGCCCTTTTCAATCCCCAAATTTCGCAACCCATTTGCCGCAGAATTCACCAACCGATCTAGCTGCTCATAGCTAAAAGATTTACCTTCAAAAATTAGAGCTGTTTTCTTTGGAAAAAAGCGCCGTCCGCGTTCCACATTCTGAGCAATATTCATTGTTTCCTCCTCACTCCAAAATCAATGTAAATATAAATCCGAACTCAAATTCTTCACAAAACTATCGAAGCCATACTTTCGCCCCTAAAAAGATCGGGAGCGTTAGGTTTTTATCCTATTCAAAGTGCTTTCAAACTCGCTACAATCTCGCTAACAGCTTGCACAATTCTGCCGTTAGATTGAATATCTTCTGCAATCTTTGCTATGTGCAAATCTAGAAACTGATCGCCATCATCCCAGATATAAGGTCGATCGAAAGACGGCGGCTTGCCTACAACTTCACGCACCGCTTCATACAGAGGCAAAGTTTTGCTAGACAGACATTCTCGCGAGTCATAGTGACCGACAATTTTATAGGTTCGCAAGTCCACAGCCTGAACTCCAAACATTAAAGCCAGAGCCATATATTGCTGAGACAATTCAATAGATTGCCGCGCTAAATTCGCTGACGCAAAACCTTGGCTATTAATATTCTGGTTAAACTGTTCTGCATGGGTAGGAAAGCGATCGGCGATGGAATTCCCGTAAAAAGTTATGAGGGGCATAATAGAATTCCCCGTAATTTGCAGCGCCTTCAGCCCCATATTGACTTTATTTGCGCTGTTTCCCACCAGAGACGGTGATAGTCCATTGTTAAACTCAGGTGCAGTCAGTAGCGCAATTTGTACATCTAAATGTTTAGCTAACATTCCCAAAATATGGCGCAGCCGATCCATTCCCATGCCCACATACTGACCCAAGAAATTGCCGCCGTGGTAACTGGTTTGATTTTCTACATCAATCAACGGATTATCAGTTACTGAGTTGATTTCCACTTCCATTTGCTGGGCAATTTCTACAATCCCGTCAACAAGTGGGCCCATAAACTGAGGCAGACAGCGTAGAGAATAGCGATCTTGAATTAAGTTGCTACCATCAAAGTGTGAGTTTCCATCTAACTCATCGCGAACCGCCGCCGAATCCTCTAGAAGTCTTACCATTTCTGAAGCTGCCCATACCTGACCAGAATGGGGTTTCAGTTTATGAATAAAGGGATGAAATGACTGATTGGTACCGCCTAAACCTTGAATCATCAAAGCGTGAGCGCCAATTGCCAGAGCGATTAAGTTTCGCGCATCGGCAGTACAAAGCGCTGCAATTCCTGTCATTACTGACGTTCCATTCATCATCGCTAGCCCTTCTTTTGGAAGTAGGCTCATTCGCGGCATTTCTAATTTTTCTAAAGCTGTTACGGCCGACATTTCTACGCCTTTGAAGTCTACAGTAAAGCTTTCATCCAAACCAATAAGTGAGCCAGTAATGTATGCTAAAGGTGTTAAATCTCCCGATGCTCCAATGGAGCCAAGTTCGGGAACGTGGGGCGTGACTTGAGCGTTTAAAAATTTTTTCATACGCTTAATTAACTCTAACCGAATTCCGGAAGCACCATAAAGGTGAGAGTTAATTCGCAACAACATTGCAGCGCGGACATTTTCAAGGGGAAGTCTTTTCCCAGCCCCGGCTTTGTGATACCGAACGAGATTATTTTGCAAAGAGGCGGCTTCGCTAGGCGCGATCGCGGTATCTGCCATACCGCCAAATCTCGTCGTTACCCCGTAAATCGATTTTCCTGACTCGACAGCATCCGCAATATAATCGCAAGAATCCTGCACGCCTTGCAATATTTCCTCGCGATCGGTTAAGCGTACAGGAGAATTGTTTCGCGCAACGCTAGCGACATCATCCACCGTCAGCAGTTTGTTCCCCACTGTCACCGCACTAAAATCAGCCTCGATCCATTGCGGTAATTGTGCAGAAATCGGTTCAGTGAAACTTGCTACCATGTTTTCAATCTCAATAGTTAATAGATATGAGCCAGACGCAGGTGATGAAAATCACACCTGACTCAGAAATGGAATGTTAAGCTGGATGCAATGGCATGAAAAGCTGATTCAGAGCCCTATTTTGCCACTTGATACTCAAAAATCTTGCACTTGTTTTGATCCACCCTTTCACATCCCTCAAACTCAAGACAGCAGAATTAAGCCAGACCGACACTGGTAATGTCGTCTTGCTTAACCAACACTTGTGTTGTTAATCCTGTTGACAGGTGATTGAGGGTATTCATCTGTAACTGGATTAGCATACCATCCTCAACTGCTATTCATGGATTTTCTTCACAAATCTTTACAATAGCTTCTGAAATTTCGAGGGTGAGTATTTTAGCAAAACTTTCAGCTACTTTTTTATACCTTCCAAAGTTACCGATCTCACCTGGCAAGGTGATATCAATCACAGCATCCCTCAAAAACCCGATGTTAGCCTGAATTCAATGACATGAAAAGCTGATTCAGAGCCATAATATGCCATTTGTACTCACATCTTGCATTTGTTTTGATGAAACCAACCAGCCACAGCCCTCGAAGAACTCAAGATACTAAAATATAAGCCGCGCCGACACTGGTAATGCCGTGCTGCTTATGAGTACTTACTGGCTACCGTTCTCTACTGGTAAGTGATGCTGTTCAATATGTATCTTTTGTAACTAAATTAATATAGCACTCTCAACTGCTATTCATGGATTCTCTTTACAAATCTTTACAATTGGCTCTGGGATTGTGAAAATGACACTATCAGTGAAACTTTTAGCCATTTTTCAAAATCCAAAGCTAGTGCTGGCGAGTTGAATGTGATCTATATCACAACCGACTGTAAAAACACGATGTTAATCTAAGATGTTAATCTAAATTTAATGAGATGAGAAACTGAGTCAAAGGCATACTCTGCCATTTGTCTTCAAATCTTACATCTATTTTTGGGGAACCAGCCTTAGTTTTTAGACTCAAGGTAGAATATAAGGTATACCGACACGGGTGGTTCGGTAATTTATTAGTATAGGGTTGTTAGAGCTGTTTGTCGTTAACAGGGTTGTCAAAGCTGTTTGGTCATTACTGATGCTATTAATCTTTAACTTGACCAAAATAAAAGTATCAACGGCTACAGATAGATTTTTGTTACAAAACGTACAATGATTTCTGAAATTTTTAGGCTAACTATTGAACGCTACGGGATATCTGCCAAACAACTATCCCAAATTTCAGGAGTGAGCGAGAATCACATCTCTGAATTTCGGCGTGGCAGAACAGGCATTTCTGAAGAGGTGCTGTGGAAATTAATTGAGGCGATGGATGAGGTGAAACCGGGAGCTCGTGCTTACTTCTGCGAAAGGCTAGCAGGGGGAGATGAGTTTGCTAACGGCACTCCGATATCATCGCTGAGCCAACTAGAGTCTTTGTGGGAGATACAGAATATGGTTGATAGCCTCTCTGACGATCGCTTAGCTTTGTTAATGATGGTGGTGGCGACGCGGATCAAAAATAGTGCTTCCTCCAAGAGAAAGGGTTTAGAGCTAATTGGCTAATAATTGCACCGCGAGAGTTTAGGTACGTAGTTGGGCTTTAGCCCTCTATGTTTAGAGCTAATTAGGTGATAATTGCACCCCTAGAGTGCCAATAGGGTGCGTCAGTTTAGAAGATTCTCTCATGTGTAGGGAGATATTCTAGCTGACGCACCCTACTAATTAGGGTTTGCTGAATAAGTTAGGAAAAATCGCGATCGCTTAGCTAACCGCAGACATCGCACTTGATGGGCAATTCAAGCGGGAGCGAGACATAACTTTTTCTTGACTATAACTTACCCAGTTATAGCTTTTAATAATCATT
>DATGYA010000452.1:0-5811 GCA_035298405.1 Kamptonema sp. | reverse complement strand
AAGTCTTGAGAGGAAGAGTGCCAGACATCAGGTTGAGTGGAGTCGCGGGTAATAATAAAAACTTTAAAGCCGTTAACGGTAATGTACCATTCCAAAATCGCCTCATCTTCACCTAACAGACTGCGAATTTCTTGAAAACTAATCCGCTGTACATTTTGCGGGAGACTGCGGGCATTGTAAAATAATTCTACGAGGTTTCTGGTTTTGCTGCGTTCGACGTATTCTAGGGCGGCAGTTTGGTTTGCCATTGCTAGGCAAACTTCGACCATTTCCTGATAAAGTTTATTCCATTCTTCAGCTAATTTCTGTCTGTCTGCTTCGCCGCCGATAATAATTTCACTCCGCATTAATTCGACTGTCTCAATGGCCGTGTTAAAGGTATCGTAAGCTGCTGGGAGTTGGGAATTATCCCGGTAGGTAAGTCCTAGATTATATAAAGTTTCAGCATTATTGATCGGAAATGCCTCCCGGGTGCGAACTTCCAAGGATTCTAAATAAGCCGCGATCGCCAGTTCCAAATTCTCAGCTTTTTCCCCTCTGATTCTGTAGAAGTAGGCACCCCCCAAATTATGTTGAGTCATTGCCCAATCTTGGGGAAAAGCCTCACGGGTGCAAACTTCCAAGGATTCTAAATAAGCCGCGATCGCCAGTTCCAAATTCTCAGCTTTTTTCCCTCTGATTCTGTTGCGGTAGGCATTCCCCAGATTATTTTGAAAGGCTGCCCAATATTCCGAGTAAGCTTCGCGAGTAATAACAGTTAACCCAATCTCCAAACACGCGAGCCTCACCTCTAAATTACTTGCCAGAGTGCCTTGCCGCAGACTAGAAAAACCAATGTCCAAACCGAATAAATTAATAGCGCAATTGAAAGCTTCTTCACCCTGTAACTTTGCCAGAGTTTGAGTTGCCCAGTCTCGCCGCAAAAATTGGGCTCAACCCTCGTCTATCAACTCTAAATTAGCCTGCATAATGCCCATTTCTTCCTCCTCATTATCGCAGGTGAGGAGAGAATCAATCAAATTTTGATAAGCTTGGCGGCGTAGTTCGTCCATTTCGGGTAGGGGGAGATTGACCGAGAGAATTATTATTTACTAATTCTATCATAATTATCACCAATCAACCCAAAACTTACATCAACTATTAACCTCCACCAATCGCCTACCCACTAACCAGTAAGTAGTCATTTCTCCCCGACCTTTCACAGCAATTTTACCTCTTGATTCCAGTATATAATCATCTTTCAAATGAGCATAAGTAGCCTCTGTCACCTGAATATAACCAGGTTTACCATGAGATTCCATCCGCGAAGCCACATTAACAGCATCTCCCCAAAGATCGTAGATAAATTTCTTAATACCAATAACTCCTGCAATAACTGGCCCGCTATTAATCCCAATACGTATTTCCAAAGATTCCCCAAAAATGCTATCTAGACTTTGCATATAAGCCTGCATATCTAATGCCATATTAGCAATTGCCGTAGCATGATCGGAACGCGGAAGAGGCAAACCGCCTACTACCATATAGGCATCACCAATAGTTTTAATTTTTTCCAAATTATACTTTTCTGTCAACTGATCGAAGGCAGAGAAAATTTGATTAAGTCCCCCGACTAATTCCATCGGTTCCATGCGCGATGATAGGCTGGTGAAGCCAACAATATCAGCAAACAAAATAGTCGCTTCCTCAAAGTGTTCTGCCGGAGATTCGTTAGTTTTTTTGAGGCGTTCGGCAATCTCAGATGGTAAAATATTTAATAAGAGTTGTTCCGATCTTTCCTTTTCCTTACGTAATTGAGCCGTGCGCCGTTCTACCCGATTTTCTAACTCTTCATTGGCAAGGCGTAACTCTTCTTGACTTTGGTGTAAAGCAGCAAATGAATCCTTCAATTGCCTACTCATATCATTAAAAGAATGGCTTAAGATATCAATTTCTAGAATGGGGCTGGTTTCTATCTGTTGATCGAGATTTCCTTGGGCAATTTCTGTTGATGCCTGGGACATTCGTAGCAACGGACGAGTAATCCAATTGGCCGTCTGAATGCCAATGGCGATCGCAATTCCCAATGCGAATATTACAAACAATATCGTGTTACGAGTATTCTCATAAATTTGAGCCATAAAGTCTGCTTCTGGAATCACAACCACAATCAACCAATCCAATCCTTTAACCTGTTGTAGTGGAGAAATCTGCACCAGTTGCGTTTTACCATTTAACACAAACTGAAATTGCTGAGGTTTTTGAATTTGGATCAAAGTATTGCTTTGTTCTTGCAATTTTTGAGCAGTGAATCGAATGATTGGTTCCTTGCTATCCAAAGCTTTCAAGCGCCCTGGCTCTTCTTTTCCCGGAACTTGAACCGCAGGAATTTCGGAAGTTGAACTGGCCACTAAATCTCCCGATCTCTCCATGATAAAAGCTTCACCAGACTTGCTTATAGATAAACTATTAAGAAATTGGTTGAGTTGTGCCAGCAGCAAATTTGTAGACAAGACTCCCACTAATTGCCCTTGGCTATCGTAGACAGGAGTAGTAGGAGAAATCTGTAAAACACCCAAATTTTCTGAATTAAAGATCGGAGTCCAACTAGGAACTTTAGCAGCCATAGTAACTTTATACCAAGGTCGATCGCTAGGATCGTAGGGCTTAGATTGCAACTGCTCAAAGCGATCGCCAGGTTGCTTAATTTCATAAACTACTCGATTAGAATCCGTCGTGCGATCGCGAAACTTAACTACTAATTTACCATCAAGATATCGCTGCACCCCAATAAAATCGCCGTTGTCTTTGCCAAGATAAATGTAGTCAACTGAATCTGTTAGTTTAATATCTGACCAAAATTGTCGCTCTAGGGCCTGAAAATCATTTGGGTCTAAATTACCATTGCGAAATGCTGAGGCCAAAACCCCCTGCAATAAATGAGGTTTTTCTAGATAGCTTTCTAGATGTCTATCGATTTGACCAGTAACTTTATTGCTAAGTTGGAATGTCAACTCGTTAATCGACTGTTGACTATTTCGGAACGAGAGATAACCCACAAACCCAACAGCAGCAACAATTTGCAGGACAAAGGGCAACACAACGCTGGTGCGAAGCCGGAATTTTCGGAGAGGGGGTTTGGCGATGCTCATAACTGGTAATAATTGTTGCTTTCATGTTATAGCAATTGCCAAGTCTAACTCAAAAAATCTTGCTGTCAAAAAACGCGATCGCCTACTTTCAACCCTAATTCTGCCGCCCTTCCTCCCCTGAGTTCAATCACTCCATCAACGATCGTCGCATCCGGGCCATAAGTAGGGCAAGATTCAGCAAAACAAGGCTGTGCATTGGCGATTACAGCTTGCACTACCCCCTCCCGCAGAAAAATCATATCTAATGCGATCGGCACGTTTCTCATCCAAAATTTAACATTTCGTGGCGGTTCAATGGGGAACAACATCCCCCGATTATCGGGTAATTCACTGCGGTACATTAAACCGATTGCTTGTTCAATAGGAGTTTGTGCTACTTCCAATCCGATCGCATTACCTGATATGTTGGTAGTAGTAGAAACAGGTAAAATTTGACCTTGTTCTATGCCACCAATTAAGGAGATAAAGTTTGAATCTATTAGGTTATTAACACCTTGTAAAACTGCTAAATATTTGCCTGTAAGCCGATCTTTCACAACTGCATTACCCTCCGCCAAAGAAATATCTAAGTCGCCAAACTTCAGTCCGCCTGTCAAAACTAGGCGATCGTTACCATTGCCAAAATCGGTAATTTTATCCGCCTCAGCTAAGCTAGATGCGCCTGCGGTGTCGAGGACAAATAGATCGTCACCTACACCACCAGTTAAAATATCTGTGCCTTCTCCACCAATCAGGAAATCTTGACCGCGATCGCCATTAATTATATCGTTACCTTCACTGCCATAAAATGTATCATTTCCCTGTCCCCCAAAAAGAGTATCTGCACCTTCATTACCTAGTAGGGAATCGCTGTCTTGATTGCCAGAGATTAAGTCATTTCCCCCGAAACCTTGAATAGTATCATTACCTGCAAGTCCTCTCATGGTGTCGTTGTTGAGAGTGCCTTGTAAAAAATCAAAACTAGGAGTACCGTCAATATTAGTCATTCTATTTTAGATGTTAGGTTTTGGATTTATACCGATCGCACCCCATCTGTAAAATAGACAGGATGCTTGTTAGATAACTTGACAAATTACAAGTTATTGAGAAGTCTTTTCTTATTGACAAAATTTTAATTTTTGTTTGTCCTCTGGAAGAGTAACGAAATAATCCATATTTATCTGCCAATTCTCATCAACAAATTGCAGATTTTCATCATAAATTATCGTCAGTTCGCCAAGATTATGTGTATAATTACGATCGGTAGAGTCTTCTGCAACAAGGAGCTCGGCTTTGAGAACAAATTTAATTTGAATCCAACGTTTTTCACCTGTAACACCAATGGAACTGCTGACTAACTCAGCAGACAGGGAACGGGGTAAGATAATTTCTTCATAAAATGTATCTTGTTCATCCCAGTAACCACAGATTTTATAATCGCATAATTCTAGATGTTCTGTGACAAGAGAGTTGGTATTTAGATTTTCTAATACTTCTGTTAAATCTTGCCAAACTGGGTGAGTTTTTAATTGTATTTTTGTCATGGTTGGTTGCTGATTAATGCTCTGTTATAAAACCGGGAAAATGTAAGACTCCATCTATGATTATTGCGTGAAAGCGGCGATCGCCTCCTTTGCCTAACACTTTTGATTTTAGCTCGTAGTCTTCTATTTCTGAAGGGACTAGACCAATATTACCGCGAGGGGCAACAATTCCTTTTTCAATGGCTTTCAAATGTTTGTTGTTTTGGTCATACTTGATATAGATCGTATTCCGGTTCCATTTTTTATCTCCTATATTCTTGACTTTCACTTTTAGTCGCTTTTCTGGCTGAGATAATTCTAATGATAGAATCTCATTGTATATCATCTGCAACCGATCGCAGCCTGTAAAACAGGTATCTTGCCTATTTTTACTGAACCCAAGTTTTAGCAATTGGCATTCGCCAACCCGTACCAAAAGCGCGATCGCTAATTTTCAAACCTGGAGGCGCTTGTCGCCGCTTAAATTCTGCCCTCATCACCAACTGCACTACACGCTTAACCACCATTTCATCATGTCCAGCAGCTATAATCTGTTGAGCTGATTCGTGTTTTTCAACTAATCGGTGCAGAATATCATCCAGAAGATCGTAAGGCGGCAAAGAATCTCGATCTACTTGCCCTGGTTTCAGTTCAGCACTTGGTGGTTTAGTCAGAATATTAACAGGAATAATTGCCTTATTTCCAGCATCTAATTCTCGATCATTCAACCATTGACATAAGGAATAAACGCGAGTTTTCGGAACATCGGCAATTACAGCTAACCCGCCATTCATATCACCGTAAAGAGTGCAATAACCCACAGCCATTTCTGACTTATTGCCAGTTGAAAGTAGGAGATGCCCAAATTTATTAGAGATAGCCATTAACAAATTACCACGAATCCGCGATTGAAGATTCTCCTCGGCGAGCCCAAAAGTTGTCCCTGCAAACAAAGGATCTAAAGTTTTGTCATAAACTTTCATCAATTCGCCGATAGGGATAATTTCTGTAGTAATGCCGAGATTTTTGCCTAATTCTTCAGCATCTTTAACCGAATGATCGGAACTATAAGGGGAAGGCATGAGTACGCCTAAGACATTTTCTGCACCCAGAGCAAAAGTTGCGATCGCAGCTACCAAAGCTGAATCAATCCCACCGCTCAAACCTAGCACAACCTT
>DATGYA010000451.1:0-6602 GCA_035298405.1 Kamptonema sp. | reverse complement strand
TAATTGTTAATTGTTAATTGTTAATTGTTAATTGTTAATTGTTAATTGTTAATTGTTAATTGTTAATTGTTAGTTGTTAGTTGTTAGTTGTTAGTTGTTAGTTGTTGGTTGTTAGCTGTTGATTGTTTGCTAATTATTCGTTTTTTTTGTATTTCACTTACATGAAAATAGCTGTAAGTTTTTAATTGGATGAAATACAGTGGGGACACAGCATTGCCGTGTCCTTACCCGCTACTCACCCATTTGGGTGAGAACAAGATACCTAATTTGGATGAAGCAATAGCAGAGTTTTTTACCTTACTCTAAAAGTAGAGCGATATAGGAGAACAGCAATGAAAGCTATTTACAAAAGTTTAGGGTTTCTAGGTATTGCCCTTAGCGTTGCTCTAGCTGCACCGATAGTTACCCTAGCTGAAGAACCTCTGTCAATTCCCTCTAATCCTACAATCGTAGCTGATGATTTTGTAGCCTTAGCCGCAAATGCGATAGAAGTTAAAGATTATCGCAATGCCATTTATCAAGCAAACAAAGCTATTGATTTGAATCCTAACCAGGCTGAAGCTTATTTTCTGCGGGGTCAAGCTAAACTGGAATTAGGGGAACGAGAAGGCGCGATCGCAGATTTGGAACAAGCCGCTACTCAATACTTGAAACAAAATAACACCTCTGGATATCAAGCTACTCAGCAAATATTATCAAATGTGTAAGCTGAGGTACGTAGTTGGGCTTTAGCCCTCTTAATTGTGCTTAAGACTGAAAAATAAATAACTTGATGGTAAACATTACAGATTGCGACAGATCGCGGGTAAGGACACGGCACTTGACTAAAAATATAATCAAGTTATTTAATTTCTATTCCTTGATTTAATCAAGGTTTTGACGGGGTTTTATCCCCGTCAAGTATCAAACTTTATTGCGGACTAGGTAAAGGCGTTGGCTGAACTGGAGCTGTTACAGGAGGTACTGCATTTGGCTCGAACTGACCAATTTGGTATCTCGCGTCAATGCAGGTGGCTAATAACTGCTCTGTGGGAAACTTGAGCTGACGGCTCAAACCGACTACGCAATCAGAAAAACGCTCTGGCAATAAGCTGCGGCGGCAGTGGTCAATTACTGAAACTATGGGGGCTCCTTGAGCTTTTGAGTTGATATCTACCACACAAGTTGCTAACTCGTCGGGACGGCGCACCCGCCTACAGTTAAATAGGGCATCCATAGGGGCGACTTTGGTTTTACTATTGATTTGAGAGACGCAGCTAGATATATCTCTGGGATGGAGGGCGGCTGCACAAGCAGCAGCGGCTGCTTCTGGGACAACTCCTACCTTCACCATCTGTTGAGCGCAAACGCGGTAGGCGTTTCTACTGCGGTTGAACCTCAATTCGATGGCTTCGGCTGGGGAGAGGGGTAGCGCTGCACTCAATAAGCTGGCAGCAGTTATCGTTGCAGCTCCCACTGCTGTCCAGCGCGGGGTGTTGGGGGGTTCTAAGGAGAAGAACTTTTTGCTCCAAAAGCTGGAAAAATGGGAATAAGGCATGGCGGGTAAAGTTTAGTGTTTGCAGAATTGGATAAAATTAGCTTTATACCAAGGTTATCAATATTTCAATATTTGATATAGTTGATTTTTGCACAGAAATATTCTATAGTAGAGGGTCTGTGCAAAATTTGATAAAGATATAGAGAGGAACTTAAATGTCTCGATATCGAGGCCCTCGCCTCAGAATCGTCCGCCGCTTGGGAGATTTGCCGGGGCTGACTCGTAAGTCGCCCAGACGGGCTTACCCCCCTGGTCAACACGGCCAAAACCGCAAAAAGCGCTCAGAGTATGCGGTGCGTCTGGAGGAAAAGCAAAAGCTACGTTTCAATTACGGGATTTCGGAGCGCCAACTTCTACGCTACGTGCGGAAAGCGCGTCGAGTAACTGGTTCGACGGGTCAAGTGCTGCTGCAAATGCTGGAAATGCGCTTGGACAATACTGTTTTCCGGTTGGGAATGGCTCCTACTATTCCGGCGGCACGGCAACTGGTGAATCATGGTCATGTTACTGTTAACGATCGCAGTGTTGATATTGCGAGTTATCAGTGTAAGCCTGGCGATGTGGTTGCTGTTAAAAATACGGAGCGATCGCGCCTACTGGTAGAGGCTAATCTTAAATATCCAGGTTTGGCTCACTTGCCTAGCCACCTTGAGTTTGACAAGCAAAAACTTGTTGGCAAAGTCAATGGTACTGTGGAACGCGAGTGGATCGCTCTACAAGTTAATGAGCTGCTGGTGGTTGAATACTACTCTAGGCAAGCATAGGGAAGAAGTTTTGAGTTTTGAGTTTTGAGTTTTGAATTAAGAATTTGCTTCAACCGATGACTCATAACTCAAAATTCTTTCATCCACCAACTGAAAGTTTTAAGTTTTGAATTAAGAATTCGTTTAAACCGAGATCGCTCATCACTCAAAACTCTTTAGCCTCCAATTTGCGACATAGTTCTGGTGTAAGTGCCTGTTGCGCCAGAGTTCCGCTCTTTGAAGTTGATCTCTGGTTTGAGGGTGAGCAATTGGTAGACGCGATCGCGCAGTTCAAGAGTTGAAACACCTTCTCGTAGCGCTGTTTTCAGGTCAATTTGACCGCTTTCGTTCAGCAAACAGGGCCGAATCCAGCCGTCGGCGGAAAGCCGCATTCGGTTGCAGCGATCGCAAAAACATTCTGACATTTGACTGATGAATCCTAATGTCCCTTTCGCGCCGGGAATTTGAAATACATCAGCAGGCCCGTTACCACAAACTTGCGATTCTGTCAAGCCCCAACGCTCGCGAATTTGCTGACGCAATTCGGCTGAGGGTATCCAACCGCGATCGCCAAATAACTGATTATTGCCGATGGGCATAAACTCAATAAAGCGGACGTGCCAGTGGCGATCGATACTTAAAGCAGCTAAGTCGAGCACTTCGCCGTCATTCACCCCCGGCATTACTACTACATTCAATTTCAGCGGGTTAAATCCTACCTGATAGGCGGTTTGAATCCCTTCCCAAACTTGCAGCCAGCGGCTACGCCCACGACTGCCAACAATCTTGTCAAAAGTCTCAGGTTCCAGGGAATCTAAGCTGATGTTAATTCGCCGCAAGCCAGCATCGTAAAGGGCTTGGGCTTTTTGGGAGAGTAAAAAGCCATTGGTGGTCATCGAGAGGTCTTTAGTTTCCGGCTGATTCGCGATCGCCCTCACCAATTCTACCGCCCCTGGATGCAGCAGGGGTTCCCCCCCAGTTAAGCGAAAGCGGGTAAACCCTACGGGAATGAACACCTCTCGCAGCAGAGTCAGCAATTCCTGGTGAGTCAGCAAATCTTGCTGCAAAATATAGTCAATCTCTGCACTGTCAGGCATACAGTATTGACAGCGAAAGTTGCAGCGATCGATCAGACTTATGCGGAGATAATCTACCTGGTTCATATCGTCGGCTTCATAATTCTTAAATTATGACCGATCTGTGAGTTTCAGAGGGGGAGAAAGTGGAGAGAAGCGATCGCGCCCAAGTTAGCGGGGCTTTTGCTAGTATTTTAAACAAAATGGTGCGATCTCATTTTCGCGATCGCTATCACTCAGCGGTAGAGGTATTGCAAGAGAGCGACAATTTAAGATAGGAAATCCGGCGATTGGAAATCGCGGCTACACAAACGAAGTCCGCCTTCGCGGACTAAAGAAAATGGAATTTTCAACCCTTGTCAAGCGGGTTTTGTCTATGTAGACGGGGTTTCAACCGCCGGATAATTTGCAATTGCCGACTGAATTCTTGGAACCTACGGAGACAGGTTTAGAAATTAATTCCCAGTCAGGAATCATTGATTGTTGACGGTGGTGAACAGCTTGATTTCTGATATATTTGGCTACAGTGTCGATCGCATCGCGACTAACGGTAAACGCCCCGTAGCTGCCTTGCCATTTAAAAAAATCACCTGGTGTAAGTTTGTGAGTTACTAAATGAGAAGAACTGCCCTTAATTTGCTTAATTATTTCAGATACTGCCAAAGTTGATGGAAAACCTATTAGCAAGTGAACATGGTCTTCTATACCACCAACGGCGATCGCAGTGCATCCTAACTTGTTACATTCTGCAATAATAGCTGCATAGATGGCTTGCTGAATATGGGGAGTAATCAAAGGCAATCTATCCCAAGTTCCCCAAACATAATGGAGATACAACTGCGTGAAATTTTCTCTCATGTTTATTACAAGATACTAAATTTCTCTTCAACCCGCGCAGGCGGGTTTTGTTTGTGTAGCCGCGATTTCAATCGCCGAGGTATTGATTTGCCCTGCGATGATATCCTAATGATAATACCCCAGCGATCGTATCCCAATTTAGAAATCGGGCGATCGTAATCTCGGCGATTGGAAATCCGGCGATTGGAAATCGCGGCTACACAAACAAAGTCCGCCTGCGCGGACTAGGATCGTAATCGGTACGTAGTTTTAAATCCAACCGTGACAAATATTAAACCTCGATCGGGATATACACTACCAGTTTTTGCCTGTGCTGCTGCACTGGCTGCGCTGCGCTATTTGCATAAAGATATTTCATCCATCGATACCGTATCAGTAGATTTAATTGAACCTGCGATCGCAGCAGAAATTCCCGTAGAGCAGGTAGCATTTCTCAAACCAGGCACGGCTTTGGCTGTCACTCGCTCAGATCCGGGAGATAATCTCGATCTCACCCGCAATACTCCAGTTTGGGCGATGGTGGAATTGGCAACTGGGGAAGAGGAGATAGTTATTGTGGGCGGTGAGGGGATAGGTTATCGCCAAGAAGGGGGAGAGGCGGCGATTTACAGCTATGCTCGGCAATTATTGCAGGAAAATTTAAGGCGATCGCTACAACCCGGAGAAAAAATTACTGTTACTATCATTCTGCCTGAAGGCCGCCAATTGGCTAAACGTACCTCTAACAAGGCTTTCGGCGTTGTCGAAGGGCTTTCTCTGCTCGGTACTACGGGCATTTCTCAACCGCTGAGTGATCCTGGTCAATTGGAGGCTTTTCGCTCAGAATTGCAGAAGAAAGCCTCGCGTTTTGATTGTTTAGTCTTCTGTATTGGTGAAAACGGCTTAGATTTAGCAACTCAGCTAGGTATTAACCCTGAAAGGTTAGTAAAAACGGCTAATTGGTTGGGCCCACTGCTGGTAGAGGCTGGAGTTCAAGGCTTTAAGTCAATTTTGCTATTTGGTTATCACGGCAAATTGATGAAGTTAGCGGGGGGAATTTTTCACACTCACCACCATCTAGCTGATGGGCGACGGGAAATATTGACGGCTTATTGTGTAAATTCGGGAGTCCCGCCTGCGGTTTGTAGAGAGATTTTTGCTAGTGCTACAGCGGAAGATGCACTTAAACAACTCCGGACTTTGGATGAGAATATAGGGAGTAATTGGTTAGAGCAGGTTTACGGCGCGATCGCATCTCAAATTGATGAGCGAGCTTCAGACTACATCTTCGCTCACAGTTCACGTCGTTTGCTAGTGGGTTCAGTACTCTTTGGGCGCGATCGCAAAATTATACTAAAAAGTGAAATAGGTGATACACTTTTATGTGAAATTTGTTAATCTAATCTGAATAACCTGTTACAGCAACCGCCTTGGCGGTTAAGACATAGTAACAGCACAGTGGGTACTGCGACTGTGACAATATTTCAGCGGATGAGACGATCGCAGCGCCCACCATACAAAGTTAACTACCAAGTTAGCAGTTAATAGTTAATAGCTAACAATTTATAGTTAGCAATTAGAAGTTGCCATTTACCAATTATAAACTAACCGTGACTCCCCAAATAGAAACTCAAGCGGCCACCGCAACCTCTGAATCAGAGCATATTAACCGCCAGATGCTAGTAATTCTAGACTTTGGTTCGCAGTATTCAGAGCTAATTGCTCGCCGCATTCGCGAAACTCAAGTTTATTCAGAAGTTATTTCCTATCGCACTACCGCACAGCAGTTAGCAGCACTCAATCCTAAAGGCATTATTCTCTCTGGTGGCCCCAGTTCTGTCTACGATGCAGGGGCTCCCCACTGCGATCCAGAAATTTGGAATTTGGGCATACCAGTGTTGGGTGTTTGCTATGGAATGCAGTTAATGGTAAAGCAATTGGGTGGCAAAGTCGAGCGTGCCCAGCGAGCTGAATATGGCAAAGCTTCACTATTAATTAACGATCCCACAGACTTGCTGACTAATGTGGAAGATGGTAGCACGATGTGGATGAGTCACGGCGATAGTTGCGTTGAGTTGCCTACTGGATTTGAAGTACTCGCTCATACAGAAAATACTCCCAGTGCTGCGATCGCAAATTATGAAAAAAAGCTTTATGGCGTTCAGTTTCATCCAGAAGTCATTCACTCAATTGGCGGTTTAGCTTTAATTCGCAATTTTGTCTACCATATTTGTGACTGCGAACCAACTTGGACAACTGATGCTTTTGTTGAGGAATCAATTCGCGAAATCCGGGCAAAAGTAGGAGATCAACGAGTATTGTTGGCTTTATCCGGCGGCGTGGATTCTTCTACTTTGGCTTTCTTGCTACACAAGGCGATCGGCGATCGATTAACTTGTATGTTTATCG
>DATGYA010000450.1:0-2508 GCA_035298405.1 Kamptonema sp. | reverse complement strand
TGATAACAAGATATCGCCCTTTCCGTTTCCCCTTGAGCTTCTAATTTTTCTCCTAATACATACCAATTTTCCCAATTATTCGGTTGTAACTGTGTTAATTTTTCATAAGCTGCTAGATACTCTGGATTTAAACTAATCACCTGTTGATAACAAGATATCGCCCTTTCCGTTTCCCCTTTAGCTTCTAACTTTGACCCCACTACATACCAATTTTCCCAATTACTTGGTTGTAACTGTGTTAACTTTTCATAAGCTACTTCATACTCAAGATTTAAGGTAATTACCTGTTGATAACAAGATATCGCCCTTTCCGTTTCCCCTTGAGCTTCTAATTTTTCTCCTAATACATACCAATTTTCCCAATTACTCGGCTGTAACTGACTTAATTTTTCATAAGCTCCTACATACTCTTGATTTAAGCTAATTACTTGCTGATAACAAGATACCGCCCTTTCGGTTTCCCCTTGAGCTTCTAACTTTGACCCCACTACAGACCAATTTTCCCAATTACTTGGTTGTAACTGTGTTAATTTTTCATAAGCTACTATATACTCTGGATTTAAGCTAATTACTTGCTGATAACAAATTACCGTGTCTTCTCTTTGATTTTGCTGGCTGTAGAGGTGGGCTAACTGCCACCACATTTCCCAGTTATCCGGTTGAATCTTCAGCAAATTTTTATAAGCTTCCACTGACTCAGGATTTAGCTCTATTAATCGCTTATACATAGCTATTGCCTGAACCAAATCTCGCTCATTTCTCCGCCGCAGTGCCTCTGCCAAACCATAATGAATCTCAAACTCATCAGGACTTAACTCAATAGCTTTTTGATAACACGCGATCGCCTCATCCAACCGCCCCAATTTAGTAAAAGCTTCCCCTTGATTATAATAAACCCAAGCCGAACTAGAGTTCAGTTCGAGCGCGTGACTGTAAGCATTAACGGCTTCTTCCCATCGACCAACCTTAAGCAAAACATCTCCCAAATTTTGGTAAGACCAATAAAAATTCGGGTTTTCCTCAATAGCGGAGAAATAAGACGCGATCGCTTCCTCAAATCTCCCTTCCTGCTTCAGCTTATTAGCGGCATCAAAATAGCTTATTTTCGTCACACTCATATACTTTACCGCTTGCCCTTCACTAAGTGGATCAATTTTTATTTAATAGCTTTAATAAATTCCGTTACAGCATCGTACTGATCGAAGTAGTTAACGTAACGGCTCAATAAATCAACATCCAATTCTGGTAATAATAAACTGCTACTAACTTTTTCGTATTCTTCCCTTAAATGGTAAATAGTTATTAGCCCATCTTCCCAAAACCAGACTTCACGAACCCCTATTCTTTTATAAAATTGTAACTTATCAAGTCCGCCGCTAGTCAATATTACTTCTATTACTAAGTCAGGATTTACTTTTTTAGTTTCCAGATTGTAGGATTCATCCGGTTCCTTTCTACCCTGAGTTTCTTCACCACCTAAAGTTGCACGACCTCTAATATAAAACCGGATGTTTTTCTCTCTCATATAAGCTTCTATCAACGACCTCAGAGTTCCATTAATTTCTTCATGTTCTAAACTCAAGGTCATAATTTCTAAACATCCGTCTAAATAAAACAGTCTGACTCCTGGTACTTCAGCTAAGGCAGCATCAACTGCCTCTAATTGCGGCCAGCTTATTCCTGACAAAACAAGATTGTCTTCTAGTGAGGGTTTTTCTAATACTAAAGCCATAAGTTTAATTGCGCCTTGTCACTATTTTATTGATCTTCTTACTCCTTATGGATATACACTAACGGCTCCTGCGCGATCGCAGACCAGTTACTTTCAACCCACTCTACCACCTCTTGTACCCCCTGTTCAAAAGAAACTTGAGGTTGCCAGCCAAGTTCCCGCTCAGCCTTAGAGCAGTCTAGCAGATATTGAGAATCTTGTCCCAACCGCTCACCGACAACCTGAACACACTTGTCAAAATCATACCCCATTCCTGCACAAACCTGACGGACAATATCCGCGATTGTTTGATCGCTCGCAACCGTAAAGTGATACGTTCCTGGGTTCCCCTGTTTCAAAGCTAACAATAACCCCTGGACAACATCTCGAACATGAATAAAGGACTTAACCGAGGTTCCTCCACCATGCAGTTCAATGGTTTTACCCATCTTTAGGTAAATTGCCGTTCTAGGAATAATCTTAAACAGTTGTTGATGCCGGCCATAAACATTCGTCGAACGAATAATAATTGCCGGGAACCCAAAGTTCTTGCTGATGCTATTAAGGTACATATCTGCTGCTGCCTTAGAAACAGCATAGGGTGTACTTGGATTAAACAGTGTCTCCTCTGTGACTTGATCCGCACAACTGCCAAATATTTCCGCCGAGGAAATGTGAACATAAGACTTGAGATAATCCCGACTTCTTAGCTGGTTACACAATTTTACTACACGAATCGGCCTTAACCGCACGTCTCTAGCACTAACTCCCGATTCGTATATCCCCCTTGATTCCGC
>DATGYA010000449.1:0-1899 GCA_035298405.1 Kamptonema sp. | reverse complement strand
GATTGGATTATCGACAGAGGAAGCTTACAATAAGTTTGGCTTTTTGTTAGATGCTTTTGAGTACGGTACGCCGCCTCACGGAGGAATTGCTTACGGTTTGGATCGGTTGGTAATGCTATTAGCTGGTGAGGAGTCAATTCGCGATGTAATTGCGTTTCCGAAGACGCAGCAAGCGCGGTGTTTGTTAACGAATGCACCGTCTGGGGTGGATGATAAACAGTTAAAAGAGTTGCACGTTCAATCGACTGCTAAGCCGAAGGTTTAGTTAGGGGAAATTAGGAGGCGATCGCATTTCTGCTAAGAGTGCGATCGTTTTTAAGTAGTGATATAAAAGAAAGAGCGATCGCGCGATTTAATGATACTCGATCTGCTTAGTAATTAATGAGTGGAATTAATTGCCAAATCACCCTTGACAGCAGGCACATTGCTAAACATTTGCCAGACACGCCACAAATGAGAAGACTGCTTAATAAAGGACGTGCTGCTCATATTTTTAATGATGAGGCTACTATGAATCAGGTAGCTCAAGCCATAATAGAAGATGGAGAATTTACAGGTACGATTCGGGGCTACGATCGTTATGGTATGTTTTTTGCTGAATCAATTGGTTATAGAGTTGACCCGGATGGTAGCCGTCTTTTACTTTACTATGGAGAGATAAAAGTTGATGCTGAAAACCGATATCACGTTACCCCTCGAAGCCGACGTAGTGAAGAATAGCTGGGAGTTTACAGAGGTATGGATCGATCCAAATCTTTCACCTCCTTATCTGCTTTTGTTACTAAGTGATGCTGAAGGTAATTGTCGGATCTACGATCCGGCTGAGGGTTATAAAGTTGTGTTTTCTAGTCAGAGTTATGATGAGGCACAGTATTGGCTTTTAGAGGATGAGTATGAACCGATAGAAGGCAGATTGAGAATGTCGGAGTTAGTTTGAATAATTGATGTTGAAGGAGAGATAAGTGCCAACAAGTAGAAGCTACCATAATCAATTTATACTGTGATTGAGATTAAATTGATTGCTGGTAGCGTTTCTCAATATTTATATCAACTTAAAAAAATTGTGACAACCTTTCTGTCGGGAAAGTGGCAAGTACTGTTTTTAAGGATATGTGGGAAGAGAGGTCTTCCCATCGACGCTCTAATTATCTACCTCCCATAATTATTACCTCATAATAACTAACATTATTAATGTGCCTGTAAGAATAAACTTGTGTCAAGTCGGATAATATCGGAAAATGCCAGGAGTTTTACAAATTAAAGTTTAGGCAAAAATCGGATTTTGTCTGGTAGTATCGGAAAAAGTCGGATTATAATAGGTAAAATCCCTTGCACCTACCCGAAAATGGACGTTAGAGAAATCTTAAAGTTTGCAGATGACCTAGTATTTGCCAAAACAGGAAAACACCTAGATGATGTACAAGATGCTGTCCTGCGTGGTGCTTGGAAAGGCTACACATACACTCAAATCGCAGAGGAATCAAACTACAGCGATGGTCATCTTAGAGATATTGCCTCAGAATTATGGAAAATCCTATCAGAGTTATTAGGAGAAGATATCAATAAATCAAATTTTCGCTCCACAATAGAGAGGTGTAGATTCTCTATTACTTCATCAACTTTTGAAAATAACTTTGCCCATAATAATATCAATATTTGTAGAGATATTGTAAACTCCCCAGAAGTCTCACAAGGGAGATCGCCCTCCAATTCCAACCCAGACAGCGACAAACCCCAAACCCGCCAAGACTTAAGAGACGCACCCGATATCACCCCACTATACGATCGCGCACTCGAACTCACAACCCTAGAACAATGGATTGTACGCGATCGCACCCGCCTAATCGCCATATTAGGACTCAGCGGCATAGGCAAAACCGCGATCGCACTCCACCTCCT
>DATGYA010000448.1:0-19486 GCA_035298405.1 Kamptonema sp. | reverse complement strand
AGATGAGGGAGATGGGGAGGATGAGGAGGAAGAGGAAAATTTATCTCCCCTACCTTCCCTACCTTCCCTACCTTCCCTACCTTCCCTACCTTCCCGATCTCCCGATCTCCCCCCTCTCCCCTGCCTAGCTGCCCACCACAGAATCGTGCCGTAAAATAACCCTGGAACGACAGTCATTGCATAGCGAATGTTGATTGCTAGCACCGACTCTCCTTGCCCTAAAAATATCTTGAGTAAGGGAAATCCCGCTACGATCCAAGCGGCAGGTGCAACAGCAGGCACAAAAGCTAAGGGCAACCATTGACCAAGCAAATATTTAACCGTACCCCCAAAAGGTGTAAATAATTCTCCTAACAAGCGAAAAGGATTACTCAGCATTCCCCAGAGAATTTCTAGAGTAGAAGCTTCATCCCCTTCGGCATATTGACCAAACCGCTCCATCATAAACCTCTGGGAAATGTCTGCGGAAAATAGGGGCATGATGAGGTTGGTGAGGAGTACGATATAGCCAAAGCTCAGAACACAGACAGCTAAGCCAGTTCTAGGATAGCGGCGGCTTAAAATCATGTAAAAGCCAATGCCAAACAAAACGATCCCGGAATCTTCCCGTACTGCTAAAATCAAGACGGCTAAAATGCTAAATAATGGCCAGTTGCGTTTCTCCATTGCCAGTAGCAAGCTAAAGACATAGAGGGGAATTTGGCAGATATCGTGAAAATTGCCCAAAGTCGGGCCGATGACGGTATTGGCACAGTAATAGCTAATGGCGATCGCAGCAGACAGTCTGGGTTCGAGATAATGTCTAGCGAGAGCATACAACACCAGCCCCGCTGCCGCCACTAGCGTTACCTGTAACACCGTCAAGGTGACAGGCGAGGGAAACAAAGCGTAAATGGGCAGCCAGAGTATCAAAGCAGGGGTGAAGTGTTGCCCCAGTCGATAGTAAAATACTTCTGGCAGTTGGTCATTGTGGACGACGTTAGTAGAAAGAGCCGAAGACAGAGAACTCTCAAACATCCGGCCGTGAGTACCATTCCAGAACAGTTGATTGAAAATTCCTTGGTCGTAAGAGGCGTAAAAGCTATTGTAGCGGTGCACAGTCAGAAGCAGGCAGGCTGCAAAAAATGCGATCGCAGCCCAAACTACCACCATCAACGGTCTATTTTTAGCCCTGATTAAAAAATTCATGCCGTTCACCCCCTTTTAAAACCTTCGGCACAATATCATAAATCTAAAGAAGATATTAAATTAGAGTAGAAGTGAAATCACTTACCCTCGGCAATGGTTAACTATTTTCATCCGAGAGAAAGCTTCAATGCTGCACATCCCGCGATCGCAGGAGAAAACAGCCCCGTTGCGGCCCAACAGCCCACCAACCCTGAAGCGTTCCTACAGCTTCTACTGTTTGTTGACAAGCGTCCCAGTTCCCATGAACAAATTCGCCTCATTCGCAAGTCCCTAGAGGATTTGAAGACAGAGTTTACCTTCGATCTTCAAGTTATTGATGTCGGGGAACAGCCTTATTTGGCCGAACACTTTAAACTCATGGCAACTCCCTGTCTGCTGAAAATCCATCCGGAACCAAGACAGACACTTGCCGGTAGCGATCTGATCGCTGAATTTAAACACTGGTGGCCTCGCTGGCAGCGTTCTGTCGAAGAATACTCCGCACAACAGCAGTTATCCTCCAAAAATGGCGAAACTGACTATCCCCAGACATCCATCCATTCCATTACCTCTGCTGCGGAACTAATGCAACTCACCGACGAAGTTTTTCGCCTCAAGCAGGAAAAAGAACATCTGCAAGAGCAGTTGCAATTGAAAGATCGCATCATTGCTATGCTCGCCCATGACCTCCGCAATCCTTTAACGGCGGCTTCATTGGCCTTAGAAACTTTAGAAGCCGCCACCCAGAAGCAAAAGGAAAGCCACTTGGCGACGGCAACGTCTACTCTCAGCGTTCATTTAATCAAGCAAGCACGCCGCCAAATCCGAATTATTGACAAGATGATTACAGACATCTTGCAAGCGGCTAGAGGGACTAATGCCCAATTCCACATTCAACCTCGAAAACTGGAAGTAGGGCCTGTTTGTGAGGATGTACTTGCTCAGTTGCAAGACCGATTTCAAGCTAAATCTCTGCACGTAGAAACTGATATTCCTGCGGATTTGCCCTGTGTTTATGCCGATCCCGAACGCTTGCGGCAAGTTATGATCAACCTCTTGGATAATGCCGTTAAGTACACCCCAGAAAAAGGAACTATTAATATTTCAATTTTGCATCGGACAGCACACAAAGTTCAATTTAGTATTTGCGACAGTGGGCCGGGAATTCCAGAGGCAAATAGCCAGAGCATTTTTGAAGACCGATTCCGCCTTCAGCGAGATGAATTAAAGGATGGTTACGGTATTGGTCTCGCCCTTTGTCAGCGCATTGTCCGCGCTCACTATGGTCAAATTTGGGTAGACTCCGCTGAGCGTTCTGGAAGTTGTTTTCACTTCACTCTGCCAGTTCACAGATGAATTAAAAATTAAAAATTAAAAATAGAAAATTTAGGATTTACGCAACTGTCGCACTCAAATCGACTTGTAGGGTGGCATCAGAGGAAGTTCTACAACGACTGTCGAGGGTTTGTTGCGTAAAGTCCTGTTTTAGCCTTGAATAAACTTTTGAAGCTTGCGAACCATTTTATCAACAATTCCCTCATCGCTGTCACCAGTGGCAGCCTCTGCTTCTGTGCGCTTGACGATATCTTCTGGAAGGTTGAGCAACTGCACTAATTTTTTATAGGCTGCTGCTTCTTCGGCGTTGATTTTAGGTTCGTCAGGCGTGCGAGCGCTAGAGGAAATCACTTCATAGCCGAGTTGCAAAACAAGTTCGCGTTCCTCCTGGCTTTCGAGGTGGGGAATCAATTCATCTAAAGGGAGATTTTGCATCAAGTAATCGCGCAATTCTTGCTGTACTTGTTGCAATTGTTGCGGGTCATCGCCTGCGGCAAACAAACGGCTAAAGCGGTTGAGCATTAAATCCACTTCTTCTGTAGCGAGTTCTCCGTCAGACCACGCCATAGAAGCAACAATTCGTAGCAAGTTCATTTGACGGGGAGTAATGGATGGAGGTGGTGGTGGTTGCATAATAAAAATTTGTTAGTTGTTAGTGGCTAGTTGTTAGTGGTTAGTTGTTAGCTGTTATACCAATTCTCTAAATTAATGCTACAGTCTTGGGGCGGGTTTATTAATGTTATTTGTGGGTGGCAAATTTGATCGCGAACCCGCCCCTACCCAAACTGTAGCAAACTTTTACCAGAAGTGGTATTAGTTGTTAGCTGTTAGTTGTTAGTTAATATTGGTTATTAGTTGTCGGCTGGCTTTTCCAACTATCAACTACTAACTACTAACTACTAACTACTAACTACTAACTACTAACTACTAACCATTAACCATTAACCATTAACCACTATCATGTCACAAATTTGGATAGGGGAACTCCAAGCCATCCTGCAAAGTTTTGTTTCTGAGTTGGGGTTGGTTGATCTAATGTAACGATCTGGTAACGATTGGGGCGGGGTGGGGCAAGGGTGACACGACAAGTCCGCATTTCGTCTTGGTGAAAGACTGTTAAGGCGATCGCGTCTCCGGCTGTATAATCTTTGAGGCGATCGCTCAAGTGTTCGGAAGTCACCCGGAAACCTTCAAGGGCCAGCAATTCGTCTCCTGCATCGATACCCGCTAATTGTGCGGGCCCGCCTGCTTCCACAAATTTTATCGTCTCCCGTCCATGTTCTACTGCTGCCGTCAAACCTATGTGAGGCAATCCAGCAGCATCGTCGCCTACTAACTGAAGTCCAAAAGGTTTAAGATATTCATTAAAAGGCAACTCTTCAGTGCTATCGAGATATCGCCCAAAAAAGTCACTTAAATCTATGCCTGCGACAGATTCAATAACGCCCTGCAACTGTTCTGGAGTGAAGCCAACTTCATTTTGCCATCCGTTAAGCTCCGGTAGTGGCTGATGATTCAAATCAGATTTGGGTTGACCAAACTGCTCCCACATCACTCGCATGACATCATCAAGCGATCGCGTATTTCCATGACGCTCCCGAATCAATAAATCCAATAACAACGACACCATTTCCCCTTTTAAATAATAGGAAATTTGACTGTTATCACTATTAGAATCTCGCCTATAAAGCTTAATCCAAGCATCCCAACTCGACTCGTTAAGAGATTGCACATAACGCCCAGGAATCATTTGAAAGCGGGAAATCTCCTTAGCCAAACCTTGTAAGAAACCCTTGACATCGTAAATTCCCGCTCGGAAGGGAATCACTAAATCGTAATAGCTAGTAGTGCCTTCTGAAAACCAGAGAGAAGGAGTATAGTTTTCGCCATCATAGTCAAAAACTTCCAAAGCTTTAGGCCGGATGCGTTTGACATTCCACAGGTGGAAAAATTCGTGAGCGACTAGCTGTATGAAGCGATCGTACTTTTCCTTAGCTCGAAAACCAAAGCGGGGATAGTTAAGGGAACAGCTAAGCTTGTGTTCCAAACCTCCAAAACCAGAATTAGATAAATGCAGCAAAAATAAATAATGGTTATATGGTAAACCACCAAATAATTCAGCTTCTACCTCAATGATTTTCTGGATATCCCGAATCATGCGCCCTGGTTCCAGATTACCTTTGCCCCAAATCGCTAAGGAATGGGATTTTCCCCTTACATCAAAATCGTATAGTTGGTGAGAGCCAATCTCAAAAGGACTATCTACTAAAGTGTCAAAATCGACCGCTAGAAAAGTATTAGATTGCTCTGAAATAACGGGTAGAGTAGTCGTGACGTGCCAAGTAGGTTTCGGTGGCACAATTGTCACCGTGTAAGGATTGCGCTCAAACCCAGGAATGTAAAAAAATATAGCAGCACCGTTGAAATAGCCGTGAGTGCTGTCTAAGTGATTAGTCCTTACTGTCAATTCATTAGCAAAAATGCGGTACTTAACCGTCACATCTGAAACATTTTCTGTCTCTATTTGCCAGTGATTTTTGCTTTTTTTGCTCCAAGACAAATGCTGATTTTCTTGAGCACAAGCGCGGAAGTCTTGCAAGTGTTTGGCGTACTCTCGGACTAAGTAAGAGCCCGGAGTCCAAACCGGGATTTTTAAGTCCAGAATTGGTTGTTGCCAACCTTGCACGCGCAAAGTCACTTCAAACAAATGGGTTTCTGGCTGGGGCATGGCTACCCAGTATTGAATCCCTGGTGCGATCGCTTGTGAGGCAGTTTTCCCGCCTGCTTCTAACGTGCGAGAGATGGTGGCATCAGTCATTGATTTGCTAAATTCTTTAAGTGTTTGAGGTTGGTCAAATGGATGGCTTGACGGTCTGGATCGATTTTGATCCAGCCTTTGCTATCCAGTTTTTCCATAATTTTGCTAGTTTCCTCTACCCCGATATCTGTCACGTCTGCCAAGTCTTTGTAAGGGATGTTAAAGATGTCTGTGCCGTATTCGGTTTTCTGACCGTAATTTTCTGCCAGCTCGACTAAAGTATTAGCTAGTTTAACGGCTGGAGGTCGGTTACGAATTTGATAGCGAAGGTTAGTTTGGCGCAGTCGTCTTACCATTAATTGCAACATTCGGTGGTGCAATTGCTGGTCTTTGAATAGGATTTGAATAAATCGTTGGGCGGTGACGCTGATCAGCCTTACTGCTGAAAGGGCAATCACGTCGTTGGCACGGGGTGACTCATCTAAGATAGCCATTTCGCCAAAAAAATTACCGCGCCCTAAAATGGCCAAAGTGACGACATTATCTCCAGAGAGACGGCGGACTTTGACCCAGCCTGACACCACAAAGTAGATGGCGTTGCCCCAAGCATCTTCCATCAAGACAGCTCTGCCTGGTGGATATTCATGCTTAACGGCAACGGATAGCAGTCCTTCTAAGGTTTGTGGGTTGGCACCCTTTAAGAGGGGGAAAAGCTCACTAAAAGCTTCTGTCTCCATGAAAACTCGCGCTAATGGGGAAATTTTAATATGCCACAGATGGCGGTGGGGGAACTCAGGTTGTTTGGTAAAAATAACTCTTTGTTCCTTAATTATTGATGATAAGGGCGGTGGGGCTTTGATCGTGTGAAGATTCTAAGATTCTTTATTTTTTAATCGATGGTGATACTGTCCGTACTGCTTGGCGAATTCGATCGCTGAGGGCTTCTATGTTTTCTGGCCAACCGACGACGATCGCCTGTTGGTGAGCGAGTGTTGAGGGGTCTAAAGCGTCGGTTGTCCATTTTAGGGGTTCTCCGTCTAAGTCGCAGCAGACTAATCCTGCGGCTTTTGCTAGGGCTAAAGGGCCAACTGTATCCCAGAGTTTGACTCTGCCGTTGAGGTAGATGTATAAGCTGGCTCTACCTAGTATGATTTCTAGGACTTTGAGGCCGAAGCTACCGAGGGAATAAAACTCACAATCGGGAATAAGTTGAGCGATCGCGCTGCCAAAGTTTTTCCGATCTCTGTCTCCTAAAATAATTTTACAATTCTGGGGGGTGAGGGCTGGGGGTTTGGCGATCGCTAACGGCTGCGACTTCCCCTCTCCCTCAGCTTGAAATAGTCCCCAATCTTTCCCACCCCAATACATCAGGTCAAAAGCCGGGGCGTAAATCCAGCCAGCTACAGGTTCGCGATCGCACAGCAATCCCACCATCACCGCATAGTAAAGTTTCTTTTGAATAAACTCCTCTGTACCATCGAGGGGATCGATACACCAAAGGCGGCGGTAGTTAGCATGAAAAGCTGCTCTAGAAAGCGAGTTTTCCTCCGTGATCGTGCCATCTTCAGGAAAAAGTTCGCCAAATCTGGCCGAGAGCTGCCGATCTAAGCACTGATCTATACTGGTCACATAGTCGTTTGGCCCTTTTTCGGAAACTTCAAACGGCAAGCGTGCCAATTTTTGAGCCTGTTGACCGCACTCGCGCGCGATCGCCCGAATTTGTCGGTCTTGATTTGGATCTACGTATAAACTCACAGGTTCGCTCTGAAGACTACTGTTTAGAATTTAGCAGTTAGAGGTAAAAACTTATGAAAATCAATGTAGGTTCAGGAGTCTTGAAACTAGATGGATTCATTAATGTTGACCATCTCGCCTTACCTAATGTTGATGTAGTCCACGATCTGAATAGCAGCCCTTGGCCTTTTGCTGACGAATCAGTAGAACACATCAGAGCCTATAACATTTTAGAACACCTGGGTAATACGATACAGGTTATGGAAGAGATTTGGCGCATTCTCAAACCTGGTGGGACAGTTGAAATCTGCGTACCTTACTACAATTCTCCTTGTGCTTTTCAAGATCCCACACACATCAAGTTTTTTACTGAAGAAACAATGGATTACTTTGCAGTTAATGGTCGCCACAGTCACCTCAATTATTATAGCAAATGTCGTTTTGAAATTACTCAAGTAGTTCTGTCTCCCATTAGAAGTTTCTTGTCTTTTCTACCTAAGCGGGCGTTGCGGTTTTTAGCACACAATTTTGCTATTGTTTATGCCGTTACTTTCTTCCTGCAAAAGCCACCTGTTAAATCGGAGCATGAAATTTAAGAATCACCTAAATTATCTAAAAGTAGATGTTGTAATTGTTCCTGTGCTGCCTCTGCCGTACAGTATTTTCCTGCAAAATCACAGCCATTTTCACCGAGTTTTTGACATCTTTCTGGATCGTTCCAAAGAGTAAAAATTGCTTCATTCAACGCATCAGCATTATATGGTTCGCAAGTAAGACAATTATAATTAGGAATAGCATAGTCGCTAATGCCTTGGGAGTTAGTAATAATAAATGCCTTGCCCAGTTGCATTGTCCAGACTAAGGTGACATGACCGCAAGGAGCTTGCGAACCTTTAAGCGGGAGTACTGTAAAACGCGAATACTTAAGAATATTTAACGCATGAAATGGAGAAATATTTATTAAGACTTTTACATTCTTGGGAACGATTAACCCTTCGAGATTGTCCGGTCTAACTACCAGCACCAGGGGAATTTCTGGCAGTTTTTCTATAGCTTTTATCAAGGTTGGGTAATCCCGTGCATTACCGCCGATCGCGCAAATATAATCCCCTGTTTCCAGCGGTGCTTCTGGGTGAACTTCCGGTGTCGCAACTCCCCAGAGTATAACTTCGATCCGTTCTAGCGGAATGCCGAAATATTCGCTATAAATTTGTTTCTCTACCTTTGAGTAGACGACAAATTGCTCAATTTTTGCAAAGGCTAAAGTGTAGAGGCGGCGCTTCAATCCAGATGGTAGAATGGGAAAGTTAAAGGCACAAGCAATCTGTTTTGCTGAAACGCCTAGCAGTGCCGCAAAAAAAGCGCACCAAAATGTTTCTCGCGGATCGTTTGCGATCAGAAGATCGAGGCGATTTTGCTTTGCAGAATAAGCTGTTTGAAAGCAGGCTCGGAGTCTTTTTAGTTGGCTCAGAGGGCCGAAATCATAAACATACCAGTGAACTTGGTCTTCACCAAGCACAGGTGTTAACCAGTTCAAGGTTTGGGCAAAAAATTGGGTACAGCAAATTACGCAGGAAGGTTTTTTCATGGTAGTTATAAAACAGTTCAGAGCGGTTAGACTTGCATTTTATACATCTGCTGTTATACGGTTTCATTTATAGTAGCGAATTTTGTATTTTACGCATAAAATAAAAGGAGAAAGCTTTGAAATACCATTTAGCATTAGGCCGCTTAATCGATCTAGAAAGTATCGCCCACGATGCTGAAGTTGGCATTTGTCCGCGTCATGTGATGTGGGGACTCAGCCAGCGGCTAGGGGCGACTATTCATCAACCATCAGGTCATCAAGTATCATTTTTTGATAAAATGCGATCGCAAGTTTCTAGTCTGCCGGAACATTGGGCGATCGCGCGTACTTTATCAGCTCGACTTGACAGCGGCGACACGATTTTCTGCACTGGCGAAGATATTGGTATTCCCGTAGCAACGCTTTGTGGAACTAAGCGAAATCGACCAAAAATTGCTGTTTTTTTCCACAATATAGATCGGCCGCGCGGTCACTTGGCGCTAAAATTATTCGGTTTAGCTGATAAAATTGACTTGTTTGTAAGTAACGCTCGCCCACAATTAAATTTTATCCGTAACTATTTGGGAGTACCTGAAAGTCGCCTGTTAATGTTACCGGAACAAACGGATACAGCTTTTTTTACTCCCGGTACGCCAACACCTGACAAGATACGTCCAATTATTGCCAGTGTTGGTTTAGAAAAGCGGGACTATCGACCATTGGCGGAAGCGACTGCGGATCTGAATGTTGATGTGAAGATTAGCGGTTTCTCGAAAGATGCGATCGCAATGGCCCAGGCTTTTCCAGAAAGTTTGCCCGCAAATATGTCTCGCCGCTTCTACTCTTGGCCTGAGTTGGTACAACTCTACCGCGATGCTGATGTAGTTGCAGTTAGCGTTACAGAAAACAAGTTTTGTGCTGGGTTGACTTCGATGCTGGAAGCAATGGCAATTCGGCGACCAGTGGTAGTAACCCGTACTCAAGGATTAGCTGATTACCTAGCGCCTCCTGGTATCGCTACTGTGGTTAATCCTGGGGATGCTGAGGGATTGCGGGAGGCGATTTCTAATTTATTAAACAATCCTCAAGCAGCAGAAGCACAGGCAATACGCGGTTACGAACTGATTCTTCAACAGCATACTAGCGAACAATATATTGAGGTTCTGGCAGCGCGGCTTGCTTCACTTTAGTTGGAAATTTAAAGCTCAAGATAATTTCTTTAAGCGCTTGAATATAAACCTCGTAGTTTTAGGTCGCTTTTCTGGTTTTTCATTCATCATTTCATCAATCAAATCTCCAAATAAACTTTCAATTTTAAGAGTAGGATCTCTCCAAATTAGTTGATTTGTACTCTCATCTACGGGAAAATCTGTAGGTGTTCTACCTGTTAGTAAATGAACCAAGGTGCGACCTAGAGCAAAAAAATCAGATTGCTGTACAGTTTTGCCTGCAAGTTGTTCTGGCGGCGCGTACCCCCAGGAACCAACGGGCGCGATTTCGCAATTTTTTACTTTCACGCTACCAAAGTCAATTAATGCTAGTTTTCCATTAGGTTTAAGGATCAAATTTGATGGTTTGATGTCGCGGTGTACAATATTTTGGCTGTGGATAACATCTAATATTGCTGTAATTTGTGGCAGCCATGCGAGCGCGATCGCTTGAGAGATCGGCTGATTTTTTTCTAACCATTTACCTAAGTTTTCGCCAGGGATTTTATCCATGACTAAGCATAGCAATTGCTGAGAACTACTGTGAGGTGAAATCCTAAAGTAACCATCGGGTTCGACTTTGGGAATCTCCGGATATCTGAGCCACATTAAAACTCGTGCTTCTTGTTTAAATAAGTTGAATAAGTGGAAATTATTGGTAGATTTTAGGATTTTTAGGACTTTACGGGTTCTCCATTCTTTTTCGTTTGTTCCCCAATCTTCAACCTCAAAAATTTCAGTAGGATGTGCGAATTGTAGCGATCGCAGTGGTTGGATAATGCGGTAGCGATCGCCAATTAGCAACGCTGTTCCGCACGCTTGGCAGTATTTAGCAGCATCGGGATTTTGTCGATTTTGGCACTTAGGATTAATACAGTAGTAGAAGTTACGCAACTGGCACTATTCGTAGGGTGCATCAGAGTATAGAGTCTTATTATATCAATTTATAACAAAACTCTGACGCAACCTACTCAGCTTTAAATCAGAAAATGCTGGGGAGTTGACAAAGAGGCTTAAGAGATATGCCCCATCAGGGTTACAGACCGTATATCCTGTTGATAAAAGCGACGTTTGTGTAAGTCCAGCTCATGTAATTTACGGTGTAGTCGAGCCAACTCCGTTATCTTGTGTCGGCTTATTCTGCTCCTTAATCACCGAAGACTTCTGCTCCCACTCGCCATACTTTTTTGCTTCTTTCAATAAATTCTTGACAGCTTCTTCGTCATCTTGCGAAATTACCCGATGGTTTACTAAGTGAAATTTATAGGGCGTAACATTGCCATTCAAAACTGCGATCGCATTCTGAGCAGCGTCATAGCCTACCTGTCGCCCAGACTGGTCAATAATTAACTCCAATGGATGTTTAGGATTGAGTAGCATATCCGCTTTATCAGGGTCCAAATTTGACATTCCAAACACAAATACTTTGCCTTCTAAACCTAACTCTTTCACAGCTTGAATAGCAACATCAGTGCTAGCATTAGAACCTCCCCAGAGGATATTAATCTTTGGATTATTTTTGAGCATTTCCTTTACCTCTGGGACATTCGAGCGTAAGGCTGCATCTGTTGAAGCTACCTCACTCCAGCGGATATTCGCGGCTTTCATCGCCGCATAAAATCCCTGAAGACTTGGGTAAAAAGTATCGTGAGATGTCGCGTCCAAAATACCTACATTTAATTCTTTTCCCTGGAAATTTTTCGCCGCCCATGTCGCCAAATAATTGCCTGAGTCGTACCCCATCTTTTCGCGATCGGAGCGATAACAACTAAAAAGGTATCTGTTAGCATCTACTTCATTAATACAACCTCCAAGGGTAATCACCGCTACCCCAGACTCGTAAGCTTCTTTAATTGTTGCCACACTATTTTGTGCATCTTCTGGTAACAGCAAAATTGCATCAGCACCCTCAGCTATTAACTTCTTAACAGTTTTCGCCTCGATATCAACCCCTGATTCCGACTCTATGGACACAATTTCAACCTTCTGATCTGCTGCCGCTAGTTCCATCCCTTTCTGATATGAATTAAACAAACTTCCCCTAGTAGATTTTATTAATCCAATCCGTAAAGTATCTTTTAGTTGCCGTGTAATTTGCTCTTCCCAGTTTGAATTTTTAAGGGCTTTTTGCCAGTTTTTTGCTCTTTTAAGTTCGTTAATCGAGCCAAATTGAGCTTCCTCCAAATTAGCATCTTCGATATCTGCTTCCCGTAGATTAGTACCCTGCCGAAAGTCGGCATAGCGCAAAGAAGCTCCCTTGAGGTTAGCCTTATAAAAGTCAGCTCCTTGAAGATTTGCTCTGCTCAGATTTGCTCCCTGAAGATTGCTCCTCAAAAAACTCGCTCCCTGGAAATTGCTCCAGTAAAGCTTCGCATCTGCCAAGTTAGCTCCTTGAAAATTTGCTCTTTGGAAATTTGCTCTACCAAGACCACTTTTTTGGAGGTTGGTATTTTGTAAATTTGCTCCTTCTAGATTAGCTCTCCAAAGTTTAGCTCCTTCTAGATTTGCTCCCTCAAGATTAGCTCCCTTAAGATTTGTTTCTATCAAGTAAGCACCTTGGAGATTAACTCCTCTGAGATCGGCACCTTCTAGATTAGCTTGGTTCAGATTAACATTTTGAAGGTTTGCATAGGAAAAGTCAAATCCTTGATATTTAAAAAGCTGCGGCGGCCACTGAGCAAACATTTCGCTAAATTCCCTATGTACATAACACTTGTTAAGCTGAACTCCCTCCAAATCAGCATTAGCTGCATTCACACCTGTAAGGCTAACACAATATTTATTCAAGGTTTTTAAGGAATTTAATCTTGCTTTAGAATGGCTTTGGTTGCTAGCAGATTCAACAACTCTTCGAGCAGCATCAATAGCTTGCTGTTGTCGCCTGGGAGCATCAAGAAAAAACGAAATCATTGCTATTAAAAGCGTGACTTGGCTAAAAACTGTGGTGAGTTTAAAAATAGATATACTTTGAAACCACGCAATAAAATCTCCCACTTTCTTGTCAGCGAGCGATACTGGTTTAATTACCGTATCGAATTTTGACGGAACTTTTTTTGGCTTGCGGTAATTTTCCAGCATCCGGCGGTAGCTTTCGAGGGGGATGTCCAAGAGTCTCGCTTCCTTATTTATTGCGTACTCTTGCTCAACAGAGTCGGTAATAGCTACGACTTGGTTAAAGCTGTCAAGTAATCTCTGTAAGTTATTTTTTAGTTCGGAAAATTCTGCTTCTGACTGCTGCAAAGTTTCAGCACTTGTACGATCTTTGCTGTTTGGAATTTTTGATTCAATATTCATTTTTTGATGCTCCCTGGTTGCTAGATGAATTTTATCACAATACTTATGCAAAAAAATCTAAATTTGTAAGAGCGACCTTTACTCTTTCATATTCAATTTCAATTTGTGATACCATCTCCAGAGCCTCTAGCGGTACAATTGGGTTATTTCCTTGAGAGCCAGCAGCAGATTCCAAAACCTTGCACAGTTTAGATAGAGTTTTAGCGCCGAAATTGCTGCTGGTGGATTTGAGAGTGTGAGCCGTCCGTTTTAGGGCGATCGCATCAGAGCGAGATGCAGCTAATCGCAAAGTTTGTAGCTGTTTAGAAGCATCTTCTAAATAGCTGTTAATCAAATTATTTAAAAAATCTAAATCATCTTGGCTTTCAATAGGAAATAGCACTCGCAAAAGTTTACGATCGATCGCATCTGGTGTTAAGTTTGTAGCAGTAGAACTGGTGAAATCACCAAGAAAATGACACTGAGATAAAGCTTGAGCTAGTTCGCTAAATTGAATAGGTTTACTGATATAATCATCCATACCTGCTTCCAAACATTTTTCGCGATCGCCCTGCATCGCATTCGCCGTCATCGCAATAATTCGCGGACGTTGTTGTATCGGCCAGTGTTGATTAATGTAGCGCGAAGCTTCCAAACCATCCATCTCTGGCATTTGCACATCCATTAAAACAACATCGTAAGTTTGCCGTTGCAAAGCTTCCAGCGCTTCTAAACCGTTGCTCGCCACATCAGCGCGGTAGCCCAATCGTTCCAGAATTCGTAGCGCTACTTTCTGATTCACAAAATTATCTTCTGTTAATAAAATCCGCAGCGGGGAAGGTG
The DNA here is from genome assembly GCA_035298405.1 of Kamptonema sp. GTDB lineage: Bacteria > Cyanobacteriota > Cyanobacteriia > Cyanobacteriales > Microcoleaceae > Kamptonema. The sequence goes on along the minus strand of DATGYA010000448.1, from coordinate 5,601 downwards.
TTGGATTTAAAGTTAAAACAGGAATGCGCTCGCTTTCTCGGACTTGATTTTGCCCAGTAATAATACTCAGTAACACTTCATAAAGTTGAGCAGGCTTAATTGGTTTAGTCAAACAAACAGCAGCATCCGCAACTGTCAAACTGAGGGAAGTTAACAGCACAATTGGTATCGGTTTTATTCGCTCAAATTTATTAATTTCTGATGCCAAAGTCAAGCCGTCCATTTGAGGCATTTGCACATCCAGAATCGCCACATCGTATAGTTCTGAATTACCCAAAAAATCAAGCGCCTCAACACCGCTAGCTGCTTCTTGGGAAATCATCCCCCACTTTTGAGTTTGCAGTCGCAAAATCTGCCGATTAGTAGCATTATCATCTACAATCAGTACCCGTTTACCAGTTAGCTGCGGTTGAACACCGCTGAGGTAAAGCCGCCTTTGGCTGGGAGCACCTGATGCTTTAATAGTGAAGTGAAAGGTAGAACCTGGAGAAGTTTTGAGTTTTGAGTTTTGAGTTTTGAGTTTTGAGTTTTGAGAAGAGCAAGCATTTTCTACCCGCTCTTCAAGGGGGGGATTTCCTGCCAAGATGCCACTACTTTCTACCCACATTGTCCCGCCCATAATTTCGCATAAGCGCTTGCTGATCGCTAGTCCTAAACCTGTTCCGCCGTATTGTCTAGTTGTAGAAGCATCTACTTGAGAAAACGAGTGAAAAAGTCGGCTCATCTTCTCAGCAGGAATGCCTATTCCCGTGTCAGAGATTGCGAAGTGAATTTCATAGAAGGCAGTAGGATGACAATTTGGACTCTCTGGATCTACAAGTAGCAAATTTTGCTCATTTTTTTTATGGGCAGTAACAGCAACTACTACTTCTCCTACTGCTGTAAATTTCACAGCGTTGCTGAGTAAATTAACTAAAATTTGGCGCAGCCTGCCCATGTCTCCTACGATGGTACTAGCATCGCCATCAATTATATAGGCTAGGTCTAAGCCTTTTTCAGCAGCTTTGGGAGCAAGTAAATCGAGGGATGCTTCGATGCAGTCGCGCAGATCGAAAGGTTGCTGTTCTAACTCCAATTTGCCTGCTTCAATCTTAGAGAAGTCTAGAATGTCGTTAATTAGTGTTAACAATGCCTCGCCACTGGTGCGTACTGTTTCCACAAAATCGCGTTGTTCGGGGGTTAGCGGCGTGTCTAGCAGCAAACTGGTCATGCCGATGACAGCGTTCATGGGAGTGCGGATTTCATGGCTCATATTGGCTAAAAATTCGCTTTTGGCGCGAGTTGCTGATTCTGCGGCATCTCTGGCTTCTTGGAGAGAGGCGATTAACTCGCTGCGCTGTTGTTCAGCTTGCTTACGATCGGTGATGTCAGTGGCGGAACCCACCATGCGTAGAGGGTTTCCTGCTTCGTCCCAGGTAGCGCGACCTCTGTGTAGAATCCACTTGTAACTGCCGTTTTTGCACTGGATACGGTGTTCGGTGATGTAAAAGGATGTTTTTTTGGCAAAGTGGTCTGCGATCGCAGTGCGAACTGCATCAATATCGTCGGAGTGAACGCGGTTTGACCATTCATCTAAATTGTTAGCGATCGCACCTTCTGGTTCTCCTAATATTTCATTCCAGCGCGGAGAGTAAAATACTTCATTAGTTTGTACATTCCAATCCCAAATTCCGTCGTTACTACCTTTGAGTGCTAATTGCCAGCGTTCTTCACTTGCTTGTAATGCCGCTTCGGTTTGTTTGCGAGCGCTAATATCTTCAATTACACCCATATCGTATTTTGGTGTACCGTCAGGGCCTCTCATTAATGAAACTGTCAAATTTGCCCAAACAGAACTACCATCTTTGCGAATGTAGCGCTTTTCCATTGAGAAATATGGAATTTCACCTGCGATTAACTGCCTCATATAATCATTGTCAGCATTTAGATCGTCAGGATGGGTGATTTCCAAGAAAGTCTTCGTCAGCATTTCTTCGTGGGTGTAACCCAAAATATCGCAATACTTCTGGTTAACCAACAGCAGTTTACCATCTAAAGCTCCGTGACCGATGCCTACTGCTGCTTGCTCAAAGGTAGCGCGAAATTGTTCTTCGCGTTCTAGTAATGCTTCCTCTGCTTGTTTGCGATCGCTGATGTCTTGAATCTGAGAAATAAAATATAGCGGTTGACCTCGATCGTCTCTCACCAGAGAGACATTTAACAATGCCCATACAGTATGACCGAGTTTATGAAAATAGCGTTTTTCCATCTGGAAAGTGTCAATTTCCCCAGCTATGGTTTGACGCGAAAATTCCAAGTCAGTGCTGATTTCATCGGGATGGGAAAGCGTCTGAAAGTCTGTAGAAAGCAACTCGGCTTCAGAGTAGCCTAATAGTTTACAAAGCGAAGAGTTAACTTTCAGCCAGCGACCATTTAAAGCAACTAAAGCCATGCCGATCGCCGCACAATCAAAGGCGCTACGGAAGCGTTCCTTACTTAATTTTAAAGCTTCTTTGGCATAGCGGCGATCGCTAATATCTTCAGCAACCCCGACAATTCGGTAGACTTCCCCCAAGGAATTTTTAATCGGAAAAGCGCGATCGCGAACCCAGTGCGTTGACCCATCAGGCTTCACAATCCGGTATTCTTCATCGTATTCACCTTGGATCTGTTTTTCTAACGCTGCCCTGACGCGATCGCGATCCTCTGGGTGAATCAAGTCAATAAACCCTCGCGGATCTTCGTACAGCGCCGCACAACTGCAACCCCAAATGCGATCGCAAGCAGGGCTAACGTAAAGCATCAAGTTTTTCTGGGGATCGGTCATCCAAAAAACTTGATCGATAGTTTCTGCCATTTGGCGAAACCGTTCTCTTTCTTCAGCAATTAAAATATTATTTTCATCACTATAACAATCGCTTTCTGCCTTTATATTTTCTTCAAAATCCTCAATTTTTAGCAAATTAGATTGCTCAATTATCCCGACCAAAAAACCTCCCTCATCTACTATCGGTAAGTGGCAAATCTTGTGGCTGGCCATCAATTTTAGGACAGCATAAATATCACCTATCTCTGATTCTTTAAGAGTAACTAAAGGAGTCGCGATGGCTCCGCCGGCCTCCGGCATCGCACTTAAAAGAGTAGATTCTAATAGTCCCGCTGCTACTATCCGCAGAGCATCCCGTTCCGTGAATATTCCAACTAATTTCTGAAAATCTCCTACTGGTTCTACCACTAAAACACAACCAGCTTGAGTTTGAGCCATCAGACCGATCGCACTTTTAACTGGCGTGGAAGGCGACGCAGTTAAAGGATGACGATCGATAGCCTGAATTGCGGAATGGGTCAACATGATAGATACTAGCCAAAGGAATAAGGAACAAGGAGAAATTCTCAAAGGTATCCTCTTCTACCCTTCTTTGAGCGTAAGCTTAGGAAAAGTTGCACCCGTATTATTTATAATTCAGAATCCTCAACATTATTACAGCGAATAAGTCGATGTAGTAGGGTGAGCGATCGCCCACCTTACAAGTTTAATCCTCAACCCGATCGCAGCTAACACGATGTTGTTAAAGAAGCGATCGCCTGACTCTCCAACAGCAAACCATACTCCAAACCCTCAACCACAGCCAAATAGGAAGCATCAAGGATATTTGTAGACACACCTACAGTCGTCCACCGAGTTTGGCCATTGCTAGACTCAACCAAAACACGGGTTTTAGCAGAAGTACCAGCGCCACCATCCAGAATCCGGACTTTATAATCTGCAAGGTGAAATTGTGCGATCGCCGGATAAAAATTAGTCAGCGCCTTACGCAAAGCCTCATCCAACGCCGAAACCGGGCCATTACCTTCAGCCGCAGCCAGAATATCCTCACCCTTGACAGCGACTTTAACTGTAGCCAAAGAATGAACAACATCCGACGCACCTTTATCGCAATGAACTTGAAAACCTTTAATGTCAAATAAATGCGATCGCTGACCCAAAGCTTGGCGCATCAGCAACTCAAAAGAAGCCTCAGCCCCCTCAAACTGATAACCCTGATTTTCTAACTCCTTCAACCGTTCTAAAATTTGCCTACAAGCTGGATTTTTGCGGTCAAGTTCAATCCCAAAACTGCGAGCTTTAGCCAAAACATTACTCAAACCCGCTTGGTCAGAAATCACAATCCGCCGCAAATTGCCCACTTGTTCCGGTCGAATATGTTCATAAGTCAAAGGATTCGTTCCACAGCCGAAACATGAATTCCCCCCTTATGTGCAAACGCCGAAAGCCCCACAAAAGGCGCGTGATCGTCAGGAGCAAGATTTACAATTTCACTAATCCAACGACTAGCTTGAGTTAATTTTGCCAATTGCTCATTTTGAATACAAGAAAAACCCATCTTGACCTGAAAATTAGGAATTAACGAACATAAATTCGCATTGCCGCAGCGTTCCCCATAGCCATTAATAGTTCCCTGCACCATCCGCACACCTTCCCTCACCGCAGCCAAAGCATTAGCAACAGCAACCCCAGAATCATTGTGAGTGTGAATTCCTAATTGGATCTTAGAGTTAGAAAAATCTTCCCCATTCCCCATCTCCGGTAAAGCCTTAACCACATCCCCCACAATAGAGCTAATTTCGTGAGGTAAAGTCCCCCCATTAGTATCACAGAGCACCAGCCATTCTGCACCAGCAACCGCCGCCGCCTGTAAAGTTTTCAAAGCATAATCAGGATTATGTTTATAGCCATCAAACCAATGTTCAGCATCATAAATCACCCTCCGACCTTGAGAGCGAAGAAACTCAATTGAGTCCTGAATCATCGCCAAATTTTCTTCCAAAGTAGTCTTAAGACCTTCAGTAACATGAAGATCCCAAGACTTACCAAAAATCGTTACCCAGAGAGTACCAGCCGAGAGAATTGGCTGCAATAACTCATCTTCAGCCGCCTTAGTACCAGGCCGTCTAGTAGAGCAAAAAGCTACAACTTCTGCTTGAGTCAGAGGTTCTTCTTTCAGCCGCCAGAAAAATTGCACATCCTTGGGATTTGCTCCAGGCCAACCACCTTCAATAAAAGGAACTCCCAAACTGTCTAATTGGTGGGCAATTCGTAGTTTATCTTCCAGGGAAAGGGATAAACCTTCCCGCTGAGCTCCATCTCGCAGAGTGGTGTCGTAGAGCCAAAGTTGGTTAGAAGTGTTTTTTGTCATTGGATAATAGTTAGTTGTTAGTTGTTAATTGTTAACTGTTATAGGAAAATTAACATATAACTCTATTTTGGGTGAATCTGTATGGTGAAAGTGCAAGCTCAAGGAAAAACAATAGAGTGCGATCGCGGCGCAAATCTGCGTCAGGTCTTACTAAAAAATGACATCCCTGTCTACAATGGCAAAGCTGCGATCGTCAACTGTCGCGGCCTCGGCACCTGCGGCACTTGCGCCGTTGAAGTCAAAGGGGAAGTTTCAGAACCATCTTGGCGAGAAAAAGCCCGACTCTCACTTCCTCCTCATTCTCCCACGTCTAATCGCCGCTTATCCTGCCAAACCCAAATTTTAGGTGACATTCAGGTGACAAAATATGATGGCCTCTGGGGCCAAGGTTCTGACACCGTGTGGACACCGCAAGGATAAACTT
>DATGYA010000447.1:0-7591 GCA_035298405.1 Kamptonema sp. | reverse complement strand
CCGATCTATGATTGATTATAAAGAGGTGGCAACACAGCTAGAATGGCAATGGCTACAATATCTATTAGTAAATGCTCTTTACTTCTTTCTATTCTTTGATCGGTCAAGGCCTCAAAATGGTTTAAAAAACTAACGTTCAATAAGTCGGTCGGATTCGATAGACCTATTGTTTTTTCTTGGGAAGTTAAAGTCGAAGTAAACCCTTTCGCCATCGATCGTAACCTATGAATTACACACTTGATTTAGCTAAATACTTCATCTTATCATGTTTTAGGTTGAAATTAAGATGCGTTTACCCTGGAGCCATTATACCTGTTTTTCTTGCTCCCTTACTACTTTTTTGGTCGGAAAACCCATACAATATTTACTTTTCTCACTGATTCAGCAAGCCCTAATTAATTCCACTTACTTACAACTGGTTAAATCTCACCTAAATACAATTATCTTTGAATCAGTCGAGCGTTTAAAATCGCGCCTTCTGGCAATTTTTTGGGGCTTGGTGATATCTCAATGTTTTGGATACTATGAAGTGGAATCATCAAAACTCTATCGGATAGTTCTATAATAATCGGATCTGAACTAAATATTTTATGAATGCGACTGCCTAAAGTTGCTTGGTCTGCGATTCCTACCTCTGGATTAATCTCAAAATGTTGTTCCAACCCGTTGATGTAACGAATGGTCAGACTCACAATCCTTTCTGCCATCTGTTTTCCCTCAGTGTAACGGCTTAATTTTACTGAAATTTTAGCACGGCAATGTATTAAAAGTAGGGAATAGCTTTCTGTGGTGATACTCTAGATTTAATCAAAGGGCGCAAATCTGGCAATATTGGAGAGGGTGCGTCCGAGGATTAAACTCTCAATAATCTTACATAACGAAAGTCGGACGCACCCTACAAGCTGCCTGTGCCAGTTGGTAAATTGTCTACATTCATGTTTTAGCTTAGCCTCGGCCAACTGAATACCAAAGTTAACATTATCAGGATTTCTGCCACTTCCCAGAGTCGCTGTTTCCCAAGAGTAGGAATGTGAAGGTAAGGATAGTGTCATTCTGGAGATACTATTGTCTAGAGATTCTTCATAAAGTAGGAATATCGAATTCAGGAACTACCGATGAAATCTACACTTTGCTTTCCCGAAACTCCTAAGACTTCTGACTCTGTTTATAATAATGATGCGATTGAAGCTTGTATCGCTAAGGCATGGGTTGATTTAGTAGCAACCGATATAGAATCTCTGGGAGGAGATGACTGGCTTTATCTGTGCGGTGATATTGATGATGGTGAAATTTATCTCGATTGGTTTTTGTGGCAAGATACCGAGGTGACTCAAGAGTGGGAAGCTTTCGATTTCTTAACTGATTTTCGATTAGTTGCGGCTAACAGAGAAGCGTTAATTTTGAAAATTGACCAGATAGAAGCCGATCGCAAACAAATACCTATGTTGCTAGCTAGTTGAGTGCGATCGCTACTATTTTATAACTCCCGGAGATTAGAAATCATGGCTATAAGTAGAAGGAAGAAGGAAGAAGGAAGAAGGAAGAAGTAAGAATGCTTATACAGCCAACTTTTTAGCCATCGGTATCTTACGTTTAATTAGATGGATTTACTTACAAACAAAGTCCACCTAAGCGGACTAAACGATTTGACCAATTAGCCATTAGCCATTAGCCATTAGCCATTAGCCATTAGCCATTAGCGATTTTCTCGGTCTATTTTGCGCTGCTTCAAGGCCTGAAGATTTTGCTTGATAATTGCGATCGCGTCACTGTCACCCTGTTCTTGATACAATTCACTGGCCTTGAGCAAATTTCCAACAGCATCACCGTCAGAGCGCAAATTAGCAAACGCTAACCCTCGATTATGGTAGGCTTCAGCTAAATTTGAAACAAGTTGAATAGCTTGGTTAAATTCCTCGACAGCTTGGCGATAGTTACCTGACTTGTAAGCATCTATACCTTGTTGAAAATAAACAGCGGCTTTGTTTCCTGCTGCTGTCGCTGTCAGTTGGGGTAAAGTGTAAATAGGCTCTTTAAAAAGTACAGAAACACTGCCTTTGCCAACATAAGCCCAAGTCATTACCCTGACTCCAATTCCCAACACAACTGCGATCGCGATACACAGTGCTATAAAATTAACTTGTTCCATAAAAATGGTGTTAGAGAGATGAAGGATGAATAGAATCTTTACCGGAAATTATTTGAATTCCCCTCAATTATTCATCCTCTTGCATTTTGCATCAACCAATTAAATTTGGCTTGAGCTAATGCCAAATTGTCAAGTACACTGGGATTTATATCTTCCTCTTCTATGTCGCCCTCGTCTATACTCCGACCGTATTCTAAACGCCTAACAGTACCGCGCATTCTGTCGGAAAGACACAGGGAAATTCCATAATAAAATCTGGAGGCAAAGCCTGTATCTTGTTGGAGTTTAGTAATTAGCTGCCGCCGAGGAATAGCTAAAACCTGAGTTTTTTCGATTGCCTTGACTGTTGCTAAAGGAGGGCGCGTATCAATGAAAGAAATTTCACCAACAAGTTCTCCGCCTGATATCCGCGCGAGTTCCTTGTTGCCTTCAGGATCGATTAATACACTCAACGTCCCATTTAAGACAATGTATAGAGCATCAATTTGTCGGCCTTCGTAGATCAAAGTCGCACCGGGCTGGAGAGTTTCCTTTTTGGCTTTTTGGATAATCCAGTCTAGGTCGTCATTGTTTAATTCGCCCAAAATGAAAAGCGCTTTTTTTCTGCGGTCGGTCATAGGTTTAGTTCCGCCTCACTGCTCCTCTACTGGTAAACTTTGCAAGTTATTTTTTATATTAACCAGAGGGTGTGCGATGCCTGCGGCCCGCTTGGCCTACGCAACTTTTCCCTTTGAAGCGACTCCTTGCTGTACAACTTGTTCCTCCATAAGTTTTATGCAAAATGCCCCTAGTAGTTCTGAACCGAATAAAAGTTGCATTTGACTGGACACAATCTTTTTATACTAACACTTGTTGGAGGATATTAATTAAGTAATCTCCAACGGGTAAGGGAGTAGCAGGGGAAAGGTAAATGCTGAATGCGATCGCGCCCAATCGCTTCTGAGTCGATCGAACCAAAACTTACACATACCATACACAGACGGTATCCCAGCGGTACGATCGCCGCTGGGACGTTTGGCTCTAGATCAATTTCAGATCGGGATAGCCAGCTAACATATCGTCAGAGGTCAAAGTGTCACCACTTGCTTGAGGTGTCCATAGAACCTCAACAGTCAGCAGGCGATCGCTCGATATTCCCCCAATTTGGCGTAAAGCTTGGCGTAAATCCTCAGAATTATTCACAGCCGGCAGTTGCAGAGTTCCTTCGACACCGACTAAAACCGTCACCACGATGTATTCGCCCGGCCCTTGACTCAAATCATCTTGACGGAGTAATTCGCCATCTTGTTGAGGAAATGGCAGAGATTTGTTAGTAGCAGCTTGCCTTAACTGATTGTTGACATTAGAGAGCGTTTCTTCCGTAAATTTGCTTCTTTCTGCCAGTAACAGTTGATTAAATTTAGCTTCAGCAGCTTCTAAGCGAGATTGCTGAGATTCAGCCCCAGCATAAACCCAATATTCAGGATGGCGCAATAAGGCAAGACTAACTTCTTGCAGAAGTTGAGCGCGACCAACCGCAGAACCAGTATCAGCGCTTTCAGCTAACTGGTCGAGTTCTACTTGCAAATTCCTGGCATTGGAAAGCAGACCGACTTGCACGCGACCGACGGAAATACTAGGGTTACTCGTGTAACCCAATTCGTCTGTTTCCCCTCCAGCGCGACGGAAACTAGAAACTAGGAAGTTAGCGATCCCAATAAAAATCAAAATCGTAAACAAACCCCCAAATCCGCCTCCGAAGCCAAAGAAAGGAAGCAAGAAGGGAAAACCGAAACCACCGCCGCCGGGATAATAGCCACCGCCACCGGGATAATAGCCACCGCCGCGAGCGTATCCTCCTCCGGATGGTGCGTAAGTGCGGGACGGAGCACTGAAAGATCCGCCACCCATACGGCCGCCACTGCGAGCTGCCATTGCACCATCAGCGTGACCCAGGGCTAGCACGAGTACCAGCGCGATCGCAAACAAAGATTTCAAAAGCGGTTTAATCGTTGAAAGTAGTTTCTTGTGCATAAGACCCTTAATATCCAATACCTATAATTTACCGCTTCCTACCCCCAATGGGCAGACAGCTTTCAGGTCTATTGCCAGTGGGATATCCGTACCAAGAAAGCTTTGTGCTTTTCGACCTAATCAGCAACCCATTCACACTCATCTGAAAGTTCGCCATAACTTGTAGTACACAAAGATTTCTAATTCTCAATAAAACTTTGACAATTTATTTAAAACCACAGCAGTGGGACATATAGTAGAATAAAATAGAGTTAAGACTAAAGCCAACTGTAACAATTAAATCAGATTGTAAGGTGCATCAGAGCGAGTATAGATCGAGATAATTAACAGTTTGACCATCTGACGCACCTACGAAGAGTGGTAGTTGGCAAGTAGTCCTAATAACATTCTAATTCAACTTTTGTATAATAGAAGATCGACGCTCTATGAACAATTCGCTCCCAAAATTTTCAGACTATCAAATAACTGAAGAACTCTACACAGGGCCCCGGACCCTCGTCTATCGAGGTATCCGTACCAGCGACCAACAGCCAGTAGTAATTAAAATTCTGCGAAACCCCTACCCTAATTTTACCGAAATCGTCCAGTTTAGAAACCAATATACAATTGCTAAAAATCTAGACTTTCCTAATATTGTCAAACCTCTGACTTTGGAAGTATACCACAATAGCTATGCTTTAGTCATGGAAGACTTTGGCGGAGTCTCCCTATCAAATTATATCAAAATAGCAACAGATGAAAACACAACATATAAACCTTTACCTTTAATAGAATTTCTCAACATTGCTATCCAACTTACAGACATTCTTCACTATCTCTACCAAATCGGAGTAATTCACAAAGATATTAAACCCGCCAATATCTTAATTCAACCAGAGACTAAACAAGTTAAACTTATTGACTTTAGTATTTCTTCCCTCCTACCCAGAGAAACCCAAGAGATTCAGAATCCCCATGTTTTAGAAGGAACATTAGCTTATCTATCTCCAGAACAAACTGGAAGAATGAATCGAGGAATAGATTATCGCAGTGACTTTTATTCCCTGGGAGTTACATTTTATGAATTGTTGACAGGAGAATTACCATTCATCTCAGAAGATGCGATGGAATTAGTGCATTGTCATCTTGCTAAACAGCCTATACCCATCCATCAAATTAATCCACAAATTCCTATAGTTTTATCACATATTGTCAGCAAGCTGATGGTGAAAAAGGCCGAAGATCGCTATCAGAGTGCATTAGGAATCAAACACGATTTAGAAAAATGTTTGATGCAGTTACAAACCACAGGCAAAATAGAACCTTTTGAAATTGGCAAACGAGATATTAGCGATCGCTTTACTATCCCGGAAAAACTCTACGGCAGAGAAAAAGAAGTTACTCAACTATTAACTGCCTTTGAAAGAGTTAGCATAGGCAGTACAGAAATGATGCTAGTGGCAGGTTTTTCTGGGATTGGAAAAACCGCAGTTGTCAATGAAGTGCATAAACCTATTGTCCGTCAGCGGGGTTACTTTATCAAAGGTAAGTATGACCAATTTCAACGAAACATTCCCTTCAGCGCCTTTCTCCAAGCATTTCGGGATTTAATGGGACAATTATTATCAGAATCAGATGTAGAATTGCAAAGATGGAAAAGTAATATTCTAGAAGTATTAGGCAATAATGGAAAAGTATTAATTGACGTAATTCCTGAGCTAGAAAATATTATCGGTAAACAGCCATCCGCACCAGAACTATCAGGCAGTGCAGCTCAAAATCGCTTTAATTTACTCTTTCAAAAATTCGTAAAAATATTCACAAGTAAAGAACATCCATTGGTGCTATTTTTAGATGACTTACAATGGTCAGATTCAGCCTCCCTAAACTTGCTGAAGTTATTAATGCAGGATACAAAATATTTATTAATATTAGGAGCTTATCGGGATAATGAAGTTTCTCCCGTTCATCCATTTATATTGACAGTGGATGAAATTGTCAAAACCGAGGCAACGGTGAATACAATTACTTTGCTACCCTTAAGCGAACTTAACTTAAATCGGTTAGTAGCAGATACGCTGAATTGCGAATCACATCTTAGCTATACCTTAACTAAATTAATTGCTCAAAAAACTCATGGCAATCCTTTCTTTGCTACCCAATTTCTCAAAGCTTTACATGATGAGAAATTAATTAGTTTTAATTGGGAAATTCGGCATTGGCAGTGTGATATAGCCCAAGTTAAAACCTTAGCAATTACGGATGATGTAGTGGAGTTTATGGCGTTGCAATTGCAGAAATTGCCAACCGAGACTCAGAAAATGCTCAAACTAGCAGCTTGTATTGGTGCAGAGTTTGATTTACATACCTTGATAATTGTCAGTGAGAACTCCGCGAGAAAAACAGCGTCAGCTTTATGGAAAGTATTACAAGAAGGCTTAGTGATTCCTACAACAAAAATCTATAAATTTTTTACCCAATCGGATAGCGAGCAGGCTTTTCAGGCTTCAGCTAATCCGACTTATCGGTTTCTGCACGATCGCGTTCAACAAGCTGCTTATTCTCTGATTCCAGACGATCAAAAACAGGCAACCCATTACCAAATTGGACAACTACTCCTGCAACAGATTTCGACCGCAGCAAGAGAAGACCGTATTTTTGAACTGGTCAACCAATTAAATTATGGAACTGCTTTAATTACCCAACAAACTGAACGAGAAGAATTAGCCAGACTCAACCTCACAGCCTGCCGCAAAGCCAAAAATGCTACTGCCTATCAAGCCGGTCGTGAATATGCAAGAACTGGATTATTGCTACTAGGAGAGAATTGTTGGCAACAGCAATATGAAATGACGCTATTATTCCATGAATATTCGGCTGAATTGGCAATGCTGTGCGGTGACTTTGAAGCGATGGAACAGTTGATTGAGACAGTCATCGTCCAGGCACATTCTTTACTAGAAAAGGTCAATGTTTACCGCATTAGCATTCAAGCAAAAACGTTTCAGAATAAACCGATAGAAGCCCTTGCGATCGCACAGAAACTCTTGCAACAGTTGGGCGTAACGATGACCGAATCACCAACACCAGAAGAGATTCAACAATCAATTCAAGAGATTAGAGAACTGATTGGAGAGCGGAAAATCGAAGATTTTGTTGACCTGCCAGTGATGACAGAGGCAAACACAATTGCCATTATCGAGATCGCCAACAGCAGCATACCAGCAGCTACCACCTGTGGATCTCCCTTGTTACCATTACTAATTGCCCTATCAGTCAAATTATCCCTGCGGTATGGAAGCATCGCTGCTTCAGCTTCTAGCTATGTTTGCTATAGCATCACGATCTGTAAGTTCTTACAAGATGTGGATTTAGCCATACAGTTTGGTCAGTTGGCATTGAATGTAGTCTTAAAACTCGATGCTAAAGCTACTAAACCTGAAGTATTAG
>DATGYA010000446.1:0-1710 GCA_035298405.1 Kamptonema sp. | reverse complement strand
GCAGTATTGCTGTCAATACTATTTAATATTTTCAAGTGGATGATGATTGATATTAAGGTATAAATATTTGTAAATAATCCTCATTTATGAGTCAAGATAATTTGCTCTTGGCATGAGTTGACTTGTTAAAAAGATGAGTTGAAGTGATAAAATAACGACATGAATATATTAGAAAAAGTTAATTATTTCAACTTACTTAATCTAGGTAAATTTGACAGGCTCCTGTAACGCTAAAACCGCATAAGTTCAACCCAAAAGCATATTGGCTCCAAGCTTTCACAACTGATAAAAAAATCCAAGCCACATCTGCGGAATGTGGGTTCAAAGGTGGCATCTTTAGCTTGACCCAGACATTGATAAGCAAGTTGACGAAATTCTCGTAATTGTTCAAACAGAGATTGCAGGTAGACTTGAGATTTTTTAGCTGAATTCTCAATCTTCTACTCTTATGCTGTCTGTTGAAACTATCGCAGACAGTTTTTTCTCTTGTGGCAAGTCTTCGAGAACGTCAACGGTCGCTGGTATTTATCTTATGGCTGAGTCTCATAGCTGGTCGCCAGCGACCATTGCCGTTGTTGATAACTGTTCGCTAGTCTCACAGCGATCGCACTTTTTGACCTGCTTAGTCTAAACTCCAATAGAAAAGCAGTTGTAGGAATATTTCTAGCAATCTAATCGAGAAGCTGTTGTTATCAATCAGTGCTTTTTGCTTGTTAATTCTAATTATAAAAAGCTTGAATTGAAGAAGGAATTGGTAATTAATTCAGTCGTAGGTACTTCTTTAACGATCGCCAAATAATTGTCACCAGTTTTAATTGCCATAGAAGCAACAGGTATACCTCCATCTAGCTGTAACATCATTGGCTCAAAGGAGAGCTCGGCAAAGGTAATGCCTTCACTTAAACCGATCGCATCTCCCTTGGAAAAATCGATAATGACATCGGTTTGCTCGATTTGGGTGGTTCCCTGACTTACAGACAGGATGAAAGCATCATTGCCATCTCCACCAATCAGAATATCTTGATCGCGATCGCCAATCAAAACATCATCGCCAGCACCGCCATTAAGTACATCCAAACCCTTGCCACCTTGTAAAACATCATTGCCATCTGCTCCCATCAGCGTGTCGTTATTATTGTCACCACAGATAAAGTCATTGCCATCACCGCCATCCAGGAAATCCGAAGCCTTACCACCAAAAAGTATATCCTCGCCACCTTTTCCAAGTAATGTATCGGCTCCTTCATTAGCACTGATTAAATCCGCAGCTTCGGTTCCTACTAGAGAATCACAGCCAGATAGAGCAGAAATACCTTGCGCGATCGCCTCCCCTGGAATGCTACTATCACCATAGTCTGTTAACAGGTAATAGCCATCTCCACTGATGTTTTCTGGCAATCCTGTTGAGTCACCACTACCTGTCAGATCGGCAATCGGTGTGTTGATAGAAACTACACGCAAAGGTGTTGGAGTCGGACTCGGTTCGGGCGTTAATGTTGGTATCGATTCTGGTACAGAAATAGGTGCAGGTATTGAGACTAAATTTGGCGTGGGAGTCGGCGTAGAAATTGGTGCTGGTGTTGGCGTTGGCGTTAGTTTTGGTGTTGGTGTCGCTGTTAATTTTGGTGTGGAAATTGGGACAGGAGTTGCTGTAACAGTAGGTTGAGGCGTTGGCGTAGGTGCGGGTGTTGGTGTTGGTGTTGGTGTTGG
>DATGYA010000445.1:0-9386 GCA_035298405.1 Kamptonema sp. | reverse complement strand
CTCCCCCATCTCCCCCATCTCCCCCATCCCCCCTATGTCAGATGCTTCTCTTCCTCCCCTAATTCAGCAGATGTTACGGTCAGAATTTTATCCTCACCCCGTGACAGAACCAATTCAACTGCTTCAGACTCATATTTCTTTTGTGCTACTAACGGGAGATTTTGCCTACAAAATCAAGAAACCAGTCAACTTTGGTTTTTTAGATTATTCAACTTTAGAAAAGCGCCAGCATTTTTGTAAAGAAGAGTTGCGAATGAACCAGCGGGGAGCGCCGGAACTTTACCTAGAAGTTTTACCTATATATCATAAAGGTGACAATATTTTTACCCTAGAAACTTTTAACTTACCAGTGGAATACGTCCTGAAAATGCAGCAATTTTCCCAGGATTCCCTGTTCGTGAATATGTTTGAGCAGGGACGGCTAAATGAAAAACATTTAGAGAATTTGGGGCAAGATTTGGCAAAATTTCACGCTAGCGCCCAAGTTAACGACTATATTCGCAAATTTGGTGAAATCCCTCCTATTCGGGAGGTTATTAATAACAATTATCGACTCTCGGAAAAATATATTGGTGGGCCGCAAACTCAAACACAGTATGACGAAACTAGGCAATATACAGAGGTGTTTTTTATTCTCGGTAAAAAACTATTTGCTAGCCGCATTCAAGGCAATAAAATTCGTGAGTGTCATGGCGATTTACATTTAAAAAATATAGCTATGTGGCACGATAAAATCATGTTATTTGATTGCATTGAGTTCAACGAGCCTTTCCGTTTTGTCGATGTTATGTATGACGTAGCTTTTACGGTCATGGATTTGGAGGCGCGGGGAAGTAAAGACTTAGCAAATGCGTTTTTAAATACATATATTGAACAAACTGGCGATTGGGAAGGGATACAAATTTTGCGATTTTATTTAATACGTCAGGCTTATGTAAGAGCGAACGTAACTGCTTTTTTACTAGACGATCCTGCGGTGCCAATTATTGAGAAAAATCAGGCTGAAGAAACGGCAGCACACTATTATCAACTAGCTTATGATTACACAAAACCTCGCCAAGGACAACTAATTTTGATGTCGGGTTTGTCTGGTTCTGGTAAGAGTACAGTTGCTCGCTATTTAGCTCGTAGCCTTACTGCTATTCACATTCGCTCTGATGCAGTACGAAAACATTTAGGCGGCGTTCCTCTGTATGAGCGTGGTGGGGATGATTTATATTCTAGTGAGATGAATGGCAAGACTTACAGCCGATTATTAGAATTGGGAATATTGCTAGCTAAGGAAGGTTATATCGTTATTTTAGATGCGAAATACGATCGCAATAATTTGAGAATGGATGCGGTTGGTTGTGCTGAAGCTAATAACATTTCTTTAAAGATCGTTCACTGTACAGCGCCTATTGAAGTTTTGCGATCGCGCCTTCAAAATCGCACGGGTGATATTGCTGATGCGACTGCGGATTTAGTAAACTCCCAGCAGGCAGCAGCGGAACCTTTTACAGAATTGGAAAAAGTTTATGTGACAACTATAGATACAACACAAGATTTAGAGCTACAATTTGCTAATGATTAACAGTTAACCCTATAAAATTGCTATAACCATGCTAAAACTTCCAGGTTTACCAGCCGGGTTAACCGCAGGCATTGTAATATGTTTGTTTTTTACGATCGGCTTTCGCTTCGCAGGCTATACAATGCCCTTAAGTATCTGCTTAGGAATTCTTGGCGGCACAGCTTGCGGCTTAGTTGTGACTTGGTGGAATACAGAAGAAACACTAAGTGAGATAGAGAACATAGCAAGTGAAACAATAAAAAATCTTCCTCCTAAAGTAGCTGCTACTGAATTAAAATCTGCTCCAAATTCAGCTAAATCGCCTAATCGCTATCGAGGAAGTGGTACCACCTTATTTGATTGGCTGTTCAGGAAAAAGTAGCGATCGCTCAACTCAGACTCTTTAAATATATTAGCAATTAGCAATTAGCCATTAGCAATTAGCCAAAATGTTTCTATTTCTGTCAAAACTACTACCTTTATTTTTCTATCCCTTGGGTTTGATTTGCTTATTAATGCTTGTGGCTTTAATAATGTTTTGGAAGCGACCAATATGGGCAGCAGTGGCAATAGCGTTGGCATTAACTATTTTATTAACACTCAGTAATGGCTGGATTTCTCAAAATTTAGTGCGATCGCTCGAATGGCAAAATCCGCCGCCAGCGCAAATTCCCCAAGCAGAAGCTATCGTAGTTTTAGGTGGAGGTGTTAAGCCAGCTTTCCCGCCAAGACCTTGGGTAGAAGTTGGTGAAGCAGGCGATCGCATTCTCTACGGAGCTCAACTTTATCGCCAAGGCAAAGCCCCCAAACTCATCCTCAGCGGCGGTAGAGTAGAGTGGAAAGGAGGAGGCCCGCCAGAGTCAGCAGACATGGCAGAAATTGCCTCTGCTATGGGAGTACCACCATCAGCCATTATCCAAGATCCAACTTCTCTCAACACTTACCAAAATGCTGTCAATGTCCGCAAAATCTTAGCGGATAGAGGCATTAAAGGGCCGATTTTACTCGTCACATCAGCGATGCACATGACGCGATCGCGCCTCATCTTCCAGCGTCAAGGTATAGAAACCATCCCCCTACCAACAGACTTTTCCGTAACCAAGCAAGATATCGCAGAATCAACAAGCAGTTGGCAAGCTATACTGCTAAATTTAATGCCAGATGTCTACCAGTTACAGCAGTCAACTAAAGCCTTAAAAGAACATATCGGACTAGGAGTATATCGGCTGCGGGGATGGGCGTAATTGTGTTAGCTTTGGGAAAATCAATGCCAACCTTTGCCGCCATGTTCCCTCACGAATTGCAAAACATTCTCCCCGAACCGCCGCCAGCAGCAGAAATTTTCAAACAAAACCAAATTACCAGCGAGTTTTATCAAGAAGTTAAATATCGCCAAGAATTTGAGCATTACTGCCAATGGTATTACAGCACAGCTAAGCAACACCAGCAGGAATTACAAAAAATGCAAGGCGACTTTAATATTTTGGGGTGGTTTCGTCGAGGAAAAAGATAGGGAAGGAGGAGTGGGGGAGAATTTTTCTGCAATTAGCAATTAGCCATTAGCAATTAGCCATTAGCTTATTTTTATGCAACAGCCAAACCGCTATATTCGCTGCTTGCGCTCAGCTATTTTCGATCAATTCCACCTCATCCTCTTTGAAGTGAACCCTAAATTTTTTGTCGAACTGAACGTGCACTGGTAGGTTTGCACTTACCGGTCTGCCTTGCCATTCGTGAACTATCGTTACCACTTCCCCTTCCATGTCTTTAACATCAAGGGGTTGATTGCGATGTTCCGGATGGTGGTAGACAACGACAGATTTTTTGACGGAAACGCGATCGCCAACTTTCATAGCTATAAACTTAGTGTTCTATCTCTCAGGGCCAGCACCAGCGCCGATGCCAAGCACCAGGACTAGATTCGGACAATTTTTCCATTTTTACATATAACTAGACACACAACTCACTCGCAAGGAATAGAAAACGCTCACCCTCTTGAGATAGCCAAAGCAAAGAAGGAAGAAACAAAACGCAATCAAAGGGCTTGCTTATAATTTTTAATTTTTAATTTTTAATTCTTTTTGGGTGTGGGAGTATTGGGAAATAGCGGAATCGGCTCAAGTTTTTGCTGCTCTTGGCGGTTGTGATACCAAACAGCCCCAACACATCCTAAGAAAAACAGCGCTAACAACCCTAGCACAGGTAGCAATGGCTGGTTTTTTTTCTGTTGGTGGTGGGGCGAGGCTGCAACTGTTTCAGCGTACAGCAGCGCCTTAGAAGCCTCTGAAAGCTCAGATTCCAGAGTCCTAGTAGTATTTGGTAATTGAATCGGATTGAAGAGTACCAATTTCTCTGGCGAAATCCGGCAATGCAGCAGTACCACAGAGGTATTGTCATAACCATTTTTCTCATTAGCTTTGCGAATCAAAGCTGCAACAGCCGACTGTAAAGAAAGCTCACCTCTCAAAACCCCCGGTGCATAATCACGCCAAGATTTCTCCACCCAGTCATTATCGCTCAGACCATCAGAACACAGCAGCAACAGACCGTCTTCTTCGATAATAAACCGCTGAATTACAGGGTGTAAGTATTCCCCCTCCCGCGTACCTAGAGCTTGGGTAAGAGCTCCTGCATCAGAGCGCAATTGGGCTTCCCAATGGAGACAATGACCTAAGCGTACTTCCCTGCTAGCCACGTCATCGTCTACAGTGAGGCGACAGCAACCATTTTCGGTAAGCCAATAGGCGCGACTGTCCCCAACATTGACTAAGTAGAGTTCGTGGGAATTATTTAATTGCTCGTGTAATTGCTCGGTCGCTGAAGTGTTAATCTTTTGAGGCAATTGGAGAGCCATAACTAGGGTTGTCCCCATGCGTTGCCTCAATTCTCGACCTTGCTCGTTATTCTGGGCAGCAATGACGTTATTTACTACTCTAACGATTTCTTCAAGCTGCCTGCTGACAATTTCAGGTGGTGTTAGTTCGGGCTGTTGAGCTATTTCTGTAATGAGGGTTTGAATCAAGGGTTTGAGAGAGTTCACGGCTAGTTGACTCGCGACTTCTCCGCCTTCATGGCCCCCAACTCCATCACAAACTATTGCTAGGTAGGGAATCTGGGGGTGGGGAAAATCTGAATTTGTGGGGTAGCAACTGTCTTCGTTGTGATCGCGCACGGGGCCCGTATCAGTGGCCGAGGCTATCTCTAAGTTTAAGGGTAATTGAGCTGCGACTTCGAGTAATAATTGGTTGAGTTCTCTTGCGATCGCATCTACAGTCATCCCTCCCCGACGCAAAAGCTGGTAAATTTCTTGTAGTTCTCGTTGCACCGAGGGTTGAGCTGCTTCCACCCAAGGCTGCCAAATTTCTGCCAACTCCCGCAACCCTGGCTTAAGTTTACCTTCTGGCAGCAGTTCCAGCAACCGCACCCGCCAATTTTCCACTCGGATATTATCCGGTGCTAGCAAGCTAGAAGCTACTCGCTCTGCTGATAGTGGTGTCCACAGTTGCAGGATTTGCCACAGCCAATAAACTTGTCGGACGGCCGGTGCTCCTAGCCAAGCTTCTACAATAGAAGGATAAAGACGACCGATCGCATCTACGGGCGCATTTTCTAGTAACAATATCTCCTCTGCTGCTTCCGAGTCTCCCAGTTGGCAAAAACCATAAACTTCCGGAACGTGGAGCCTTTGAGGGTATAGGTGAAGGTAAGGAAGAATTGTATCAGGCAGTTGTTCGGGAACGCTGGGAGGTTGGCCTGGTGTGGTGTCGAGCCAGACTTGAGGTTCAATAACGAAGTAGCAACCGATCTCACTTCCTGGTGGCACTTGGTCTACCCCTTTCCCCACCGCCCACAGATACCTATAGACCAAATGAGTTTGGCAAGCTTCGCACTCCCGGCGACCCAAGGAATTGCGGGGATGAGGACACTCTGGGTTGAGGCAATAAATTGCTTGGGAAGAAGTGCTAACCATATCGAAAAGTTTGTCTAAAAGCATTATAAAGTTATATGGCTTATAAGGCTAATTTACTAAATTTTAGAATAAAATGATGTTAGCCTCTATTCATTTCTCAACTTTCTCCTCTACTTTTAAATTTGAGTTTGAGCTGTGTTCGATTAAGGTGACTGTATTTTTTGTAGGTGTGTCAGAATTTCGTTATCGATTGATGAATAAAGGTTTAAGCCTCTGGCGCACCCTGCTAATTGTGTCAGTGTAAGTCCTATTCACTATTTTTTATGAGTGCGATCGCGCTAATGAACACCATTATCTCCATTACAGGGTTTGCTGACATCTCAAGCCCACAACCAATTTTATCTATATTCTCGAATCCTACCCAGTTTTGGCTGTTGGCAGGAGCGATACTCTGCTTGGCGGAACTACTTCTACCCACTGCTTTTGTAGCATTTATGATGGGACTGAGCGCCTTTGCGGTGGCTGTTGTCTCTTTAGTTTTACCTAACCTTAATTTGCAGGTGTTATTGTGGATGGCATTCTCAGCAATTTTTGTGCTGCTGTCCCGCCGCCTAATCCCAAACCAGACAGGGAGAGGGATTGAAGATTCCAAGGAAGCGCAAACTTTGACAGAAATCCCGGCTGGAGGTGCAGGACGAGTAATTTATGAGGGAAATTCTTGGCGAGCAAGCTGTGCAGATGATGCTGTGGCGATCGCGCCTTCTCAGAAGGTAATTGTAGTTGGGCGACAAGGTACTACTTTAATTGTAATGCCGGAACATTTGTTGCATTCTTGAATTAAGTTTTTAGAGCGTGTCAAAGCCAGTGATATAAGGATTATTGAGAGTTTCCTCACTTCGCACTCTAATCTTTGTTGCATTCTTGAATTAAGCAAAACTATATCTAGGAGAAATTTCAATGGAAGGATTCTTTTTACTCGTATTTCTAGCGTTAGGCGGATCTGCGATCGCGGGTTCCGTTAAAATTGTCAATCAAGGCAACGCAGCTTTAGTTGAAACCCTGGGCAAATATAGCGGCAAAAAATTGGAACCAGGTCTTAATTTCATTACACCTTTCCTCGATCGCGTTGTCTATGAACAAACCATCCGCGAAAAAGTCCTAGACATTCCTCCCCAAGCCTGCATCACCCGCGACAACGTTTCTTTCACAGTAGATGCTGTGGTTTACTGGCGGATTGTTGACTTAGAAAAAGCTTATTACAAAGTAGAAAATCTTCAGTCAGCAATGGTAAATATGGTGCTGACTCAAATTCGGGCTGAAATGGGTCAACTGGATCTAGAACAAACTTTTACCGCTCGTTCTCAAATTAATGAAATTTTACTCAGAGACTTAGACATTGCTACCGATCCTTGGGGAGTGAAAGTAACGCGGGTAGAGTTGCGGGATATTATCCCTTCTAAAACAGTACAAGAATCAATGGAATTGCAAATGGCGGCCGACAGACGCAAGCGAGCAGCAATTCTCACTTCTGAAGGCGAACGCGACTCTGCAATTAATAGCGCTCAAGGTAAAGCTGAAGCTCAAGTTTTGGACGCACAAGCGCGTCAGAAATCAACAATTTTGGAGGCAGAAGCTCAACAAAAGGCGATCGTTCTCAAAGCTCAGGCAGAACGCCAAAGTCAGGTTCTTAAAGCTCAAGCTACTGCTGAAGCACTGCAAATTATTGGCAAAACTCTTGAAAATGACCCGAATGCTCGCGAAGCACTTCAGTTTTTACTTGCTCAAAACTATTTGGATATGGGGTTAAAAATTGGCAGCAGTGACAGCAGCAAGGTAATGTTTATGGACCCACGCAGTATCCCAGCTACTTTGGAGGGAATGCGCTCGATTGTTGGTAATGAAGTCCCTAATTCTGAGTTGAAGAAGTTTGGAGGAAAATAAATTATAATCCAGTGTTTGAGCATGGGTTTTGCGATCGCATGATTCCCGACTACTTCGAGCTTACCTGTTATAGCAACCGCCAAGACGGTTAGGACTATCTTGATTGCCGAAACCCTTGCTATTATTACCTCATCCTTCTTCCTTCATCCTTCTTCCTTCATCCTTCTGCTATAACCCCAAAATCAATAATTGTTAAGCTCCTAACTGAAGAAAATCAAACCTGCGATCGCGAACCCAACCCCAATTAAACCCACCCAAACAAACCGATTATCCTTCGTATTCACCTTAGTCAAATCTACAGGCTCCGGTATCACCAACTTTGGCTTCGACGGCTGCACCGTCCCCCCAGCGCCACCCTTCAAAGCACTAGACTGATTATCGCCCAAAGCCCCCAAATCTGGAATTTCCACCAGCCATTCCGGGCGCTTGCTAAGCTTAGGCGCTTCCAGAATATAGAGCAAACCACGAGCTTGTTCGCGAGTATCTATACTAGGATGACGGACAAGTTGCTTACAAAGCGCGATCGCGTCCTGAGTTTTTCCCGCTGCATCCAATGCAGTCACCAGCCACATCTGCACCTCACCACCAAAGCGAGAACCACGCTCAACCAAAGCACTAGCCGCTTCAAAATGGCGCACCGCATCACCGTACTGACCGCGCTCAAAAACCGCCTTGCCAGTTGCGTACTCAGACTTAACAACTTCTAACTGCTCAGAACTCACGATCGCCTATCTCACATCTCAAAATTCAAAGCTAGAAAAATCACCACAAAACTATAACTCATCATAATTTTGCGACATACTGGATTCATTATCCCGTTTCGATCCCAATAAATCCAGTTTATCCACTGTAATCACTGGCTTAGAACGGTTTACTCCCGTATTGCGATCTTGCCAGCGATCGAACCTCAAGGAACCCTTAACCCCAATCAAGCTGCCTTTGCGAACATAGGTAGCAGCAATTTCAGCAGTTTTGCCCCAAAGTTCCAAATTAAACCAATCCGGCTGTTCGGCGTTCTTCGTCATCCGATTGACAGCTAGTGTTAAGCTGCACTTAACACTACCAGACTCAAAATATTTTACATCAGGGTCGCCGCCAACACGGCCAACAAGAGTGACAACATTAAGACTCATAAATTCAATTCCGGCTTTTATAATTAAGCTGCATCGACAATAATAGAGGAATAGTTTTTTTGGCAAATAGCCAACGTCTAAGCTTTATCCTGATTTAGTCCCCTGTTTCGGAAATATTAGATTATGGATTCCGGGGAAACGTCGGCTCAACAATTAGCCATTCTGATTAAACTCAGGATAAAAAACGTATTACCTCCAAATTCGGTTACACTTTTGTTACATTATTGCACACAGTAGCATTTTAATTTAGAGGTTTACAAACCAGTGGGTTTTCTCAGTCGCTTTTCCTTATCCCGTGATATGGGTATCGACCTCGGTACTGCAAACACACTCGTGTATGTATCCGGTAAAGGTATCGTTCTTCAAGAACCATCTGTAGTTGCCATTGACCAAGACTTGAAAGTACCCCTCGCCGTTGGAGAGGACGCTAAAAAAATGCTGGGACGTACTCCCGGCAACGTAATAGCTTTGCGGCCACTTCGGGATGGCGTTATTGCCGACTTCGATACAGCCGAGCTAATGCTCAAGCACTTTATCCGGCGCGTTCACGAAGGCAGAACCCTAGTTGCACCCCGCATCGTCATCGGCATTCCTTCGGGTGTCACCGGAGTCGAACGTCGGGCCGTTATGGAAGCCGCTTCTCAGGCCGGGGCCAGAGATGTCCGATTAATTGATGAACCAATTGCCGCCGCGATCGGAGCTGGACTGCCAGTTGCCGAGCCGACTGGGAATATGATTATAGATATCGGCGGCGGCACAACGGAAGTCGCTGTGCTGAGTTTGCAGGGTACGGTATTGAGCGAGTCGGTGCGCGTTGCCGGCGACGAACTCAATGAAGCCATTATCCTCT
>DATGYA010000444.1:0-2257 GCA_035298405.1 Kamptonema sp. | reverse complement strand
AGAGAGGAATTTCCCATTGTGCTCGATCTGCTCTGCTTTCCCTTTGAGCAACAAAACAACAGCCCGTCTCCAACTGGTGATGTTTAGGGGCTCGTAAGAGGCGTTCAGCACTAGAACATTGCCCATCGCTGATTGTTAAAGAGAATATTTCAACGATACTAACACAGGTTTGAGAATTAGGGCTGGAAGGAACAAGGTACGTAGTTGGGCTTTAGCCCTCCTTCGTATTATACAAAAGAGGGCTTTAGCCTAACTACGTACCTTTGTATACAAAAGAGGGCTAAAGCCCAACTACGTACCTCAGAGACTCCACTAACTTAACAACTCGTTCCTTAACTTCATCTCGCACGCGGTGAAAAGTTTCTATCGGCTGTCCATCAGGGTCATCAAGTTGCCAATCTTCAAACACTTCTCGAAGTACCCATGCTTCCGGTAAATTCACACCACAGCCACACAGAGAAATCACAACATCGTAATCCTCAGCATTAAAATCACTTAGGGGATCTGAAGTTTGATCTGTGATATCAATACCAATTTCAGACATTACTTGAATCGCCGTTGGATGAACTCTGCTAGATTCCAACCCGGAACTCGCTACCTCAATTTTCCCCTTACCTAATGTTTTAGCAAAACCTTCAGCCATTTGGGAACGGCAAGAGTTCTTTTTACAGACAAACATGACTTTTTTCATGGATTTTGTTGTTACTTATTAATTAATTTCAAGAGCACTATTGGCAATGGCGATAATTTCCTTCGCTGCTTTTTCTTTGCGTTCGCTGTAACGGTCGGTCAAATAATCAACCTGGCCGCGTAACAATAGAGTAAACTTATATAATTCCTCCATTACATCAACTACACGATCGCGATAAGCCGAATCTTTCATCGTTCCATCTTCATTAAACTCCTGATAAGCTTTAGCCACAGAAGACTGATTGGGAATGGTAAACATCCGCATCCACCGCCCCAAAATTCTCAGAGTATTTACAGCATTAAATGACTGCGAACCTCCACTAACCTGCATCACCGCTAAAGTTCTACCTTGAGTAGGTCTAACGGCCCCAATACTTAAGGGAATCCAGTCAATTTGGTTCTTCATAATCCCGCTAACATTACCATGTAGTTCTGGGCTTGACCACACTTGACCCTCAGACCAAAGACTCAACTCACGCAATTCTTGAACTTTGGGATGAGTATCAGGAACACTCCCATAAATCGGCAATTCAAGGGGATTAAAAAATCGAATTTCTGCACCGAAATCTTCAATTATTCTAGCTGCTTCTTCAGCAAGTAGGCGACTATAAGAACGCTCTCGCAAAGAACCATATAAAAAGAGAATTCGGGGTTTATGAGTAAGGTTTTCCATTGATTATAGCTATGACAATTAGTAAAGACAACGGGGATCTCGCAGGGAAGCTGTTTCTGGTTTACGAGGGAACCAAAATGCTGTTTTCTTGCAGAACTCTACTAACATTAACATCACTGGAACCTCAATTAAAACACCAACAACCGTAGCCAATGCCGCCCCTGAATTTAATCCAAAAAGCATGACAGCCGTAGCAATCGCTACCTCAAAATGATTGCTAGCCCCAATCAGCGCGGCGGGTGCTGAATCTTCGTAGTGAAGGTTGAGTTTTAAAGCTGCTACATAAGAAATCAGAAAAATGAAATTAGTTTGGATAAACAGGGGTACGGCAATTAAGAGAATGTGCAGAGGATTGTTAACAATCAACTCTCCTTTGAAGGCAAATAAGAGAATTAGCGTAATCAAAAGTGCAGCCGTAGCCACTGGACTTAGATAGTGCATAAACTCTCGTTCAAACCATTCTTTTCCTTTATGTTTAAAAATCCAGAAGCGGCTATACATTCCGGCAGCCAAGGGCAAACCAACATAAATGAATACAGACAATACTATTGTTTGCCAAGGAACAACTAGATCGTTAGCTGCTAACAGCCATCTGCCTAATGGTGCGTATAAAAATAGCATTGCTAGAGAGTTAACCGCGACCATGACTAGAGTATGTCCTTGATTGCCGTAGGCAAGATATCCCCACATTAAAACCATCGCCGTACAGGGGGCAATTCCTAATAATATGGTACCAGCAATATAGGAACTAGCGATGGAAACTTCACTGCCCCGAATTATTTCTGTGCCGGTAATCAAGGGACGAAATAGCCAACCTAAGAAAAACTGAGAAAATGCCACCATTGTCAATGGTTTTATCATCCAGTTAACAACTAATGTTAAGATTACAGGCTT
>DATGYA010000443.1:0-7221 GCA_035298405.1 Kamptonema sp. | reverse complement strand
AGGAATGACGATCGCGAAAGGTAACTCGGCATGGGACAAGCGTCTGTATCTCCTGTTGCGCTAATAATTTTAGACGGTTGGGGCTATCGTGAAGACACCGACGGCAATGCGATCGCCGCTGCTTCGACTCCTGTGATGGATAGCTTGTGGGCAGCTTATCCGAGAACGCTGATCCGCACGTCGGGTAGGGCTGTGGGATTGCCAGATGGTCAAATGGGCAATTCTGAGGTGGGTCATTTGAATATCGGCGCAGGGCGGGTGGTTCCCCAAGAATTAGTGCGGATTTCGGATGCGGTGGAAGACCGCAGTTTGCTTAGGAATCCAGCTTTGGTGAAGGTTTGCTCGGATGTACGCGATCGCAATGCTAAGTTGCACCTAATCGGTTTGTGTTCTGAGGGTGGCGTTCACTCGCACCTAGATCACCTGTTGGGGTTAGTGGATTTGGCAAAAGCTCACGGAATTTCCGATCTCTGTATCCATGCGATCGCCGATGGCCGCGATACTAATCCTAAAGAAGGAATTGAAGCTCTACGAAAGATTGAAAGTTATATCAATCAAGTTGGAGTCGGTCGGATTGTAACTGTTAGCGGTCGCTATTACGCGATGGATCGCGATAAGCGTTGGGATCGCATTAAGCTGGCTTACGATGTGATGGTGGCCGATGGGCCTGTCGATGGGCGTTCGGCTGTGGATTTCTTAAAGACTTCTTACTCTGAAGGGGTGACGGATGAGTTTGTGATTCCGACTCGGATCGCGCCTGGGGCTGTGTCACCTGGGGATGGGATAATTTTCTTTAATTTCCGCCCAGATAGATCCAGAGAAATGACCCAGGCTTTTGTCGATCCTAACTTTAAAGGTTTTGAACGACAGCAGCTCGAGCCGCTGAGTTTTGCAACGTTTACCCAGTATGATGCGAAGTTGCCAGTGTTGGTAGCTTTTGAACCGCAGAATTTGAATAATATTTTGGGTGGCGCGATCGCGAGTCACGGTTTACGCCAGTTCCGCGCTGCTGAAACAGAAAAATACGCTCACGTCACTTATTTCTTTAATGGGGGTCTAGAGGAGCCTTTTGCAGGGGAAGATCGGGAATTAGTGCAAAGTCCGATGGTGGCAACTTATGACCTCGCACCGGAGATGTCGGCAAAAGAGGTGACAGATGTTGCGATCGCAGCTATTGAAAAACAGATTTATTCTCTAATCGTGATTAACTACGCCAACCCCGATATGGTAGGTCATACGGGAATTCTGGAAGCAACTGTGATTGCGATCGAAACAGTAGATAAATGTTTGGGTCGCTTGTTAGAAAGCGTCAACAAAGCGGGCGGTACTGCGATCGTGATCGCCGATCATGGGAATGCTGAGTTGATGTGGGACGAAAACGGCAATCCTTGGACAGCTCACACAACTAACCCAGTACCCTTTATCCTAGTAGAAGGAGAAAAGTTAAAAATTCCCGGCCACGCAACAGATGTTTCTCTGAGAACAGACGGCTGTTTAGCCGACATTGCACCAACAATTCTGGAGATTTTGCAGTTGCCTCAACCCCCAGAAATGACGGGTAAATCGATGGTTCAAGCCGCCGATTTTGAAGTTCGACCTAATCGTACTCCGGTACGAGTGCGACTTTAGAAATTGTTAACTGTTAACTGTTAACTGTTAACTGTTAACAATTAAATTCCAATTACCAATTACCAATTACCATGACTATTGTTCAAGTTTTAGAAATTATTTGGTCTTTGTCTGCTGTAGGAGTTATTGTTTTTGTGCTGTTGCACAGTCCTAAAGGCGATGGCATTGGAGGAATTGGCGGACAAGCTCAATTGTTCACCAGTACCAAGAGTGCAGAGACAACTATTAACAGAATTACTTGGGGTTTGTCTATTGTTTTTCTAGGCTTAACGGTAATTTTGAGCGCTGGTTGGTTGCAGCCAAAGTGATAGTTGAGCGTTATTCTTCTTTGTATTTCTCTGTGTTCTTTGCGCCTTTGCGGTTTTTTAATTTCAATCTAGTTAGAAACGAGAGCTTACTCAATTCATTTCTATTGACATAAAAAGGAACGAACCGCAAAGGCGCAGAGGGCGCAGAGGGAAGAGAAAGAGGGTAGAATGGTTTTTAATTGTCACACTTTAATCTACTTGTAGGGTACGTCAGACACAGGAATTGATCGAGAGAATCAGGGTTTTATTGTCTGACTCACCCTACAATACTATTTTAAATGTCGAACAGCTTACTTTATTTATGTTTCGTTATTTAAAATATAGGTTGTTGACTGTTTTGTTGCTGGCTTGTTGTGCTTTTATTCTAATAATTATTACTCAATTTGAAAGTTATGCTGTTAATCCGAAAAGCATCCCAGATCGACTACCAGCTCTAAAAATTCATCCTTTGCCGCCAACGCTCGCTAATTGGCAAACTAAGACGGAAAGTGGGGATTATTTTGACCAAGTGAAGCCGCCAGAATTTGGTCATTTGGTATGGTCAAAGTTTCCTATTAAGGTATTTGTAGAGCGAGTTGGCGATCGTAATGCTTCGGAAGGATGGGTCAAGACGGTATTAGGTGCTGTGTTGCAATGGGGGATTTATTTGCCTTTGCAAGTGGTAGATGATGCAGAAATAGCTGATATTAGGATTTTACACAAGGCTCCACCTTTGCAACCAGGACAAATGCGATCGCGTTCCGGTGAAACTCGCTATGAGTTATATGTAAGCGAAGAGGGAGATGGAGGTGTTTTATCTCATCGCTGTATTATCTGGTTGAATCCAAGTCAAACCGGGAAATATATCGCTGCTGTGGCGCTTCATGAGTTCGGTCATGGGTTAGGAATTTGGGGTCATAGTCCTGTTGATACTGATGTGATGTATTTTTCTCAGGTAAGAAATCCACCGCCGATTTCTGTGAGAGATATTAATACTTTGAAGCGAGTTTATGAGCAGCCAACTCGCCTTGGATGGAATTAAAAGTTAAACTGATTGCTACATAGATTACGCAAGAAACCCTCCACCCCCCTGCTTAATGCTTAAGAAGAGGGGGGCTTTTGGATCTACTTTTTTAGGAGGGGATGTGTTTTATTTATTCGCTTTTTGCACTTGTGCGTGGTGTTGCAGACGAGATACAACATTATAAGCATCGGGGCCTGGGTTACTGTGTTCTACAGAACCGTCAATAGGGCCATCAATGGCTTTCCAACCTGGAATTCCACCTTTGAGTTCGGCTACGTTTTGAAAGCTGGCTGCGCGAAGTTCAGCGGCGGCTTGGGCGGTTTCTTCGTCACTTTCACTGTAAACGTAGATGTCGCGATTGTACTCTAGGCTGCTTTTTGCCCGTTCTACTAATTCATCAATTGGCATTGGTAGAGCGCCTGTGATGTGGCTTTTATTGAAGCTTTCGCGATCGCGTGCGTCGATGATTGTTAGCCCTGGTTCACCCCAATCTAGGCGGGCTTTGAGGTCTTGGCTGGATGCTTGAGCTTTCAAACCAGGAGGGGTAGGAGTAATGTTTGGAAGCTTATCTTTAGCTTCTGAAATTTGATCGGAAATTGGTTTCATAAGAGAGGTTTATTCAATTCTGCTCTTGCAATGTAACAAGCATTTATACTGAGTTTATCTTCCTAAAGTAAGAATTGAGTTTTAAACTAAAGTCGTAATTAAATCTAGCTAAGCAGATAATGATGAAGTTGGCAAACAATATTTGATCAAGGCAATCTCTACAGGGAAAACTATTAAAATTATCTGCAAATAGCTGAGATTGGTAGGAGCGGACGGCTGGACGGTTGATGGAATTTTTTTGCTGTCATAGTAATTTTTCCCTGGGGGCTGTGGATGTGGCGGACTGATTTGTGGGTGTTATTGATAATTAGGGAAGGGAGCGATCGCAGGTTTGGGTGGCAATGTTATCAATTAATAAGATTTTAGTCAAAATTATAAAATTTATTGCATTTAATTATGCGGAAGTTTGACCGATTTATTTTAAAATTAATAGGGTAGGTTTTTTACAGCCTTACCTAAGTATTAAGATGAAAATGTCAGATTTACCCCGTAAAATTAGGGATCAAGTCTGATTGTTATACCCGCTATCTGGAATTATGGATATGTCAGAAAAAGAAGGAAATGCCTTGCCAAAGATGCCTCGAACTCCTGAAGAGCAAGTAGTTTGGGAAGCTAAAGGGAAAATTCGGCTGCTACTGAATTTGTGGGATTTGGGGTTTGGTAAGGGGAAGGTGAAGAAGGGTGATTTGACTAAGAGGATTGTACGGACTGGGGAGACGAGTAAGGATTATGAGGGAATTTTAACACGATTGCGGGAAGGTGGCGCGATCGCATTTTCGATGGAAAAGCGAGTGCTGGTAGTGGAAATTACGGATGTTGGTCAGCAGGTGTTGGCGGATGGCTTGAAAAATGGTAATTCTCACTTTGAGTTTGATGGTTCTCAAGTTGGGACGAGGTTGGCAAATGCGCTGTTAAAGTGGTTGCGGAGTCAAGCTGGGGTAGTGAGTGTGGCGGTTGAGAAAGCTAAGCCAGAAGTCGGTACGCTGGGAACTTATGAAGAGTTTAGGAATGTGGCGTTAAAGGTTTATGACAGGTTGAATCGGGATTTTAATTACGACGATTTAGTACCGATTTATCGGATGCGGCGGGTGATAGGAGAAAGGGTGTCGCGATCGCAGTTTAATGAGTGGCTGTTAGAAATGCAGGCTACCGATCTGCTTCAGTTAATAGGTGGCAGTGTAGAAGACTTTCCTCCCGATAAAATTGAAGATTCTCTAACCACAAAAGTTAACGGTTTGTGTTGTTATGCGAAGCGTCTAACCTAATTCACTTGAGTTCCTAATTTTCCGCAATTGCATTCGCTCCTTGATATATATTCATACTCACACAAAATGATGAATGAGTTTCATCCTCAATTGCTGAGTTTGATCGAGGTATTGCCAGTCAAAACCCTTTTGATAGATCGTTATGGATAGTAAAGACTTACAAAAATGCTTACTCCCCTATTTAGCAGCAATAGTTAAGAAATTACCAAAAGCTCCAATTGTATGGTACTTTTGTCCCACAACTTCAGTCGTGTAAATACTGAAAATAATTAAATTTTGGCGGTAAGTTGAACGATCGATTAAAAGTTCTATATTACCTCGTTCCGAAGTAAGTACACTTTTGCAAGCACCAACTAAACTCTCTGCAAAATTACCTAAAAATTCAGGTACGCGAGACTCTTTACACACAGACTTTTGCAGTTCTGTGGCCATTGTGCCTGAAGCATAGCTGAGATATTCTTCTCTGGGAGGATTAGTAAATCCCATCACACAGGCAATAATCGCAAGTGCGATCGCGCCTTTTCCAAAATGGCTAGAATTAGATGTCGCCTTGTCACCGTTCAAATCTTTGTCAGTAATCATTTTTCCCCTAGCCTCATTGAGTTGTACTTTTTCAGACTACACAGCTCTAAAGATAGATTTCAGAATTTATAAGCATTAAAATCTGAAACTCCGAACCCCCAACCCCCCTTAAAAAACAAGGGAACTTATTTTTGCTTAAGTTGTCACCGCGACTTATAGCGGTTAATCTCGCGCTGCAACTCCTCAATTTCACGCCGTAGCGCCTCCGTTTCATTGCTTGGTTCCTTTGACTTCACATCAACTGCACCCTCAGAAACCGCCTTTTTATAATTTCCCAAGCGAATTTGGCGGTATTCCTCAGAATTCGCCCAGTCTCGGAGATACCGCAAGCGTTCCACCGGGAAAGGATGGCTCAACATTGCACCTTGTCCGCCATTATAGAGTAAAAATTTATAAACTTGGTTGAGATTATCTTGGTCTAATTCTTGATAGTTATCAGATTGACGGATGAACTCCTGCAAACTACATTCATTAGCATATTTGCTGCTAACGCCTGAAATTTTCATCATTGAATTCATCACGCAATTAATATCATCTGTTCCTAACAAAGCCGCCCGATCCGCTGATAATTCTGCTTTCCGCCGCCATTCGTAAAAAGCAAAAATCAAACCGCTACTGACAATATTTCCTAGACCAAAAGTGACTTCGCCAATCATCGATGCGAGATTCATCGCCCACAGCGCCATTTGAGTTAAAACTGGATGACCGCATTTAATGTGTCCCAATTCGTGAGCAATCACTGCTCGTAGTTCCGCCTCATTTACTAAGTCTAAAAGACCAGTATTTAAGACAATGTATGGCTGATTTTTTCCCAGGGCATAGCTATTAACTTCAGGTTTTTGAGAAACAAATAAAAATGGCTCAGGGAAAATATCTAAAGCCTGCACGCATTCCCGGAATATGTGATAAATAGTAGCATATTGCCGAGGCCCAACTTGAATGCTATTACCCATCAGATAAACAAACTGCGGCCGCTCATAGACAAATTCTACAAATTGGCTAGCAATCAGATCGAATCCAGGGACACTACGTAAAGCTTCTTCTGCTTGACGATCTAACGGGTGTCGAAAAGCTTCGCTAGAAATTCCAGGGTAGGTAGGCATAGTGAGAGTGAGAAAAGTTACCTTAAATATATCAGTGGCTCAAGCTGCTGCTTTATTATTTGCGCCCTTTGCGCCTTGGCAGTTCATTAATTAAAATTATACCTCAGACGGCAACTTGGTAGGGGGAATTAAAGTAGTGCGAACTATATAGTTACAGAGAAATTACTGTCTTTCAGTTCTAAAATCTATAGCGCCAAGATTTGGCAGAGTGCTATGATTACAAAAATTATGGTAAAAAATTCTCAAGAAAGTTAACCTATTCACAGCTAAGGCTGAAGGCTCACACTATGGTCAGAAATCGCCGACAATTCTTGCAATATATGGTGACTGGGACAGCGGGAAGCGTTGCTATAGGGTTACTTTTTCCCAAAGCGGGACAAAGCGAAGAAAAAGTTGACTTAGAAAAGCTTTGCTCTACGTTTCCCTATAATTCCCAATGTGAAAATTATCTGCCAGGAGTGAGGGCCGAAGATAGTGAGGGAAAACCAATTGAGGTTTCAGCATTCCTTCCTAACGCGAAAGCGGGGACTCCGGTACTGGTGAAAGGATTGCCAAAAGTTGCTTATTTGGTGATTAATGACGGGCCAAAAATTGCGGAGTATGGGATTAATCCTGTGTGTACGCATTTAGGGTGTACTGTAGAGTGGAAAGGAGAGCGATCGCGCTTTGAATGTCCCTGTCACGGTTCTCAGTTCGACGCTCAAGGTCGCGTTATTAAAGGCCCT
>DATGYA010000442.1:0-2361 GCA_035298405.1 Kamptonema sp. | reverse complement strand
TTAGAAGACTCAACTTTAACCCCAGATCGCAATTAACGTCCAAATCAAGCGATAATAGTACCTTAAACAAACCCGATCGCGCTAGCCTTAAGTCATTCACTGATATCAATCCCAGTGTGAGGAGTTTAAATATGCGAGTTTTACTGGTTTACCCCCAATTTCCCAAAACGTTTTGGTCTTATGAAAAAATCCTAGAACTCGTCAACCGTAAGGTATTGCTGCCCCCCCTGGGTTTAGTCACAGTCGCCGCCATCCTACCCCAAGAATGGGAATTCAAGCTAGTCGATCGCAACATCCGATCCATCACTGAAGAGGAATGGCAGTGGGCCGAACTCGTCATTTGTTCGGCTATGATCGTTCAAAAAGACGACTTACTCACCCAAATTCGCGAAGCTAAACGGCGCGGCAAACTTGTCGCTTGCGGGGGGCCCTACCCTACATCCCTGCCAGAGGAACCCCAAGCAGCGGGTGTAGATTTCCTGATTTTAGATGAAGGCGAGATCACTTTGCCGATGTTCATCGAGGCGATCGCGCGTGGCGAAACCAGCGGTATCTACCGATCGGATGGCGTAAAACCAGATGTCACCACCACCCCCGTGCCCCGCTTCGACTTGCTAGAACTTAACGCCTACGATTCTATGTCCATCCAGTTTTCGCGCGGTTGCCCCTTCCAGTGCGAATTCTGCGATATCATTATCCTCTACGGTCGCAAACCCCGCACCAAAAATCCCGAACAATTACTAGCAGAATTAGAATGCCTTTACCAACTCGGTTGGCGGCGCGGCGTATTCATGGTAGACGACAACTTCATTGGCAATAAGCGCAACGTCAAAATGTTGCTAAAAGAGTTAAAAGTTTGGCAAGCGGAACGCAAATATCCCTTTGTTTTCAACACAGAAGCGTCTATTGACTTGGCACAAGACCAAGAAATGATGGATTTGATGGCAGAATGCAACTTTAATGCGGTGTTTGTGGGAGTTGAAACACCCGATGAAGACAGCTTGCAAATGACTAAAAAATTCCAAAATACTCGCAATTCTCTAGTTGAATCAATGGAGACAATTACTAAATCTGGTTTGCGAGTGATGGCGGGTTTTATTATTGGATTTGACGGCGAAAAACCGGGCGCAGGTTCGCGGATTGTCCGGTTTGCAGAAGCAGCGGCAATTCCGAGCACAACTTTCGGAATGTTGCAAGCTTTACCCCATACTGCTTTGTGGCACAGACTAGAAAAAGAAGGACGTTTGCGCGGCAAAGCTGGCAACCTGAACCAGACAACTTTAATGAATTTTATTCCGACGCGACCGCTAGAAGATATTGCCAGGGAATATGTGGAGGCATTCTGTGAAGTTTACGATCCGAAGAAATATTTGGATCGCACTTATCGCCACTTCTTAATGCTAGGTGCGCCGAAGGTAAAAGCACCGTTCAAAATGCCCGATCTAGTTGATTTGCGAGCGCTTTGTATTGTGATTTGGCGGCAAGGAATTAAACGGAATACTCGCTGGATGTTCTGGCATCATTTGTTCAGTATTATTAAGCGCAATCCGGCTGTTTGGGAGCATTATTTAACAGTTTGCGCTCATAATGAGCACTTCTTAGAATATCGCCAAATTGTGCGGGATGAAATTGAAGCTCAATTAGCTGAGTTTTTGGCTAACGAAGCGCAACAAACACAGCAGAAAACTGTTGCAGCCGTTGAGGAAAAAGTAGAGGAAAAAGAACGCGCGATCGCGTAAAAAACTCAACATTTAAAACTCGGCGGTTGAAACCGCGTCTACACAGATAAAACCCGCTTTCGCGGGTTGAATTTTTCTAGTCCGCGCAGGCGGACTTCGTTTGTGTAGCCGCGAATTCTATTCGCCGGATTTATTAAATCAACTAGACTTATTAAATCAATTTGACGGCACGCAGACCAAACAGCAAAACTGTTGCCAGACCGATCATACCGCCGAACATTACAAAGTAAGCTACTGTTCCACTGACTGACATTTACATCTCTCCAGAAAAATCAATAACAACTATTGAAACATGGAGTGAGGTACAATACAGCCGAAAGCAGCTAGAAAATTTAGGTTTTAACCATGCAGTCTGTCATTCGTGTTGATTTAGGGCCGCAATCTTACGACATCGCGATCGCATCAGGCGGTTTAGACGAACTCGGCACGCAGGTAGCGTCTCTAAATTTGGGCAAAAAAGTCTTGATTGTGTCTAACCAGATGATATTTCGCCATTACGGGGAAGGCGCGATCGCATCTTTGCAACAAGCAGGTTTTGAAGTTGCTAGCTGTATCCTCCCCGTCGGCGAACAATATAAAACTTTAACGGGAGTACAAAAGATTTACAATGCTGCCTTAGAAA
>DATGYA010000441.1:0-4513 GCA_035298405.1 Kamptonema sp. | reverse complement strand
CTGTCCCAGATGTATTGAACAAAATCATCGTGAAGCTTGACATTAGACTGTGGGCGAATGTATTTATTTAGATAATCACTATCTGCATAGTGTGTATAGTCAAGCTCTTCTTTTATCAGAAAAAACTCATGAATCATATCTATTTTATGAAAGCAAGGATTGTACTAATATAAAATCCTTAGCATCTTCCATTAGTGGCTCTCTTTCATTATAAAGATCATCTTCAAAGTAAGCGTACCCACTTATAGCTCGCTCTTCATCGATTCCTAAAAGAAGTGCTAACTGATAAGCAGCTTCTTGCCCTATAATTTCTATATCTCTGTTTCTAGAAGATGTCAAAATCTGAGAAATGGAGTCCACATTAGTACCTGGCAAGCAATATCTTAACAATCTTTCGGGATGACCGTGAAACCTTTCTCGGATAGCATCATCTGCATAGTCAAAGCCAAATTCTGCTGCTTCTGGATCGTCATAAAACTCATCTACTAATTGGCCACTATCATGGATAAAGTAGATAAAATTCAGCCCTGAAAAAACCAAAAAAGTACATACGACTGTTGAAAGATGAGAGGACAATTTTTGCGCGAAAGGATAAATGTCATCGTATTCATATTCATAGTCCGACGTTCTATCGTATACAGTAATCCAGTGATTTTTAGGTGGAGATACATAAGCTCGATCTTTTGTAATCTCTCTGACAACCCTCACCACATCAGACACCGATTCTGAATGGATATGACAGTTAACAAATTTCTCACCCATAGTTCTCCTCCAGTGTTAAAGTTACAATGAGGTTTATATAGCTAGGAATCTGGGAGTTGTCCTTAGACTAACATAAAATAACCGAGTTATAGTTGTTCGGAATCCTGTTGCAAAGATTGGCGATACTCTTTTCCTAACTGCATCGCTTCCTCAAATGCTGTACTTTTAGCAAAGGTTCCTGTAATTTTTTGCCACCAAGGATTTGAGGTAGCAGCGCTGAGGGGAAGTAAATTCTTGAGATGCGCTACTTCTGTTTCTAGTTGGGCAACTCTTTCTTCTAGTTTTGATGTTGACATTATTAAGTTCGAGATGTATGGCTTTTGCTATTATAGCAAAGCGGTAGGCATGATTATGCTAAAACCTCTATCCGAAATAAAAATTAAAACATAGCATAATTTATAGCCAGTCTCAGCGTTCTCTTTAGATCGCGATTCTACTTTTAATATAGATACACTTAGCCACCAAATAACCGAGTTATAATGGTATCTGTAACTCCTAAATTATAAACTTATATGCCATCCACTAAAACCTTACCGCTAGTTAAAGATCCAGAACGACTAGAAAGCCGCCTCAAGGAAATTCCCCCAGTTCCCGGCGTTTATTTGATGCGAGATGAAAGCGATCGCATCCTCTACATCGGCAAATCTAAAAAACTCAGATCCCGCGTCCGATCTTATTTCCGTGACAGCAAAAACCTCAGTTCCCGCATCGTAATGATGGTGCAGCAAATATGCGAAATTGAATTCATTGTCACCGATACCGAAGCTGAATCGCTAGCGCTAGAAGCTAATCTTGTCAAGCAGCATCAACCATACTTTAACGTGCTGCTGAAAGATGATAAAAAATATCCCTATTTGTGCATCACTTGGTCAGAAGAATATCCCCGAATTTTTATTACTCGTAAACGCACTGCGGGGAATAAAAAAGACCGCTACTATGGCCCCTATGTCGATACAGGGGCACTACGGAGTACCCTGCACTTAATTAAGCGGATTTTTCCCTTACGCCAACGGCCGCAACCGCTATTTAAAGATAGACCTTGTATTAATTATGATATTGGGCGCTGCGTTGGGGTTTGTCAAGGGTTAATTGCCGTAGAAGAATATCATAAAATGATGCTGAAAGTAGCGATGATTTTTCAGGGACGCACTCAAGAATTAATTGAAACTTTGCAGTTACAAATGGAACAGGCGGCTACTGATTTGAATTTTGAAACTGCCGCTCGCATCCGCGACCAAATTAAAGGTTTGCAGTCTTTGAGTACAGATCAAAAAGTATCTTTGCCCGACGATACAGTTTCTAGAGATGCGATCGCACTCGCTGCTGATGGCCAACACGCTTGCATTCAATTATTCCAAATTAGGGCCGGTCAGCTAGTAGGAAGATTAGGATTTATGGCGGAGATACCCCCCCAACCCCCCCTTAGTAAGGGGGGGCTTAAGGATGATGCCTTTTCTCTTAGTCAGGATGGGCTTAAGGATGATGCCTTTTCTCTTAGTCAGGATGGGCTTAAAGATGATGATTCTTCTTCTAATTCATCCACCCATTTACAAAGGGGGGAAAGAGGAGAGATAGAACTTGGATCTATTTTACAGCGCGTCTTAGAAGAACACTATCAAAATGTAGAGTCAGTGGAAATTCCTGTAGAAATTTTAGTACAGCATGAGTTACCAGAGGGAGAGATATTAGCAGATTGGTTGAGTAGTCATAAAGGCAGGAAAGTTAGCATTATCGCACCGCAGCGGCAAACTAAGGCAGAGTTAATTGAGATGGTAGAACGGAATGCTGAGTATGAATTGGCAAGAATGCAAAAATTAGGCGATCGCAACTCTCAAGCCATGCAAGATTTAGCAGAAATTCTCGACTTACCAGCATTACCACACCGCATAGAAGGTTACGATATTTCTCATATTCAAGGTTCCGATGCGGTAGCTTCTCGCGTCGTATTTATTGACGGTTTGCCAGCAAAACAACACTACCGCCACTAC
This sequence comes from Kamptonema sp., assembly GCA_035298405.1. Lineage (GTDB taxonomy): Bacteria > Cyanobacteriota > Cyanobacteriia > Cyanobacteriales > Microcoleaceae > Kamptonema. The sequence continues at coordinate 1,763 of DATGYA010000441.1, read as the reverse complement.
AAAATTAAAAATCCTGAAATTAAAACTGGTCATTCTGACGACTTTGCCAGTTTAGCAGAAGTAATTGGTCGCAGATTCGGAAGGAAGAAGGAAGAAGGAAGAAGGAAGAAGGAAGAAGGAATTAGCGATCTAGGAGATAAGGAAGAAGGAATTGGCTATATAACTGACAAACCAGATTTAATTATGATTGACGGCGGAAAAGGTCAACTTTCCGCAGTTGTCGAAGTTTTGCGCGAGATGAATTTGTTGGAAGAATTGCGAGTGGTGAGTTTAGCTAAGCAGCGAGAAGAGATTTTTTTACCAGGTGAATCATTGCCATTACCAACTGATTTGGAACAGCCAGGAGTACAATTATTGCGGCGCTTGCGAGACGAAGCACATCGATTTGCTGTGACTTTTCACCGCGATCGCAGAAGCGATAGAATGAAGCGATCGCGATTAGATGAAATTCCCGGATTAGGGCATCACCGACAAAAACAACTACTAGCACATTTTCGCTCAGTTGACTACATCCGCTTGGCCACAGCAGAACAATTGGCTGAAGTTTCTGGAGTAGGGCCGCGTTTAGCACAGCAAATTTATAATTATTTTCATCCTTGAATATCCAAAATTTCTTATAATGACTTTTTAGGTAGCCGTGTTATGAGTTCTTTAGTAGTTTCAATGACCGTTCGTGCGATGACTTCTTCACCCACTATAGCCCCCGACCGAGCTAGTCAAGTTATCCGCAAGCCTTATCCTAATTATAAGGTGATAGTCCTCAATGACGATTTTAATACTTTTCAGCACGTTTCTGATTGTTTGATGAAGTATATTCCAGGGATGACAAGCGATCGCGCCTGGGAACTCACTAATCAAGTCCACTATGAAGGTCAAGCCACTGTTTGGGTTGGCCCCCAAGAGCAGGCAGAACTATATCATATGCAGCTTGGCCGCGCTGGGTTGACTATGGCTCCGCTAGAGCAAGCTTAATTTTTACTTAGGTATTATAGTCGGATCGTTGCCCTCATCTTCTTGCTTTTTGATCTCTCGCTCAATTGTCAAAGCCTGCTGTTGGTACTCAAAACCCTTATCATAGTCACCAACTTGAAAGTAAGTAGTTGCTAGATTTCTGAGGGCATCGCCTTCACCTTTGCGATCTTTGATCTCCCGATATATGCTTAACGCTTGTTGCCAAGACTTTAATGCAGCTTGAAATTGACTGTTAAGTGACTCTTGCATACCTTGCTGCAACAACCTATCTGCTTCTGCCTTTCGCCCCACAGGAGTCTGAGCTAATGCCGCAGAATTGGTAATTAGATAGTTACTATTTTGGCTGTATTGCAAATTTCCGATTACTAGCATTGTTACCAGTGCTATTAGTCCTGTTAGTCCTAGTTTTAGCAATTTCATAGCAATCAATTTTTCTCCTTATTTTTGTTTAATAAACTGAATGAAATATTGATGCAGTTGCATTTTAGCAGAAGTTTCCCAAGTGTAGCAAGACAAAACGGCTTGACTTTGCTAAACTACGGAGATCGAAAGATTTGGCTGAATAATGGTTCGCATGGCTTGTGCGATCCCGTCTCGTGAATCGGGGTTCTGTTCCCACAACTAAAACGCTTTTGTCAGGTAACAACTACGGAGTTTTGGATTCTGATGAATGTAACTGTACAATACAGAGTAAAACAAAATGCTACACTTAAGTCTATGAACTTACTAAAGTTCGGTAATCCACACTAATTGTGGTGTCTTAGGCGAGAGCAAATCTTCGGAAATAGTGC
>DATGYA010000440.1:0-11892 GCA_035298405.1 Kamptonema sp. | reverse complement strand
ATAACTGGGAAAGATTTCTGAAACCTTGAGAGGCAGCCAATGAAATCGCCAATTACCAGCACTCAGATCAAGCAGAAAGCTTTAGAATTAGGATTTCACAAAGTGGCGATCGCGCAGGTAGATGATGCCCCTTACCCAGAGGCAGAAAGATTGCACAGGTGGTTAGAAGCCGGATATCAAGCAGATATGGAATGGATGGCTAACCCCAAGCGTCAAGATATTCATCTGGTAATGCCAGAGGTAAAGTCATTAATATGTGTCGCCCTTAATTACTACACCCCTCAGCAGCATCTCGAAGGGTCAGCTTATGCCAAAATTTCTCGCTATGGTTGGGGAAGGGATTATCACAAAGTGATGCACAAAAAGCTAAAGTTACTAGCAAACTGGTTGCGATCGCAAGGCGAGGGAATTGAGGCGCGGTATTATGCAGATACAGGGCCAATTCAGGATAAAGTTTGGGCCGAGCGTGCCGGAGTTGGCTGGATTGCTAAGAATGGCAATGTGATTTCGCGGGAGTACGGTTCTTGGATATTCTTAGGAGAGGTATTGACGAATCTGGAGTTAACACCCGATCCTCTCCATACCGAACATTGTGGTACTTGTACTCGCTGTATTGATGCTTGTCCTACCAACGCAATTACTCAACCTTTTCTGGTGGATGCTAATCTTTGCATTGCTTATCATACGATAGAAAATCGAGATAAAAAATTGCCGGATGGTATTGCCTCTGATTTACAAAATTGGGTTGCAGGTTGTGATATCTGTCAGGATGTTTGTCCCTGGAATCAGCGTTTTGCTAAGGAAACTGATATCGCAGAGTTTCAGCCATATCCTGAAAATATAGCGCCGACTCTCACAGAATTAGCTGAAATATCAGATGAGGAGTGGAATCGGAGGTTTACGGCTTCCCCTTTGCGACGGATTAAACCAGAGATGCTGCGGCGGAATGCCAAGGCTAATCTGGAAAGAAAGAAGACTGAATTAACTGATTAGAAATTCGCTAATTGCTAATTGCTAAGTAGGTAGACATAAATAAACGTAAGGTGGGCGCTCGCCGCCTCAATCTTGTAACTCATAGCTAATATGGTTTCGGCGAGCGCCCACCCTACAAGTTATATAAGCTTTTATTTATGTCCGACTACTTAATTGCTAATCGCTAATTGCTAACAACCAACAACTAACTACTAACTACTAACAATTAACAATGAATAAAATAATTATTTTTGACTTTGACGGTACTCTAGCTGACACCCTTAATGCTATTGTAAGCATTACAAATCGCTTAGCTGTAGAATTTGGGTATAAGTCGGCGACAAAAGACGAACTAGCTGAAATTAGGAATTTAAACTCATGGGAAATTATTAAGCATTCAGGAATTTCTGTTTTTAAAGTACCCTTCCTTGTGAGAAAAGTCAGAAAAGAGTTAAAAAATGAAATTCAAGAAATTAGATTATTTCCAGGGATAAAAGAAGTTCTGCTTGAATTAAAAAATCAAGGTAATCAACTGGGAATTATTACTTCTAACTCCAAAGAAAATGTTTTAGCATTGATGGAGAGAAACGACTTGCAAGAAATATTTGATTTTATTTACACAGGAACAACACTATTTGGTAAAGATAAAGTTATTAATAATTGGTTGAAGCAAGCTAATGTTAAGCGGGAAGATGTTATTTATGTGGGAGATGAAACCAGAGATATAGATGCAGCTAAAAAAGCTCATATCAAGATGGTTGCTGTGAGTTGGGGCTTCAATGTAAAAGCAGCTTTGGCAGAACGCAAACCTGATTTTTTGATTGAACACCCCCAGCAATTGATTGAAGTTATAAAAAACTAGAAATAACTGCGATTAATCTGCCTCACCTCGGTTTAATGCTGCTATGACTGCTTGCTGGCTAACATCTTGGTAAACTTTATCTAAATACTGCATAAATACGTCAATTGCAGAGGTTGATTTGCTAGTTTTGTCTGCATCACTTCCCAGAGTTACCGGCCCTAAAATATTTAAAATTGTTTCCGTTGTGGGTGGAGGTACTATTACTACCAGAGATGATTCTAGCTGTTGGTCGTATTCCCAAAAGCGTTGAATTGTGGGAAACTGATAATTAGTATCTGTACCACTTTCTGCTGCTTCTTGGGAAGGAGAAGATTGGTAATCGCTAAGGGGGGAATTTTCCCTGGAGTCCATTGTAGCAATGTCTTCTTCTCCTTTGCTTCGCAATTGGCGCAGTTGTGCCAAAATTTGTTGTTTGGTTCGGCCTCGGAGTTGAAACAGTAAAAAGGGGTCTTCGCTGAAGCGATCGCCCAACAAATAGTATACTGCACTAATATGTTTGCAAGGATTGGCTTGATCGGGACAACTACACTCTGCATGAATATCAGATAAGTTGAAGGGAAATAATCTTTGTCCGGCAACGGCAAACACATCTTCAATATTTTTAGGCATTTCCCCAGCTAATAGTTTAGCTGAAAAAATGGCTCTTTGAGACATATTTTCAGTCACATAACCCCAATCTTCATCGCTGAAAGTATCTAGCCAAAGAGAAATTTGATAGGGTTCTGCTTCTGTACCTCTGACTTTGGCAATTACCTTTTGACCTTCAAATTCGATGCTGAGGACGTTACCCTCTCTGGCATACCTCCAGCCTCGTTCTAAGCGCTTTTTAAAACGATAGGAATTTATCAAGTCAAGCCATTGTTCTGTCCACCATTCTCGGTCACTCATAGGTATTCTAGGTTTTAGTTTGTGAATTTAAAGTAGGGGCAATCCCCCTGTGGTTGCCCAATCGATCTGGGGTAGGCACGGGGGCACTACCCCTACAAATCTGTATGAATGATGTAGGCTTATTATATTACTCTCCTTCTTCTTCAATAATAGCATTGCGATCTAGGATGAGTAAGTTACGCAATTGATCTGTATCGAGTTCTGTGAGCCAATTTTCACCACCACCAACTACTTGCTCGGCTAGAGCTTTTTTACTTTCAATCATGTCGTGAATTTTCTCTTCTAAAGTCCCTGTGCAGACAAATTTATGTACTTGGACGTTCCTAGTTTGACCGATGCGAAAAACGCGGTCTGTTGCTTGATTTTCTACTGCTGGATTCCACCATCTGTCATAGTGGAAAACGTGGGTAGCTCGCGTTAAGTTAAGACCTGTACCGCCAGCTTTTAGGGATAAAATCATAATCGGTGGCCCTTGAGGATCGTGCTGGAAACGGTCGATCATTTCTTCTCGTTGCTGTTGGCGAGTACCACCATATAGGAATAATATTTCCCGACCCAACTGTTTTTCTAAGTGGGGTTTGAGTAGATGTCCCCATTCGGCAAATTGGGTGAATATTAAGGCGCGATCGCCTTCTGACAAAACCTCTTCTAACATTTCATTAAGTCGCTGTAACTTTCCTGATTCTTGAGATTTGATTTCTAATTTATGACTTTTTCCTCCTTCTTTCTGAGTGCTGGCTTCTGACTGTGATAAAATTGGGTAATTGCAAATTTGTTTTAGTTTCACTAACAAAGCAAGAATCATTCCCCGCCGCTGGATGCCGTCAGCAGATTCAATAGCTGCTAATGAGTGTTCGACAACTCTTTGATAAAGGGTAGCTTGGTCAGTTGAAAGGGGACAAAAAACTGTCATTTCCTGCTTTTCTGGTAAGTCTTGGATGATGGTTTTATCAGTTTTCAGGCGGCGCAAAATAAATGGCTGAACGAGCGATCGCAAAGTTTGTAAAGACTCTCTATCTCCATATTTTTCAATAGGAACCGCAAATCGCCGCTGAAAGAAATTGCGGGGGCCCAAAAAACCGGGATTGAGAAAATCTAAAATTGACCACAATTCTTGCAGCCTATTTTCTACTGGCGTACCCGTCATAGCAATTTTAAATGATGCCTCTATTTGCCGCACTGCTTGCGATTGCTTTGCCTCTGAATTCTTAATATTTTGAGCTTCATCTAGTACGACACCTTGCCATTTAATGCTCTGGATTTCTTTGGCATCTCGGTAGACTAGCGGATAACTGGTAATTATCAAATCTTTGCCCTTAATTGCAGTAGCAAAGGCTTTATTTTTAGGGCGTTTGTCACCATAATGTAGTAAAACTTTCAGCGTCGGGCCAAACTTCTTGACTTCCCGTTCCCAGTTACCTAATACTGAGGTTGGGCAAATAACTAAAGTCGGACTTTCTAGCGCATCTTGTTCTTGTAAATGCAGCAAAAATGCGATTAGCTGCAAAGTTTTACCCATCCCCATATCGTCGGCTAAGCAAGCACCTAAACCCCATTTTTCTAAGAAGGATAACCAGCCCACTCCTCGCGCTTGATAAGGTCGCAATTCTCCTTGTAAACTCTTAGGAGCAATCGCATTTACTGATTCATTGTTAGTCAAAGTATTAAGTAATTCTTGAAGCTGACCTGTTGCGTTAAAGTTAACTACTGGTAGTTTTTCTATGGTCTGACTGTCGCCGGAAGCTAAACGTAGGGCATCTTCTAGAGAAAGTGTCATCTGATCTTTGCGACTGGCAAAGAAATTTTGAGCGGCTTTGACATCTGGCGATCGCAACTCTACCCACTCGCCATTTATTTCTACTAACGGCGAATTTAGAGCTACAAGTCTGTCAAATTCTGCTTGGGAAATTTGCTGTCCGCCTATTGTTAATTTCCACTTAAAATTTAGCAAGCTTTGTAAACTCATGCGGTTGTCTCCCCTTTTTAAGGGAAGGGAGGTTTCTGCTTGGATGCTTAAGCCTAAACGACTCGCCCATCCTTCCCGATTTGCTAAACTCGGCGGCAAAATTACTCCTAAGCCGCTATCAGTAAATCGCCAGCCTACTGACTTGATGAATTCGTAAGCTTGATGGGGATTAAGCAGGCAACATTGAGGGCTTTGCTGTTGTAAACTTGGTTCAATTAAGGGATAAAGTTTTGAGGCTAAGCCCAAGCCGCTTAGTAACGTTTCTTGAGGCGAATCTATGGTTCGGTCTTGATAAATAAAACGCTCGACAGGGTGATTCCAGATTGTGGTTGCGTCTACTAAAAATTCTGGGTTATCTATTGCTTGCAAACAGTAATTTAATGTCCAATCTTTTTTGCCTGGGGCAGGTGGGATGAGGTGAAAGCCAGTACGAAATTGATTTTGTGCTGCTAGATGTTGCAGTGGTGCTTTCCAAGCTGCGATCGCAACTTCCAAACGTTCTAAGGTATCTGGTTCTAAGTCTATAGTATTTGACTCTCGCTTTAAGGCTTTTAACCACTCACGTAATGGCTTAATTCCTTCGATTTCTAAAGTTGTAGTGTAGGCTGTCCGAACTTGGGCATCAATGGTGCTCCTCAAAAATCCCTTCAGCAATTCTTGAGGTGAAGATGGCAAATCTATAGACCTTGGTAATTGATTTTGAACTTGATAAGTGCGACAAACTGTTGGCATTTCGCTGGCAAATTTTGACAGACGTAGAGTATCTGTTGCACTGTCGAGTAATGGTTGCCAAATCGCTATTGTAGTATCGTTTAACTTCTCTACTGCTGGCAAAAACTTACCTCTAGCCAGTAAATCTAAACTCCACCTACATATATGCGACCAAAAGCGCAAATCTGCCCCGACAAAAGAATCTGCATCTACGCCGAGGGGGAGTGCTTGCAAAAAGGCAAAAGCTTCTAGAGGTTTAAGACAGAATCCTTCGACTTGCCAAGGGTAAAGGTAAAGCGATTCTCTGTCTGTACTTTCTAAATTTATCGCTGAGGAATGCAGGGGAATTAGGTTTTCCGGCGATGCCCCGATGTGGGTAGGGAGTGCGATCGCGTGTTTTTTACTCTGCTTTAATAGTTCTTCGCTGCTGTTTTCTTGGCTTTTAATTTTCTGCGAACTCTTCGCCTTTACTTTTTTCTGCTCTTGGATGCCTTTAGCTGTTACCTGCTGTTTTTCACTAGCAGGAAACTCCCAATTAAGTTTTTTCGACTGCTGTAATGAGGTTAAGAAATCATTTAATTCCGCCGATCCCATTGCATAAGGATTATTAATAAACTGGCCTGGTTGAGGGGCATCGCTTGTGGCAATTCTCCGCCAGGTTTCCCCCCAAATAAATAAATAACCGCTCTGATGAAGTAGCCAACTACCGTGTAAAATTGCCATTTTATATATCCTCAGACTCTTCGATTATAATGCTTCCAGCGCTTAAGATTTCACTTTATCAGGACTAAAGCCCCTATCACATTAAATAAAGGTACGTAGTTGGGCTTTAGCCCTCTTTTGCTTGTATACGTTTGAGGGCTGAAGCCCAACTACGTACCTAAAAATTAAATTTTGTCTTGTAACAGAGGCTTTAGTCCTGTTTATTTTATTATTTTAATATTAATTTTAATTTTTAATTTCTAATTTTCTATGACACTCTAGCTATTCTAATGTTACGATTGGCGCAGAGAAAGAACTGTGGTAGATAAGGAAAGACGATTAAATGGTAGAGATAGACAAGTCAATATCCTTTGATGGACGGGATATTAGGCTGAAGATTGGTTTACTGGCACCGCAGGCAGGAGGTGCTGTTTTGATCCAGTCAGGAGACACCTCGGTTTTAGTCACGGCTACCCGCGCACAGGGCAGAGAAGGAATAGATTTCTTGCCGCTGCTGGTAGATTACGAAGAAAGACTATATGCCGGGGGCAAAATTCCGGGGGGTTTTCTGCGGCGAGAAGGTCGTCCACCAGAAAAAGTAACTCTGACGGGACGTTTGATTGACCGTCCGCTGCGACCCCTGTTTCCGAGTTGGCTGCGAGACGACATTCAGATTGTGGCAACGACGCTTTCCATGGATGAGGAAGTACCCCCGGACGTGCTGGCGGTGACAGGAGCTTCAGTGGCGGTACTATTAGCAAAGATGCCGTTTTATGGCCCGATGGCGGCGGTGCGTGTGGGTCTGGTGGGGGATGATTTTATCATCAATCCAACTTACAAGGAGATTAAAACGGGCGAATTGGACTTAGTGGTAGCAGGTTCTCCCGACGGGGTGATCATGGTGGAAGCGGGGGCGAACCAGTTACCGGAGCAGGATATTATTGAGGCGATTGATTTCGGCTATGAGGCTGCTTCTGATTTGATTCAGGCTCAGCGAGAAATTATGGCGGAATTGGGTATTGAGTTGGTACAGGTAGAAAAACCAGCCACAGACCCAACCCTGGAGAATTTTATCCGCGATCGCGCCGAAGCTCCAATCAAGCTAATTTTATCTCAATTTGCCGATAAAACGCTTCGTGACGCTACCTTAGATGAGATTAAAGCAACAGCAGTGGTAGCCGCGATCGCAGAACTCCCAGAAGATGACCCCGTAAGCATAGCAGCCGCTGCTGACAGCAAAGCGATCGCCAACGTTTTCAAAGACGTTACTAAAAAGCTGATGCGCCGCCAAATCATCGAAGAGGGCGTGCGCGTAGACGGCCGCAAACTAGACGAAGTGCGCCCAGTATCCTGTCGCACTAGCGTACTACCATCGCGAGTCCACGGTAGTGCACTATTTAATCGAGGATTAACTCAAGTGCTATCAGCCGTCACCCTGGGAACTCCCGGAGATGCCCAAGACTTAGGTGACGACTTGCACCCCCAAGATGAGAAGCGCTATTTGCATCACTATAACTTCCCGCCCTTCTCCGTCGGGGAAACCAAACCAATGCGATCGCCGGGACGACGCGAAATCGGACACGGCGCACTAGCAGAACGCGCGATCGTCCCCGTATTACCACCGCAAGGAGATTTCCCCTATGTAATTCGGGTAGTCTCAGAAGTGCTTTCCTCCAACGGTTCCACCTCGATGGGTTCCGTTTGCGCCTCAACGCTAGCATTAATGGATGCAGGCGTTCCCATCCTCCAACCCGTAAGCGGGGCAGCAATGGGATTGATCAAAGAAGGCGACGAAATCCGCATCCTGACAGACATTCAGGGGATTGAAGACTTCTTAGGCGACATGGACTTCAAAGTAGCTGGTACCGATAGCGGCATTACAGCTTTGCAGATGGACATGAAAATATCAGGTTTGCCCTTAGAGGTAATCGCCAACGCCATCCGCCAAGCAAAACCCGCACGGCTGCACATTTTAGAGAAAATGCTCTCCACTATTGACAAACCCCGCCGGGAAATGTCACCCTTTGCGCCTCGCCTACTGACACTGAAAATTGAACCGGAATTCATCGGTTTAGTAATCGGGCCAGGTGGCAAGACGATCAAGGCAATCACCGAAGAAACAGGTGTCAAAATTGACATTGACGACGACGGAACCGTGACGATCGCAGGCAACGACAGCGAAAGAGCTGCACGCGCTTACAATATCATCCAAGGCATGACCCGCAAATTGAATGCAGGAGATGTTTACGTTGGTCGCGTCACGCGCATTATTCCCATCGGCGCTTTTGTGGAAATTCTGCCTGGAAAAGAGGGAATGATTCATATTTCCCAGTTGGCAGACTACCGCGTGGGTAAAGTCGAAGATGAATTAGCTGTCGCTGATGAAGTGATAGTAAAAGTACGCGAGATTGATAGCAAAGGTCGGATTAATCTCACGCGCTTGAACATTCACCCCGATGAAGCTGCCGCCGCCCGCGAGCGATGAACCGATAAGGAGTAATAACTAAATGGAATCCCCAGTTTAAGCAGTTTAATGAGTTTTGGTAAAACTCGATTACTGGGGATTCTTTGTAGAAATATACAAAATACAGATTCAAGCTATAAGATTATTTTGGAGTAATTACGGAGGAAAATAAACAATGAATTTAGAGCAAGCAGTTTTAGATAAGTTGCGGACATTGCCCCCGGATCGGCAGCAACAAGTTTTAGATTTTGCTGAATTTCTTCAACAAAAAATTATTCCTAAACAACCGCTAAAAAGCGTCAAAGGAATGTGGGCTAATTTAGATATAGATATCACGGAAGACGATATTGCCCAAGCTAGAAAAGAAATGTGGGGAAATTTTCCGAGAGAGGATATTTAATGACAGCCGTTGTAGCCGACACTCATACAATTATCTGGTATTTGCGGGAGACTACTAGATTATCGCAAACAGCAATGACTGTTTTGGATACAGCATTAGCAGGAGGTTATCCAATTTATGTGTCCACGATTTCTGTGGTAGAAGTAGGCTATCTAGTGGAAAGATATCGATTGCCCGAAGAGGCATTTGGGGAGTTAATTAATACCTTATCCGATCCAAGAACTGGGTTAGCGATCGCCCCTCTAGATCTAATAACAGCACAAACTTTGCGTCAGATTCCCCGCAATGTAGTGCCAGATATGCCGGACAGAATTATTGCGGCCACTGCTTTATCTTTGAGTCTTCCCTTAGTCACCCGTGACGCGAGAATTCAAGCTTTAACCACTATTCAGACAATTTGGTGAGATGGATAAGTCCCGACAATACCAAAATTATAAACTTAAAACAATCCCCCAGAAGCAGCTCTGGAGGATGTTTAAAATTATGTCTGTTCACTGATAGAAAATTAAGTTCTTAGGCAGCGCGTTGAGTTAACAGACCCCAGATAAATAGAAGAACGACCGCACCGATGACAGCAAATGCTACGCTGGGTATAGTCAAGGCTCCGTAAGAAGCGCCTGCGCTAGTTCCTACTAGAACTTGACCGAGATAACCACCCACTAACGCACCCAAAATTCCTAAACCAGTAGTTGCTAGAAAACCGCCGCCTTGAGTTCCTGGATAAATAGCTTTGGCGATCGCGCCAGCAATGAGACCTAAAACAATCCAAGCAATAATTCCCATTTCTTTTTCTCCTGACAGTTGAATGTTGTTCTTGTTCTTTTGTCTGATGTTCCAAGAATAACAATTGCATCTGTGTATTCTCCTCTACCGTTGGGAGGAACCTAAAGGAGTAGAATTTCCACCGAATCATCAGCAGTTTGAGGCTTTTTAGGATGTTAAAAGAGCCAAGGCGAGTTTTTTATATGTCAAAAGTTGTAAGTAGGTCAAACTAAGCTGTCAATAACTTGTAAGGTGGGTAGGCTACAACTATCTATAGCTATCAGTTCAAATTTTTTGTGGCGATCGCGCACCCTATGTTTAATTGTGTCCATCTACTTATAAAATTACAACGACCCCTTTAAGCTTGGATGGGTGTGTGATGGATTTGAGCTTGTGCATCATTGTGAAAAATGAGGAAATGGCGCTACCGCTGGCGTTAAGTAGCGTTAAGGATGTTGTGGATGAAATTGTGGTTGTGGATACAGGATCGAGCGATCGCACTCCGGAAATCGCTAGAGAATTTGGTGCACGGGTTTATGACTTTGAATGGTGTAATGACTTTGCAGCAGCGCGAAATGAGTCTCTGAAGTACGCTGGCGGCAAGTGGATTTTAGTCTTGGATGCTGATGAAGTGCTAACTTCAGAGATTGTCCCACACTTGAAGCAGGCGATTAAGAGCGATCGCCACTTGCTAATTAATCTTGTTCGCCAAGAAATCGGTGCCGTACAATCTCCCTACTCGCTGGTGTCGCGTCTATTCCGCAACCATCCAAATATCTATTTTTCTCGACCCTATCATGCGATGGTAGATGACAGCATTGGGGAGATTATGACATGGGAACTGCAATGGAAAATAGGCGATCTCCCTGGCGTAGCGATTTTACACTCTGGATATCAAGCAGGTGCGATCGCTGCTAAAGGTAAATTTCAAAAAGCTCAGGAGGCGATGGAAGCTTATCTCGCTCAACATCCAAATGACCCCTATGTATGCAGCAAGTTAGGTGCTTTATATGTAGAAAGTGGGGAAGTGCAACGGGGTATGACATTATTAAAACGAGGATTGACGGTGGTATCAATAGATGCGGTCGTCCTCTATGAACTGCACTATCATCTGGCAATTGCCTATCGTCAGCAGCAACAGTTTACCAAAGCGAAGGAACACTATCAAGCGGCACTTAAGTTAGATATTTTACCTCAGTTAAAATTGGGTTCTTACAATAATTTAGGCAATTTATTGAAGGATGAAGGGAATCTGGGGGGTGCAAAAAGTCTTTACGAGCAGACTGTGGAGATTGACCCTGGTTTTGCTGCGGGTTATTATAATTTGGGCATGACGTTGAAAGCTCAGGGCAAATTAGGGGATGCGATCGCGGCTTATCAACGAGCTATTGAGCTGAATCCTGATTATGCTGAAGCTTATCAAAATTTAGGAGTTGTTTTGCTAAAAGTTGGGAATGTGACGACAAGTTTGGAAGCTTTTAACAAAGCGATCGCACTTCACGAACAGACCAACCCAGCGGAAGCAGAAAGACTCCGCAGTGGGTTGCGAGAAATGAGTTTAATCTGATTTGGGAAAATGATATAATTTTGAGATTAGTGTCTAATTGATGTCTAGTAAAAGAGAAAACTATGCTCCAAACCATACCCAAATTAGTCACGTTTGATGAGTTCGTGGCCTGGTATCCAAAGAACTCTGTCCACAGATACGAACTACACAACGGAGTGATTGTTGAAATGCCTTTAGGAACTGGCGACCATTCCGACGTTACAGGTTTTATCAGCTTAAAACTAGGGGTTGAAATTGACCGTCGTGAATTGCCTTACTCAATTCCAGGCGACTGCCTACTTAAACCCGCCGATAACGAATCAGGATACCAGCCTGATGTAATTGTCCTAGACCGAACTCAACTCGCAAACGAACCGCGCTGGAAGAAAGAATCCATCATCACGATGGGGGCTTCGGTGCGACTGGTTGTAGAGGTAGTAAGCACCAATTGGCAAGATGATTATCTGAGGAAAGTGGGGGAGTACGAACTCATTGGTATACCAGAATACTGGATTGTTGACTATCTTGGCTTAGGCGGCCGACGGTTTATTGGCAATCCCAAACAACCCACCCTCTCGGTTTGCCAACTGGTAGACGGGGAGTATCAAATTACACAGTT
>DATGYA010000439.1:0-1793 GCA_035298405.1 Kamptonema sp. | reverse complement strand
TGACTCGATTACAGGACAAGGACGCTTGGAACCTGCCAAACTCAAGCTTCGTTAGACAATTCGCTTGGTGACTTTCTCGCGTAACTAAGAATACCGCAGCCAGCAGCAATGCTGGTTTTTTGTTGGAAACAATAGCAAAGGCCCAGAGTCCGCGAGAGTGCAAACGCAAGCTGACTGGCGTCAAAAGTTGCGCTCTGGCTTGTTCGATGTTTAGTGCGACGCTACGAAACAACAAGCAGCTGGCCTGCGGTGTCCTGGGATGCGATCGCATCTTCCTTTGCCTAGTTTTTATCAAAAATGCTAACTCGCCCAGATTTTTCGCTAGATCCAGCCCAACTAGGGTAAGTATTGCAGAGATTCAGTCACTCGCACGGCTTCTTGAGAACTGATATTATCACAACGAGATAACGTGGGAAGGACACCCGCACCCACAAATCGGTAGAAAGGCCCATTTTCTGGCCCTAACCAGTTCCCTAATAATGTAGGGTTAGAGGCTTGACCATAGCTACCGTATTCTAATGTACTTTTGCCTAACACTGAAGAGTTAACCGGAAAGCTGCGTTCCCCGCTTGGCAGATCGCCAATTCCTCCGTTAGTAGCCTCAATAGCAAAGCAAAAATCTTTTCCAGAACCAGTCTCGTATTTCCGATAGATTATCCTATAGCTGATTCCACCTACTGTAGAGCTATGGTCTAACTCGGCTTCAACCTTTTCTAATTTAAAACCAGGGGGAACATAACTGGGAATAACAATTCTTAGACCAAGAGATTCTAGCAATCGAACCTGCGCTTGAGATAACTGTGCTTCTGATGATAACTGCGCTTTTCTAGAGACGGTGCTTCCTGAAAGTATAGCTGTTGGTTGTTGTTCTGTTGGTTGAAATTCTGTTTGATAATTATTTTCCCCACAACTCACTAAAAGTCCCATTAGCAGTCCAGTGGTTAACTCTTTAAATCTTCTTGGCATTTAGAGAAAAGATAGTTTATTTACCCCTTCAATTGTAAGCCTGCTTAAGTCTAGATGAGATAATGTTTTATGCTTAAAAGGCTAAATTTTACCCTCATTATAAACTAAACTACAAGAAAACAGAATAGTTGAAATTGGGCGAGATGGTCTTCACAGGGTATGGTAGACTTCACAAAAGTGATAAATAGAAGCGAACTATTAATTCTTTAACTAACAGTTAACTTGACTTATATTATGACGGTAAAATTGAAACTATTCCTGAAAAGAGCGATTAATTAGTTGATAAATTTACTGAAATTCCCGCTGATATTAAAGCCCGTCAAACTCAAACATACTTCGCATTAATTGCTGGCGAAATAACTCTCTTTTTTGTCCAAAGTCCAAATTGATTCCTACCAAACTGGCTCCTACAAAACTTCCCCAACCAAAAGCCGAATCTTTTAAGTTGGCATAGTTTAGATTGGCACCATCAAAAACAGCGTTACGCATTTCATACATATATTGCATAACAGCGCCACTCAAATTAGCTCGCCTTAGGTTAGCCCCGGCGAGATTAAAAGAGGATAAATTCGCCCTACTTAAGTCACAACCTACACAAGAATTAGTCTTTTTAAGACGTTCTAAATGGCTAGGGTTAGCTGCAACAACTGGTAGCGTAAGAGCCAGAATTGTGACAATGGTAAGCGCTTTCATATAATCTTTGACTCAATAATGCCAAAGATATTGTAAGGCTGTAACAGCTTCGCTATTTGCAGGAGAGTTTCGGAGTTGTAGGAGAAATCACAACGCAAGAAACTGGCGCAAGCATAACTCATCCCGTTCGCTCC
>DATGYA010000438.1:0-2602 GCA_035298405.1 Kamptonema sp. | reverse complement strand
AGTTTCCTTGGAGTTTTTCGATGATGTCTTTGATTAGGGGTTGGCGACCTACCCATCGAGTCTGCGGAGCATCTGATGGTAGATTTCCGATGAGATGATTGGGAATAATTACTTGTGTTTGAGATTGACTTTCATCTAATAATAAATAATCATTAGAAAAAATTATATTAAACGCTCTAAAAATAGCGCACCAAGAGTTTTTCTCAACTGCTTCTCCCTGGAGTATTTTATCAATAGTGTCCTTACTAAGACGCACAAAGTTGGCTAGTTTTTCACCATTTGCCTTTTCACTATTTGTTCTTGCCCAATCAGCAATAGCGTTTTGGAGTTGTTGCCACCCCTTCGGATTGAGATTGTAACTGCGTTTTCTCGTTTTTACAGGTTTATCGTTTGCCATAATACCCCTTAACTTCCCATTTAAGCTGATTTTACCAGAAGTTAACGAAGATAAGCGATTTTAACGTGAAAGTTAAGCAATTTTTGCAGCTTAGTTTCTGAAGTTAGCACGCCTATTTCTATCAAAACATTTTAGCAGTAAGTTCCCTTAAAGTCTCTTGTATTTACCGATTAAGTCACCGAAAATTAACTTAGTAAACAAGAAAGGGTATCTGGCTAAGGTCTGACCGCAACCAGACACCGAGTTTAAACCAATCCTAGTATCCCACAAATTCAACTGAGGTAGCTTTACTGATGAACTCTACATTTTATGAGACAAAACGCCTAATTTTGCGCCCCTTTACGCGCACCGATTATCACCCTTTACTACCGATCTACAGCCAACCCTTAGAGATGCGCTACATCGGCAAAGGAGCCTTAACCCCAGACAAAATCTGGAAATATGTCAATGATGCCATTGCTCACTGGGAAAAATACAATTGCGGCCCGATGGTAGTAATTGATAAAGCTTCGGGGGAAGTAATTGGACGCGGTGGCCATTACTACAGCGATCGCACTCCTTACCTCCAGCATGGCTATGTTCTCAAACACAAATTTTGGGGTAAAGGATTAGGAACCGAAGTCGCTAAAGCTAACTTAGACATTGCCTTTCAACAACTAAATCAGCCTGTTTTAGTGGCTTATGCAATGCCAGAAAATCAAGCTTCTCGGCACATCCTCAACAAAATCGGCATGGAATATCAAGGGATTATTTCTTATGCCCAAACCCAATACGCTTACTACAGCCTTTCTCGCGCTCAATACTTCGCCAATTTAGCGCTTGCTGACAAAGCTGCTTAATCCCTGTACGTAGTTGCGCTTTAGCGCAAAAGCGCAACTACATACAGCTACGATGCACCGAAAGTGACCCAAATGCTGAACCAGTGCTGTTGCTGCTAAGGACGCAACTGAACCAAATGCTGAACCGCAGATTGAGCTTTCATGCTTTGGTAGTTGCCGCATGATTGAAATGTGGAGATTGAAATTCTAGATATCACTAAGCGAGTTTAGCTAACTCGGTCTTCCCTTTATTAACCAACTTTACAGAGAAGGTAAACAGGGATGAAACGCAATCTTTTTTCACAAGTTTTGTTACTGACAGCG
This sequence comes from Kamptonema sp., assembly GCA_035298405.1. Lineage (GTDB taxonomy): Bacteria > Cyanobacteriota > Cyanobacteriia > Cyanobacteriales > Microcoleaceae > Kamptonema. The sequence continues at coordinate 1,063 of DATGYA010000438.1, read as the reverse complement.
ATCGCGATCGCATTTAACTCGCTGTTAGCTTTAGCCGCTAAATCTACTTCAAATAATGTTAGCAGTGAAACTCAAGAATTTTTACTGAGTTCCTGTGTTCCTAACAAGGACAAGGACAAAGATGGCCCCGCTTGCCGTCCTGATTAGGTTATGAAATTGCGATCGCTTGCCTAAATCTGTAGGGTGGCGCTGCTATCCATAGGTGTCAACTTAAGCCGAAAGCCCGGCCAGGGACTGAAGTCCCTGTCTAATAGCTAAAGTCCTCTGAAGAGGACTGAAGAAAATTGTTAAATTTATTAGTCCTCTTAAGAGGACTTGATCTTTGAGACAGGGGTTTTAACCCCTGTCGGATTAAGGGCTTGACGTTAAGTTGAAACTAATGGCTGCTGTCATAGACGTTAAATATCACCTATCAAACCTCAAAGCAACGCCTCCCTACTCAAATACTGTTAGCTAATTTTCAACAAAAAGGTTGACAATCATGCAGCAAGAATGCCCCTACAAACACAACAAATTGCACCGCTTACCGTGTGATTATTGTCACCATCCGACCAAAGAATACATCTTTTATTGCCGAAATTGTACCAATTGGTATGATGTCAGAGATGTGGGAGGCGATGCCTGCGACTGGCTACGCCTACGCGCTGATAGTTTTTGGTTAATAGTTGGTGGTTTAATTCTATTATTTGTGTTAGTCAGCAATAGCTTTTTTGAGCCTAGAAATGCTAATTCTGCACCGGAGACACCTACTCTTAACGAAATTCAAGATTGAGAACTAAGAATATGATATGATAGATACAAACTTGAGGACTCCCAAATGAAAGCCATTGAAGTCACAGGAACCCTGGATGAAAAAGGTCACTTATACCTTGACAAACCCATTGCAGAATTCCCACCTAGTCGCGTGCGAGTAATCGTACTTTTTCCCGAAGTAGCTGAGGAAATTGAAGCCGATCCTGATGATACTCCCATTGAAGAAGTAAAAGCCAGTCTCCGGCGAGCATTACAGGAAGCTAAATCTGGACAACGTATTCCTCTTTCTGAAATGTGGGAGGGAATAGAT
>DATGYA010000437.1:0-16504 GCA_035298405.1 Kamptonema sp. | reverse complement strand
GTTATACCTCTTCTGGTAAAAGTTTGCTACAGTTTGGGTAGGGGCGGGTTCGCGATCAAATTTGCCACCCACAAATAACATTAATAAACCCGCCCCAAGACTGTAGCATTAATTTAGAGAATTGGTATTAGTTGTTAGTTGTTAGTTGCTTGTTATACCCAAATCCGGAGCGATCGCCCCATTTTCTTTGTCCAAATCCACCACCATAAACCCTTTGATTATCTGACTCTTGCCTCTGCACCTTTGCAGTTCATTAAAATGGGGCTGACAAAACCGGATTTGGTATTACTTCCTTCTTTAATTATCAATTTACAACATTTTTACCGAACTTGATATACGTGAGATTGAAGAAACCCAGTTTCTATAATAGCTAATTGCGTAAGTCTTGATTAATATTTTGCGAGATATTCTTGAAGTAGCTTTTGAATTTTATATAGCTGAAATCCTTTAGCTAGTTGCCGCAGGTGGCTGGCAAATGGCGCTAATTTACTATCTAATTTTTCCAGCCTAGTAGCTTCGTCTAGAATTTCTTCTATGTCGCCGATCTCTGCTGAACTTAACAAAGTAGCGATTGAGTCTTTAGAAGGGGGAAGCAAGAAAGATGTTTCCGCTGGTGCGGAGATAAAAGGCTCATTTTGCAAGCTGCACGTAGCCCGACAATAGTCTGTCGATACATCTTCAGAAGTGCTTTTTTCTTGTCTGGATTGATAAATCCATTCTAGTCCCAAACGTAGCTGCAATTTATCTAAAAGCTGCTTTAACTGGATAGGTTTAAGCAGAAAGTTATCACTACCTCCCACTATATACTCTAGCTTGGTGCTATCGACAATACTAGCACTAATAGCTAGCAAAACTACATCTTTTAGCTCGGTCAAATGCCGCAATTTTTCGATAGCTTTAAAGCCGTCCATCACTGGCATTACCAAATCCATTAAAATGACATCTGGTTTAAATTCTAGAGCCTTGATAATACCGTCTTTACCGTCTACCGCTTCCATAACTTGAAAGCCTAAAGGTTGGAGTATATTTCGCAATATGTCGCGATTTACCTGATTGTCATCGACCACTAAAATTTTACATCGATCGCCTACAAAACCTACAATTAGAGTGTCTTCATTTTGTTTAATCGGTTGGGAACTTTTCTGGACTAATGGTAACTCTAAATCTACCCAAAAAACGCTACCTTTGCCCAATGTACTTTTAACGCGGATCTCACCCCCCATCTTTTTTACTAATTTCTGACTGATGGAAAGTCCGAGTCCTGTGCCTTCAGTAGAATAAGCGCGATCGCTTACTTGGTGGAACGGCAAAAATATTTCTTCTAATTTGTTAGATGCTATACCGATACCAGTATCTTCTACTTGAAAGCGAATTTTGGTAATTGTTCGTTGTTTGTTATTCGTTATTCGTTGTTCGTTGTTACTGCTAATTCCCTCTTCCCATTCCTGATTCCCGACTCCCCACTCCCCAGTTTCTATGCAGCCGACTTTAAAAGTTACACCGCCGCTATTAGTAAACTTAACTGCATTCCCAAGTAAATTGATTAGAACTTGCCGCAATCTTTTCTCATCGGCGTAGACGATGCTAGGCAAGGGTGATAACTTAAAGCAGCTAAAAGCAATATTTTTTTGGGTGGATCGCATTTGGAAGAGGTCGCCAATGCTTTTGATAAAGTTAGGAAAATCTAACTCTATGGGGTAGAGTTCCATTTTCTGAGCTTCTATTTTGGAGAGGTCTAAAATGTCATCAATGAGAGTCAGCAGGTGTCCGCCGCACTCTTGAATGGTGTTAAGGTTTTCCTGCTGCTGGCAAGTTAAATTGTTGTGCATTTTTAGGATTTGGGCATAGCCTAAAATGCCGTTTAAAGGTGTTCGTAACTCGTGACTCATGTTGGCGAGAAATTCGCTTTTGGCATGGTTAGCAGCTTCGGCTGCTTCTTTAGCTTGTTGCAGAGCTAATTCGGCTTGTTTGCGCTCGGCAATTTCTGTTTGGGCTTGTTCAAAAAGTGTCGATTGCTGGATAGCTATCGCTAGCTGCACGCATAATTGTCTCAAGGATTCTATCTCGGATGAGTGCCATGCACGAGGGCCTTGGCAGTGGTGTACAATCAATAAGCCCCACAGTCGATTTTTGCTTTGAGAGTTGGGATTCTCAACTCTATATTCTGACTCTTGGCTATTTTGTAAAATTGGTACTATTAAATTTGCTTTAACATGAAATTGCTTCAAAAAATCAACGCTAATACAATCATTTAAACCAACGGCATAAGTATCCTCAATAGCACAAATATGACCTTCCTGGCAAACGGTAATATAATTTTCTAAAAAGTAGTTTTCTGGCATCTCTTTGTTGCTAATAGGCAGCCATTCCTCTGCCACTGACTCGACTGCTACTGCTCCGATCCCGTCTGGATTAAAACTATAGATTGCTACACGGTCAGTTGATAAAAAATAACGTACTTCTTCGACAGCGGTTTTCAGGACTTCTTCAAGTTTGAGAGACTGGCGAATTCTTTCAACACTAGCTCCTACCAACCTTTCTCGCAACAATTGTTGCTGCAATGCCTCTTCTGCTTGTTTGCGCTGAATATGGGAACCTAATTGGGTAGCAACAGCATTTACTAATTCAAGTAAGCGGGGTTCTTTTGCAGTTTTTGACCGCTTAAAGAAAAGCAAAACAGCTAAAACTTGTTCCTTGGTGCGAATTGGTACGCCAAAACAGGTTTTTAATCCCATTTCTGTGGCAATTCCCGTGCGCCCTATAAAAATAGGGTTTTGCTCGTCTGAAATATTTTCTATCCATTCTGGCTGTCCAGATAACCAAATTCGCCCCGGAATTCCAATCCCGGCTGCAAATGTGAATGTTTTGCTAAAGCGTCGAAATTCTTCAAGGGTGGGATCGCTACCATACCAACCTTCGCTGCAAACTAAAACGGGGCTATTGACCTCTGTAGGAATCCAGGCTTCGGCAAAATCCCAACCTATAGTCGTACAAAATAAGCCGAGAATTACTGTTAAAGCCTCTTGAAAGTCTAGGGAACGATTAATAGCTTGAGTTGTTGCTAGCAGCAAAGAAATTTCATCTTCAGCTTGCTTTTTTTCGGTGATATCGCTCGCCGCGCCGAGTGTTTGTTTGAGCTTGCCTTCAGGAGTTCTGGAAAATACGGTATCCCGGCTTTTTAACCAGCGCCAGGAACCGTCTTGATGCTTCATCCGATAGTCAATTTCAAAGATGTCGCCGTCACAGCAGTTTTCCATTTGTTGTTGATGTGCGCTTACTCTAGCGAAATCTTCAGGGTGCATTAGATTTGACATCAGTTCCACACCCATTTTTTGAATTTCTTGTGGGGTGTAGCCTAGAACAACGCTGATTTGGCGATTAACATAAATATTGCGCTGTTCGATCAGGTCGTAGATATATAATATGTTTGGAGTTGCTTCGGCAATCTGGTGAGTAAATCGTTCGCTTTCCCGCAGTGCTGATTCTGCCTGTTGGCGATCGCAAATTTCTTTTTGCAGAATTTTATTCTGTTCTTGCAAAATCTTTTCAACTCCCAAGCGAGTGTTAATCTCTGCTTGTAAAATTTGATTTTGTTGTTTTAGCTGCTGTTGCAACTTCCGCATAGTTAATTGATGTTCTACGCGGGCCAAAACTTCTTCAGCATGAAAAGGCTTGCTGATGTAGTCTGCTCCACCTACAGCAAATGCTTTTACTTTGTCAAAGACTTCACCTTTGGCGCTCAAGAAAATTACCGGAATGTCGCTGGTTTTGTCGTCTGCTTTTAGTCTTTGGCAAACTTCGTAGCCGTCTAAGGTTGGCATTACAATGTCCAGCAAAATTAAATCGGGTCGGTTTGAATTACAGGCTCTTAATGCCAGTTGCCCGTTAATGGCACGGCGGCATTCATACCCTCGCTTCCTCAATAATGTAGATAAAACTCGCAGGTTGTCTGGTTGATCGTCAACTATTAAAATATATCCTAATCCAGTTTCAGAGCGGTGGCTGTTCATACTAAATATGCTTTGTTAATTCCGAATCTTATCAAAACTTTAAAATTTTGATGTTTGTGAAATCATTAAAACCTATCTTTGTTGTTTCCTATTAATCTGTGAGCTTACCACCTGGTTTATAACAGAATTCCACTCCCTCTGAATCCTCCTTAAGAAAGCAACTTTGAAATCCGATTCCCCACTTTTTAAGGGGGGGAATGGGGGTATGGAGGGTATCGAGACAGAAATCTAGGTTTCAAGTTTTAACGCCTACATCCTGAATATGTTAAAATTTAACGAGAATTAAAGAAATAAAAACAACTGCTAAGATTGCCGCTCTAAGCTGTTAGACAGTTAAAGGACTATTATAGGGTACGTTAGCCCCAAACGTTTTCGGTGTAAGCGTTAGTGTTCTAGCGGACGCGCCCTACGTGCTTCGTTAGTGGTTTAAATGCGTAACAGATTAACTTCTGTTTTACAACCCGACACTTAAAAGTATCACAGCTTTAGATGAAATTCAATAACCCCAATCTCAAAATGAATGACTATCGAACTAAGGCGGCAACCAATATTTTAGTAGTTGACGACAACCTGGATATTTTGTACTTGTTAGACCGCTTTTTGACTAATAACGGTTATGTTGTGAGAGCGGTGTCTGAAAGTTACTTGGCTGTGGAAGCCGCGCTCTCGGAAATCCCGGATCTTGTTTTGTTGGACATTATGATGCCATCGCCGAATGGCTGGGAAATCTGTAGTCAATTAAAAGCAGACGATCGCACTCGCGATTTACCTGTGATTTTCTTGACTGCCAAAAGTGAAGTTTTGGATAAGGTGAAAGCTTTTGCTGCTGGTGCTGTTGATTATATCACTAAGCCTTTTCAGTTGGAGGAGGTGTTGGTGCGAGTAGAGAATCAACTGAAAATCTGGAAGTTGCAAAAGCAATTGGCACAGCAGAATGCGCGACTTTTGGAGGAGATTCACGATCGCAAATTGGCAGAAATCGCACTCTCTAAGCAACTTCGCCGCAGCAACTTACTGAGAGTAATAACCGATCGAATTCGCTCCCACATTGAGCCTGAGCAAATTTTCGAGACCGCCGCAGCCGTTGTAGGTCAGGCTTTTGGCAGCGATCGGGCGCAAATTCTGTTCTACACAGACTTGCCAACTCCCCAACTGGCGATCGCGGCGGAATATTTAGCCAAAGGCCGGGCCGCCACAGAAGTTGCTGAGATTCCCATTCGTGGCAACCCCTACGTCCAGAAGCTTTTATCGCAAGAGAGCGCGATCGCCACGAACAATGTTGAGAGTGAGCCGCTGTTACAGCCAGTTCAAGCGCTCTGCTTCCAGTTGAGGATTGTGTCTATACTTAGTGTCCGCACCTCTTACAAAGGCAAACCAAACGGCGCGATCGTGTTGCAGCAGTGCGATCGCGAACGAGAGTGGAAGCAGGACGAAATCGAACTATTAGAAGCGATCGCTGCTCAACTAGGAATCGCGATCGCTCAGGCAAAATTGCTAGAACAAGAACAACTTGCCCGCGCAGAACAACACCGACAAAATCTCCAATTGCAACAAGAAATCTGCCACCGCCAACAAGCAGAAGCAGAAGCAGCAAAACTGCTAGAACAGTTACAACAAGTTCAAACACTTGCTTGTCTAGGCAATTGGGAGTTTGATGTTGATACTCAAACAATTATTTGCTCAGATCAACTTAAGAAAATTTTCGGTATTTCTCCACAAGATCCAGATCCCACACCACAGGAATATATTAAGCATATTCATCGTGACGACAGAAAGCGATGGTTAGCCACTGTAGAAAGAGCTATGGCTTTAGGAGAAGCTTTTGAAATAGATTTTCGTATTATTAGGTGGGACACACACCTCCGCTACATCAACAGCAAAGGTTCAGCGATCAAAAACCAAACCGATCGAGTTGTGCGGATGTTTGGCACAGCGATGGATATCACCGAGCGCAAAGTTTTAGAGCGAGAATTAGCTTTGCGGGAAGCAAGGCTCAAGGCATTTTTTACTTGTGCTCCAGTGGGAATGGCGATCGTAGACAGTCAGGTAAGATTCCTACAAATTAACGAATTGCTAGCACAGATCAACGGAGCTTCCGTGCAGGATCATATCGGCAAAACTCTCTCTGAAATCTTGCCCTCATTCGGCTCCAAATTGGAACCACTTTATCAACAGGTATACGCAACGGGTAAAGCTATTCTCAATGTAGAAGTATCAGGTGAAGTACCCAGCCAGAAGGGTGTAATCCGCGACTGGATGATTTCTTATTTTCCAATTTTTGAGCAGGAAAACCGTATCTCTAGCGTGGGAGCAGTTGTGGTGGAAATTACAGACCGCAAACGAGTGCACTCAGAACTGCGATCGGCAAAGGAACGTCTGCAACATTTGCTTGCCACAAGTCCGGCGGTGATTTATAGTGTTAAGCCTTCGGTTAGTAGCAAGCTCACATTTTTGAGCGATAATGTCACCGCAGTTCTCGGTTGGGAAACGCCAGAATTTTTAGAAGATACTAATTTTTGGGCAAGTCATATTCACCCAGAAGATGCCGAGGCTGTCTTTGCTAGGATGCCGCTGTTGTTGTCGAAGGAGGAAAATGTTTGTGAATATCGTTTCCTTCACAAAGACGGAGCTTATCGGTGGGTGTGCGATCGGATTAGACTCGTGAAAGATGAAGCGGGAAATCCCATTGAGTGCGTTGGTTATTGGGTGGATATTAGCGATCGCAAACTTGCAGAATTAGCATTGCAAGAGATTGCCCAGCGGGAGAAAGCGATCGCCAGCATCATCCAAAAAATGCGCCAGACTTTAGATTTTGAAACTATATTCAATGCCGTAGCCGTTGAGCTGCAACAAGTACTAAAGTGCGATCGCACCGCAGTTTTCCGCTTCAATCCTGACTGGAGCGGGAATTTTGTTGCTGAGTCAGTCGCTGCTAGCCAGAGTTTTGTAGTTCGAGAACAAAATGGTAAACCCCATTTCCGAGATGGTTATTTAGACCATGAAAATTGCTCAGTGAAAACCTGGCTTAACAATTCTAAAACACTAACAGATACTTATTTACAAGAAACCAACGGCCGAGCGAATTTTTACAAATCTAATTGCCTAGTTGTACCAGACATTTATAGTGCTGGATTTGCCTCTTGTTACCTCAACACTTTAGAGCGGTTACAAATCAGAGCTTATGTAATTGTCCCCATTTTTTGCGGTCATAAACTTTGGGGATTACTGGCAAGCTATCAAAATTCAGAACCTAGAATTTGGAGCGAAGCAGAAATTAATATTATCATTCAAATTGGAACTCAATTAGGAGTAGCATTACAGCAAGCAGAACTGCTAGCACAAACTCAAAAGCAGTCAGCAGCCTTACAACAAGCAGTCATCGCTGCCGACACTGCCAACAGCGCCAAAGGCGAATTTCTAGCTGCTATGAGCCACGAATTGAGAACCCCCCTGAATGCGATTTTGGGCTTTACCCAAGTTATGAGTCGCGATCCCTCTCTCAACCAACAACAACAGGAACATCTAGGCATTATTAATCGCGCTGGCGAACACCTACTAAACTTGATCAACGACATTCTAGAAATGTCTAAAATCGAAGCAGGGCAAACAGAGCTTAATCTCAATAGTTTTGACTTAATCGGTCTACTTTTTAGTTTAGAAGAAATGCTCAGGTTAAAAGCCCAATCTAAGAATTTACAGTTAATTTTTGACATCGCTGCCGACATTCCCCAATATGTGCAAGCAGATGAAGGAAAATTGCGACAAATTTTGATAAATATCTTGGGAAACGCCATAAAATTTACACAAAAAGGTAGCGTTTCATTGCGAGTACGAAAAATACTAGAAACAGAAGAAGATTCTTTTGAATCCTTAATCTCTAATCTCCAAATTTCACCTCCTTCTACCCAATTATTCTTTGAAATCAAAGACACGGGGCCTGGTATTGCCCCCGTAGAAATCAACCAAATTTTTGAAACGTTTACACAAACTGAAACAGGTAAAAAATCTCAACAAGGAACCGGATTAGGTTTACCTATTAGTCAGAAGTTTGTGCAGCTAATGGGAGGTAATATTGCCGTTAGAAGTATTCTAGATCGGGGAACAGCTTTTACATTTGATATCCCAGTTACACTTGCAGAAGAGAGAGATATTCACACTTCCAAACCCCAACAGAAGATTATCGGCTTAGCACCGGATCAGCCAAAATATCGGATTTTAGTAGTTGAGGATCGCTACGAAAATAGGTTATTATTAGTAGCATTGCTCAGAACAATCGGTTTCGAGGTGCGGGAAGCAGAAAATGGTCGAGAAGCTATTGAGTGTTGCTTTAATTGGGAGCCGCATTTAATCTGGATGGATATGAGAATGCCAGTGATGGACGGGTACGAAGCTACTAAACACATCAAAGCCAATTTGAAAGGTCAGAAAATCGCAATTATTGCAATCACAGCTAGCGCTTTTGAAGAGGAGCGCTCTCTAGTTTTTTCAGCGGGTTGTGACGATTTTGTTCTCAAGCCATTCCGAGATGAAGCCATATTAGAAATGATGGCAAAACATCTAGAAGTTCGCTACCTTTATCAAGAGCATTCGGAAGCAAACGACACTTTTGTATCAGAGAAAGAAATGTTAGAAATGGGGTTATTTTTGACACCCCAATCTCTGGCAACTATGCCTGAAAATTGGTTGGCAGAACTACAAAAAGCAGCTACTGAACTTGATGAAAAACAGATTTTTATATTGTTAGACCAAATCAGACCAGAACATTCTCAGATTGTCAGCGCTTTAGAAGATTTGGTGAATAATTTTCGTTTTGATTTAATCGTGGATTTAATTCAAGAGGAATAAATCTAAAAAAGAGCAAATCAACTTTCACCATCAATGCCTTCATAATCAAGGTAAGTTAGTTGATCTATTGCCCGGATTTCTCTTAGTTTAGCATCGAAATCAAAAGGTTGTCCACTATCCCAAATTCTAATTTCTAGCAATCCCTTAAACACCATAATTTCCAGTTCAATTGGAGTTTCTAAAGGCATTCCCCTGTGAGCATGGCGAACCGCATTAGTAAAACCTTCTGCTAGAGCTAGTTGGCATTTCCACCACTCTGATTTAGGAATTGGTAAGTGTTTCAAACGTTCGTACCAATTCAAAACTTCTGTTAAAGCACTTAGCTCGCTCTTGACTCGCAAGCGAATTCTTTTAATGGGAGGTTCGCTATTTTTTTCACGATCGCTCTCATTTAGCCAATTCCAGCGGTAGAAAAACTCAAGCAACCGTTCTAAAGCTTTCCCTTTCTTCATCGCTGGCTGCGGAGAAAGATTTTCTTCATAAGTTTTCCTAATCACCAAACAATTTTGACGGGTAGCAGTGTGTGTATAACTTAGCTCATCTGCTAGCTGCGACAGCAGTTTTATGCCTCTTCCCCCTTCGGAAAGTTCATTTATGTTAATAGACATCTTTAAATCTCCCGGTTTTATGGTTACGTTAGTTCTCGTTTTTACTTTCCTAAACAGCTTGTTGTTTTATAATAAAATTAGATACTTAATTTTTGCAGCCTAGCTTTACATATTTTTACATCTTCTCAAAGATTTACTCCTAGCTCTTAAGCGCTCTTACTGTAGAGCTTGGATGCTGTCGGTAACACCCTCGGTACTTAACTCTTGGTTGCAGGCGATCGCACACCCCGTCTTAAACACAACTTCCCATATTTATAACATAATCCGAGTTCTATTTCCTAGCACCCCATAACCCCAGAACCCCATAACCCCATAACCCCCCTCAACCACACATTCCCGTTGCACTGGAATGAATGGGAAAGGTAAAAGGGGAACGGGGAAGGGGCAAATAGGAGAAAGGAGAATAAGTGATATCATTCTAGCCTAGCCGGAATTGATATTACATCTGCTGGGGATGCGATCGCTCAACTTAATAATTAATAATATATAAGGGAAGAACTTATCGATATCAAAAATATGAAACTAAAAATCTTAACTGCTACTATAATTCTATTGCCATTTACTCTGATTCTGCCCGCACTAGCTGCAAATTTGACTATGGTTAGGCAACTATTAGAAACCAGGCAGTGTCCAAGGTGCGACTTATTTGGTGCTTCCCTAACTCGTGCCGACTTATTTGATGCCTCGCTAAGCGGTGCCATATTAAGCCGTGCGGACCTAATTGAAGCAGACTTAAGCAACGCCGACTTAAAGGATGCAGCATTAAATAACGCCAATCTCAAATACGCCTTTCTAACTAAAGCCAACTTCACTCGCGCTGACCTAACTCGTGCTAACCTCAAAGGTGCCAACTTAGAGAGTGCTAACCTCAGCGATAGCTATCTCACAGAAGCAGCTCTTCAGAGCGCTATTTTGATAAAAGCTGATTTGACAAATGCTAACTTAACTCGTGCCGATCTCAGGAATGCTGACTTGACTAATGCTAATCTCACTGGTGCTGATTTAAAGGAAGCCGACCTCAGCGGCGCGAACCTTGACGGTGCTAATCTCACCAGGGTCAACCTGTGTAGTGCTAGAATCTCCAACCCCTCAAAATATCGCCAAGGTTGCTAAGAAATTAAAAATTATCAATTATCAATTATAAACTTCCTATTTAACGGTTAGCAGTTAACAGTTAATGGTTAACTGGATTGGCAAACACATTACTTGCGACCCAAGACTTGATAGATTCTAGTTGTTCATCTGAGATATCAATTAAAGTTAACCAGTCTCTCCGCAAAGCATAAAATACTCTTTGAACCGAGCTTTTTTCTTCCTCGTCGAGGGTCTCTGACAGCAGCGCTAAACTCAGTAGGTTGAAGTCCATCCCTGTAACTTCGCGCGATGTTAAAATTTTGCTGATTACGTCTTGAAGTGGGAGGAGGTGCGTTTTGGTGGGAATCATTGATGATCTCTCCTTTCTTATGCCACTTTCATTGTCTTTCTAATTTCTTTTCAATACATGGTGTATTTGACCTAAAAAGACTAAGCTAAATAGCTTAAGTGGAGGAAGAGATGCCTAGAGGAACAGTCTGGAGTGGTTCTAAGACCCGCCCTGTCTAAGGAGAGTTAGGGCAACCCCTATTTTAGATAATTTTTAAAAAGCAACCTTAATTCTTTATGTTTAATTAATTATCTATTTTGTGCGTAGGAGAAGACTCAGTGGGTTTATATCCCCTTTCCAAAGCAAAGCGAACCAACTGAGAGCGATTTTCTAGCTCCAGTTTGCTAAAAATGCTGCTGAGATGAGCTTGCACAGTGCGGGGACTGATAAAAAGGCGAACGCTAATTTGTTTATTTGTAAAACCCTGAATCACTTCCCAAAAAACTCTTTCCTCTGCTGCCGTTAAAGGTAAAGGTTCAGGCTTTTGTATGACAACAGTGGAATCGGGAATTTTTACCTGGTCAAACACAGATTTTTGAAGTAAGCGGACAATCTCAGCGTGGATACGGTGACTCCGCTCCAACTGCCCTTTCACTTTAGCTAGCAATTCCTGTGGTTGAAATGGTTTTACCAGATAGTCGTCTCCGCCTATAGAATGACCTTCAACTTTCGATTCTAACTCCCCTTGACCCGACAAAAATATAAAGGGTACTAACTGCCCCAAACGAGTTGAGCGCAGGCGGCGGCAAAACTCAAACCCGTCCATCTGCGGCATGATCACATCGGAAATCACCAAATCCGGAGGGTTGCCCTCAAACAGAGAGAGCGCCTCGGTGCCTGAATCGGCACATTCAACCTGATATCCTCGACTTTCCAGGTAAATTGCTAACACTGTTCGACAATCGAGTTCATCATCAACTACTAATATCCTTTGCATAATAAAATTTTACCAAGTTGCGTTCCCTATATTACGGCGATTGGTTGGCGATCGCGACATAGCAACCGTCACAATTTACAAGTTAATTTGACACAGGAGCAGAAAAAACCGAGGATTTACCTAAAAAACTGACATTTGATAGCTGTACCCTAACGGCAAAGATTTTTCCGATTTTTCTCGCTCTGATGTTGGCGCTTTTGGTAGCGCTCGGCTTGATACAGGCAAAGACTTGTCCGCAATTAAAAACTTTTCAAATTTTGCTGCTGGTTCAGCCGGGCTGAATAAATACCCTTGTATGATATCACATTGGTGCTCCCTTAAAAAATCTAATTCGGCTTCAGTTTCTACCCCTTCGGCAATGACTGTTAGATTGAGAGTGTGAGCGAGTTGAATCACCGCCGTTGTAATCGCTTTATTGTGAGCATCGGTGCTGACATTGCTGACAAAGAATTTGTCAATTTTTAAACAATTAAAAGGAAATTGTTTGAGATAACCCAATGAAGCGTAACCAGTTCCAAAATCATCAATAGCGATGCGAATTCCCAGAGATTTGAGTTCCTTTAAAGTTGCCGCCGCCGCTGCAACATTTTCCATAACCGCGCTTTCCGTCACCTCTAATTCTAAATTAGCTGGTGCCAAACCAGTAGCATTTAAGATGGCAACAATTCGTTGTAAAAGCTGAGTGTCCGATAGTTGACGAGCCGACAAGTTTACTGATACTCGGAAGTGGGGAAATCCCGCTTTAATCCATCGAGCAGCTTGGGTACAAGCGGTAAATAATATCCACTCTCCCATCTGGATAATTAAGCCTGTTTCTTCTGCTATGGGAATAAATTCTACTGGGGATATCCTACCTTTTTCGGGATGAATCCAGCGCACTAAAGCTTCTGCACCGATGATTTGGCCAGTGGCTAGTTCTACCTGCGGCTGATAGTAAACTTCCAATTCATTTTGTGCTAAAGCGCGGCGGATTTCAAGTTCTAGTGCTAATTTATGAGGAGAAATATTATTTGTAATTACCGCTTCGTTAACTAAATTATTGAACCTTGCTTCGGCTTGTTCGAGTGCTTGGGTAAGAGGTTTAGTAATGGTTTGCCTTTTAGAAATTATTGACTCGATCGCGCCCAGCAATTCTTCCTTAGTAAATGGTTTAGTTAGATAATCATCGGCTCCCAATTCCATCCCTCGGCGAAAATCAGCTTTTGCCGATTGAGCAGTGAGAAAAATAAATGGAATCGAAGAGACAAGCAGATTTTGGCGTAGAATCTGTACTACTTCATAACCATCTAATTCAGGCATTTGGACATCACACAAAATTAAATCCGGTGTTTCAGAAAGCGCCATTTGTATACCAATCCGACCATTTTCAGCAGCGCTCACTTGAAAATCGTAGGTTTCTAGCAGCTCTACCACGGTTTCCCGGATTAATTCTTCGTCTTCAATCACCAGAATTTTGGTCATGGCAGTTAAATAACAAAATGATACTATGGTGTAGCTTAACTTATTAAATAATGATTATAATATACTAAAGTCAATGATTTGCCGATTTAGCCAAATAGCCCATAAATACTTAGCCATTTGGCCAAGGGAGTATCCATTTTTAGCCAAAAGAGCATCGTGAAGCCGGGATATTGCCCACTTTTTAATCTCGATTGCAGTCAAGATGCCCGTACTACAAAAACGGGAGGCTCCCTCAAAATGTTACTCTAGAAACCCTTACATTGTTTAATTTGTTACAGAATTGGTTGCCAAATAGCCTTTTATTCTATTTCCCTTCTTCCTTCCTCCTTCCTCCTTCTTCCTTCTTCCTTCCTCCTTCTTCCTTCTTCCTTCTTCCTTCTTCCTTCTTCCTTCTTCCTTCTTCCTTCTTCCTTCTTCCTTCAGCTATAATTCTAGAGAAAGTTGCAAATGACCTTGTTCTTTCGCTGCGTCTGGGAGAGGATCGGGGGGATCGGTAACAGCGGGACAGTAGCGAGTATAAGTGCATCTCGTGCATTGTGCCCCTGGATTTGGTTCCCACTCAATATCAGCTCGTAACTGTACTGCAAGTTCCCCAATTGTAGCTTCTACTTGCTGTTTGTGTTCGGGAGTTGCTTCAAATACGATGGCTTCTCCTAGCTGCAAATAAAGTAGACTCATTTGCTTTAAACTTTGGTGATATTTTTGTTCTAAAACTAAATAATATAGCCCAATTTGTAAATCGATTTCGTCAGCATCAAATGTTGGCATGGTTTTAGTGGATTTGTAATCGATTAGTTCCAGTCCATCTTCAAACCAATCTAAGCGATCGTAGCGACCAGTTATTTTAAAATCTATGTTGCAAAAGTTCAGAATTGCTTGAATTTTCCCCTCTACAGCTAAAGGCTTTCTCAAAGATATCAGCGGTGCCATAAACTGGCGGTAATAGTTCTCTAAAATTTCCGAGCCTAAAGCTTGTAACTCACTACTTAAATTAGAACTCGCACTTTCCCAACACTGGCTGATCCAAATCGGTTTCGGGAGTGCGTCAAGATAGTCCCAATTCCAGTAAATTTTAGCAAGAGCTGCGTGCAGAGCTTTTCCTAAAGCGGGCGGAACAAAAAATGATTTATTTTTCAAACCTCGCTCGTACTTGAAGTAATAGGATTTGGGACAGCGGTGATAGTCTTGCAGTTTAGTGGCTGAGAGTGGATAAGGCATAAACAGCAGTTTTTTCCGGGATAGGCCAGTGCGAAGGTGTTGAAGTTATTTACCAGTTTACAGTTTTTAATTGCGGATGTTATGTAAGGTGGACGATCGCAGCAAAAAAAACTTGTAATTTATATCTTAAGATGGTTGTCCGCGATCGCACCTTACTTTTATTTATGTCCGTCTACTTAAACGTCACGATGTTATGATTACCTTTGGGCGTTAAGGGGAAGATGCAGTTGCAGTTAAAAACTAGAAAAGTGAACGTGAAGCCAAAGCAGCAAAATGAGTCACGGGTGCGAGAACACTTATCAAACGAACGCACTTATTTGACATGGATGCGGACAGCGATCGCACTGATGGGTTTTGGAGTTGCGATTATCCGTCTGCGAGCTTTTCATCCGCCTCTGGTTCCAAGTATTGGAGTTGGCTGGAAGGTCGCTTTAATTTTTTCTCTAGTGGCTTTAGGGACAGTATTGCTGTCAACTCAGCATTATTTCGCTGTTCGCTATGACATTGATGAGGATGTGCATGAGCCTGGGGATCGCTGGGTTATTCTTTTGAGTCTCGCTGTCACCCTTTTGGGAGCAGGGATTATATATTTAGTATTGTTTCCAATGAGTTCTAATCCTTAATAATGACGAATCCTAATATTAATAATCAACCAGAACCAAGTCCTTCTCGCCGCAAGTGGCGATCGCTGATTGTGAGCGGTATGGGATTGGGAATTGTTACCATAACGGGGTCAGTTGTAGCGGCTTGGTGGATACAGGAAAAGTTAGCACCCTTAGTCGAAACAGAAATTAGCCAACTCCTGAAGCGACCAGTACAAGTAGGACAACTGCAAAGATTTTCTCTAAATAGTTTGCGGTTTGGTCGTTCCTCCATTCCTGCAACTTCCACCGATCCAGATCGCGCCTCGACTGAAGCAGTCGAAGTACAGTTTGCTCTAGGCGATCTAATTTTTAGACGGACATTAAAGCTAAATATTACATTAGTTAACTCCGATGCTTACATACAGCAAGATGCTAACGGTAAATGGATTAACATTGAAACTGCTAAAGGCTCGGAAGGTCTGATTAAAACTGAAATTGATACTATCGGAGTGCAAAATGCCAAGGCAGTACTTGTGCCTTCTCCGGCAGTAGGACAGAAAACTTCTGCACCAATTTTGGTGACAATTAAAGATGGTTTCGCTCAACTTCGCGAACAAAATCAGCGCATTCTCTACGAACTAAACGGTCAATTTGTGACATCGGGAAACTTCCGAGTTAAGGCAGATTCGCTATTACCAACGGGAGAAACTAATGTACTATTGCAAGGACAAAACCTGCCAGTAGCAGAACTCGCACGGTTGCTCAAAACTCCTGCAATTGGTTTGGTTGCTGGTCGAGGCAATGGCAATTTAACTGTTCAACTGCGGCAAAATCAACTGTCAGATATTACTGGGATAGCTAGTTTTGATGGTGTGGAGGCAAGGATTAATCCTCTGAAACAGTCGCTCAAGAATACTAGCGGTCAAATCCGGTTTAAGGGAACTGCGATCGCTGTAGATAATCTCATTACTAATTATGCCGATATTCCTGTGAAAATCGCAGGCACTATTGTGACTGGGTCTAATTTTGATTTGTCACAAACTAAGTTTAATTTAACTACAAATGTTCAGCCTGTAACTGTAGCTACGCTGCTGAATGCGGCGAATAAAGAACTCGCCAAACCTTTGCAATTACCAATTCCAGTAGCGGGGGAGGTGAAAGTAGATGCAAAGTTAACTGGGGATCTATTTCAACCTCTATTTGCAGGAGCGATCGCGACTACAAAACCAGTTCAAGTAGATCGCCTGCAATTCAGTAATGTTAGCACTAACTTTACGCTGACAAGGGGTAACAGAGGAGATGGGGGAGGTAAGGTAGGTAGGGAAGATGGAGGAGGTAGGGAAGGTAGGGGAGATGGAGGAGATAAATCATCCTCCCCATCCTCCCCATCTTCCCCATCTTCCCCATCCTCCCCATCC
>DATGYA010000436.1:0-6566 GCA_035298405.1 Kamptonema sp. | reverse complement strand
AGAGCGATGCTTGCACAAGTAGCGATCGCCTCTGTTAGAGTAATTGTGAATATTGCATGATTCGTTTGGGAAAAAAGCGATGCTTGCACTCTTAGCGCGATCGCCTCTGTTTGATATAAAATTAAGACATCGATTCAATGAGGTTGTGCTATGCCCAACTCGCGCTATGTCTCTCTCTTACAAAATGGGCAAAGTCAAGTCCTGACAATTCCCTATGAATTTACCCTACCTGGTACAGAAGTCTTGTTGCGTAAAGAAGGCGATCGATTGATTGTCGAACCCATTCGCCGCCTACCGCTACTTTCGCTGCTTGCGACTTTAGAAACGATCGCAGAAAACTTTCCTGACATAGATGAAAGGTTGCTACCACTGGACGGCGTTACACTATAAGCTTACTGTCATCTAGCCGCATGACTTATCAATACTTACTCGATACCAACATCATTTCAGATTTAGTCCGAAATCCTCAAGGTTTAGTGTTTCAGCGAATTGCAACTGTAGGAGAAAACTGCATTTGTACCAGCATTGTGGTGGCGTGCGAACTGCGATTTGGTGCAGCAAAAAGTAGCTCTCCTCGTCTGGCACAGCAACTCGAACAGATCCTAAATCTGTTACCAATCTTGCCGCTAGACACTCCTGTAGATTTTCACTATGGGACAATTCGCACGCACTTAGAGCAAGCCGGAACACCCATCGGTCCGAACGATCTATTGATTGCTGCCCATGCCCAATTTCTCGATCTAACACTTGTAACGGCAAATGTTCGTGAATTTAGTCGTGTCCCCAATCTTAGGGTAGAAAATTGGTTGCAGTAAATGAGAAAGACAAAATTACGATCAAAAATGTCTGGAGTGCTGAATTATCTTTACAGACTGAATATTTTAACCTAGATTGAGTGCGATCGCACCTCCCAGTCTCCCCGTCTCCTACTCCCCAATTCCGTGCTGTTTGCTGTATCGTTTCAACTCATCAACTAAATGAGTATCATTAGATGCTATTCTTGCGCCAAATTCAGCCGCCCACTGCTTTAAATCTTGAATTTTATCGTGCGCGATCGCACTCAATGGAACAATATCATCCATCGCCCTCAAAATATCCTCTGTCGTCAAATCTTGGCGCTGGTCATTTACAAAAGTTCCAAACGCCCGATACAACCCATCAATTACAACTTGCTCAATTTCTGCACCACTAAAATCCTTAGCACACCTCGCTAACAACCCCAAATCAAACTCTTGTAATCTTGTCGGGCGCAATCGCTGCAAATGCACTTTAAAAATATCCAACCTTTCCACTTCCGTTGGCAAATTCAAAAAGAAAATCTCATCAAATCTCCCCTTTCGTAATAATTCAGCAGGCAAAATTCGCGGATTATTCGCAGTCGCCACAATAAACACAGCGCTCGTTTTTTCCTGCATCCAAGTAATTAAACTACCAAACACCTGGCGCGACGTACCCGCATTTCCATCGTCACCGCCTACCATATTCCCAAAAACTTTATCAATTTCATCTATCCATAACACACAAGGCGCGATCGCTTCAGTTAATTGAATCATCTGTCTAACGCGGCTTTCACTTTCCCCAACAATCCCCCCAAACAGTCTCCCAGTATCCAACCGCAACAGCGGCAAACGCCATTCGCAAGCCATAGTTTTAGCAGAAAGAGATTTCCCAGTACCTTCAATTCCTACCAGCAACACACCTTTAGGATTAGGAATACCGTAGCGCCGCGCTTCCTCAGTAAAGGCATCCTGCCGCATCTTTACCCAACCCTTTAAATTCTCCAATCCCCCTACATTTTCCAGCGACTCTTTAGCAATAAAAAACTCTAAAATTCCCGTCCGTCTAATCGCCTGCTGCTTCTCTTCTAACACTCCATCAATATCTGACTCATTTATCTGCTGTTTTGCCGCCAGCGCTTTAGCTAAAACCCGTCTAATTCTAGCTCTACTTAATCCTTGACAAGCCTTAACTAACTGTTCCCTTCCTAAATCGCTTAATTTTAACTGCTCTGGCTGTTCTACAAAGTGGGAAATTAAATAATTAATCTCCTGTATATTTGGCAAAGGAAAATCCAAGACGGTAACTTCTTCCTTCAATTCTTCTGGCAATTCCAAGGCGTGAGAAGTTAAAATTATAGTCTTGCGGCTGCGCTTTAATTCCCGCGACAAATTCCGCAACTCCCTAACTGCGGGAGCATTTTTTTCAGTGTAGGGATATTTCAAAATCGGGTGTAAATCCCGCAACACAAATATTGTATATTCCTCAGCGGAAGTCTTGCTAATCCGATCCAGCGCTGCCATCACTGAACCTTTAGCAGAACCATTATCATCCCAACCGCGCACAATATCCCACAATAAAAGTCGGCGCGAAGGAATTAGCTGTCTTGCTACTTGGGAAATCACTTCTTCTGCTGGTTCCTCTTCTGCCGCTACCAGGTAAAGCAGCGGATAACGGGCGCAAATCATTAAATCTAATTGATTTACTAGCCCGGACAATCGCTCATTTTCACTATCTATAATGACATCGCCAATTTGTTGGGAACTAGAGGGATTTTTTATCATTGAATTTAACGATTTTAGATTTTAAATTTGAGTTGGTATGTTGAAGGAGTTTACACGCCTAAAATCGCTACTGCCGGATTTATTTTGTAAGCTGTCGTGCCTGTTTTACCATTGCAATTAGAGTATGATGAGCATCTTCGGCATCTTTTAAAGTGCGGTCGAAGCTGACACGAATTGGCACAGTTTCGCCATTGACTTCGGCAGTTAAATTCATGCCAGTGGCATCAATTGCTAGCATTTTTGCTGATGCTGCATCAGGAGTGTTGCCATAAGTTTGAGCGTAAAGTACAACAGCATTGGCATGATCTTCGTTCATGTGGGAGCAGATGCGATCGCTAATTTCAGTTGAAAATGTTTCCGACATCACCAATTTTTTTGAGTAACTTTTAATTTTACATTTGTAACGATCGTAGCTCCTCTTTAATACCAATTCTTGAAGCTATGACTACAAATCTCTACCCCTGGCTTCGCCTCCCCCTTACCAAGTGGGACTACAGGGGGATCAAATCTAATTTCTACCCCCCGGCTTCGCCGTCCCCCCTTACCAAGGAGGGACTACAGGGGGGTGAAATCTGTAGCTGTAGATCGAGGAATTGGTATAAGTCCCTCTTAAAAAGGGGGATTTAGAGGAATCTCCGCGAACTTACTACAATTAAGCTAGCTTAGCTTAAAGGGGGAGAATCTAGCGGCGATTTATTAAACAGCGTATCACCCTTCGCCTTTTGAGTTGCAGAAGTTGCCACCGGATTTGACACTACTTCCGTCAGAGAAGGCAAAACAGTTGATTCCGCCGCATTGGCCGACGGCTGTGGCGGAGTAGGAGTGTTATGTTTGCCGTTTTGATTCCACAGCATCATCCCCAGTAACCCATCTACTAACCCCGAACCGCCACCGTTACCGCTGACGGCGACATCAGGAACTACTCTCACTTGGCGATCGCCTATAATCTGCATTAGTTGCAACGCCGTATAGCCAGAATTACCCAAAGCCACAACCCCCGCGTGATAAGCTTCTGCCTTAGCATTTCCCGTCACGCGAATAGCTTCCGCCTCACCCGTCGCTTCCTTAACTTGAGCATTCGCCTTCAATTCAGCTATTTTCACGCCTTGTTCTGATTGCACCATCTGTTGCTGAATGTCTGCCAGTGCTGTCTCTCGCACCAATTGCTGCCGCTGAGTTTGTGCCATTTGCTGCACTTGATAGGTTTTTTGCTGTTCCTCAGCAATTTTGCGATCGGTTTGCGTTTGCATCAACTCCGCAGGCGGTAGAATATCCCCGATCAAAGTATCAATTGCTTGCACATCGTAGGCACGGATGGCAGATTTAATATACTCTGCTGCCTCGGCTTGTCTCTCACTTCGTGCCGTGAGAAAGTCTAACACTGTATAAGCTTGGGCAGAATTGCGGAAGTAATTACCAATTGTTGGCTGCAAAACGTGATCGACTAAGTTCTGCATTGCTCCCACCCGCGAGATCACTTTTGGAGCATCCAAAGCACCAACGTGAATAATTTGGGCTACTTCTAAATCAAAGCCGAAACCGTCTTGCGATCGCACAGTCAAAGAGGAAAGTTGAGAATCATAACTATGCCTTTCTGTTCTGTCCGACCAGTTGAGTACAATATTCGTAGTCGGTACTAATTCTACTTTTAAAATTCGGGTATTCAGCGGGTGTTTACCGGGATACAAAGGCACAATCCAAACACCTTTACTACCAGGATTAACTAAGTTGCCATGAGTAAAAGCTGCACCGCTGACATCTTCTGAGGAATCGCCAACATAGGAAATTACCACGCCTACATAGCCGATTGGAATTTCCGTCATTGCCACTTGTTCCACGCCAGCAAACCAAGGATTCAAGTTCCACGAACCAGAGAGTAAAACTTGTTCTTGTAAGCCTCGTCTGCCGCCGCCACTGATGAATTTTTGGGCATTTTGGAAGTTATCGTGATTGGGAATAACGGCACCTGCGAGCTCGCCTGGTTCAATAGGAATGCCGTCAAAGGTAGTGACAATTCCTACTTTATCGGGGCTGAGGCTGTACAACTGCAATTGGTCGGGACTCATTCCGTGTTTGGTGGCTTTCGCCGCCGTAATTACCGTGAACAGGGCGGTGTTAATGCGGTAAGTGCCGGCTGTAATAATACCTAGTTGGCGACCTTTTTCGCCACCACCCTTAAGGAATTTACGGGCATCTTGGAAATTGTCGCACTCTGTGACTTTGCCTAAAATGCGTTGTGGCGGGATAGATGCACCGTCTGCGGCGACAATGAGGGCAATTTCACCTTGGGGAACGACGATGACGGGTTCTTTGCGAATGCTATATTGTATCGGCCAATAGCCCCAGTGCCAACCGGGAGGTAAGGTATCTGCTTGATATCCAGCTTCGCCATCGAGGGCGATTAAGCGCCCAGGGGGTAGGGATTTCCCAGAGAATGTAAATTTTTTGCTGATGATGCCGACTTCGCGATCGCCTATTACTACCAATCCCCCAAAGAATATAGGGACGCAGATCAGAATGCCACCGATAATTATTACTGGGAATAATCCGCCCGACAAGTCTTGCTGTACTATCTGTATTGGCGGGGTGTTCTGTTGTAACTGGCTAACTTGTACGCTGTCGTTGGGTTTGGCAGATTCTATTTTCTGTGAAATTGCTACTTCAGGAGCGATCGCACCTATTGCCCCCGCAGCCGCAACAGCAACTACCACATTAAAAATGCCTTGCTTGAGTTGACTAGAAATCTGAAGTGAACCAAGGATTTTTGTCAGGATGTTCATAAATTCCCTAACCGGGATCGATTGCCTCAAGCTTAGCAATTTCCCAACTCCACCGCCAAGGGTAACTTTTATGCTTTCTGCCTGCCCTGGCGCACCCGTCGCGCACCTGCCAGCATTGCCCCACCAAGAGCCATACCCGCCATAGTTAAAGGTTCGGGAACTGGTTCTTCTGGTTGTGGCTGTACAACTTGGTCAAGAGCTCCAATCGTCATATTGTCAAAACCAAATACATCTGTTCCTGGTGCAGTATTGCCGAACAAGATGCGATCGAACACTTCGTTTTGAGAGGCAATCAAGCCGAAGTAAAGCGCCGAACCTCCGCCTCTGCCATTACTACCTATGGTGTGGGGAACCAGAATTGTTTGGGAGAAATTCGTCAGACTGTTAATCAGCGTCAGTGTCAGTTGCCCGTTAAAGTCGCCGATATCTGTTCCATAAAAACCGAATGCTGCAACTTGTTTTGAGAAGGTTATTGAGAATTGACCTGTAGATAGCCAGTATTTATCTCCTGAAATTGGGTAGCGTCCAAGGGAAGTACCCGATGGCGTTCTTTCTACATATCCACTACCCCCCATCGTTGCCGTACCAGCGTTGCCAAAGCCGATGGATAGAGGCGCACCTGTCGAGGCATTGTAACTCTCAAAGGTTTCAGTTCCTACACCCACGAGCTGAGAGAGGAAATCGTTACGGGCAGCATTGGCTTTAGGGGTGGTTGTCAGGCGGATGTTTTCGTTTTGGGACAAATCTTCTCCAAAGTATAGGGAGAATGCCTGGGCAGGGGTTGCTTTCCCGACTATGGCGGCAGTTGCCAGCAATGCTGCGGTTAGAGTTGCTTTCCGAATTAATTTCATGACGGCTCCCTGGTTCCGAGTGTTGAATGTCGATGCGACATAGAACTTATTCTTATTTAAGTTATTAAAGCTTTTACTTCTAGTAGTTCTAGTAGACTTTTCTAAAAGATTGGAAATTTAGCTTTTACGTAGTTTTTTATTGACTTTACTCAAATATCTCACGTTTCCACAATTTTGTCTACTAACTTTCCGGAAGCTTCATCAAAACTTTATAAATAGCTAATCTTTGCGTATTTGTACTGACTTCGGCTTGATTTCTATTGATTTAGAATAATTAAGTATTGGGAAAATCAAATTTTACTATCTCCGATCGCAATACAATTTTTATTTCCGATCTGTCTATTATATCTCTCCAATAAACCTGGGATTTAATT
>DATGYA010000435.1:0-10916 GCA_035298405.1 Kamptonema sp. | reverse complement strand
ATTCCCTCTTCCATCTTCCCTCTTCCCATCTCCCCCATCTCCCCCATCTTCCCATCTCCCCCATCTCCCCCCTCTCCCCCATCTTCCCTCTTCCTTCTTCCTTCTTCCTTCTTCCTTCTGCTATACTACTTTGAGTCCAGGATTTTTAATAAGACTTCCCTGTATATATCTAAACCTTTAGGATTAAGGTGCACGCCATCTATAGTTAGATTTTCATTGAGGGCACGATCCTTAAATAATGCCTGTATTCCCTCAGATTCAATTTTAACATTTTCTGAGGCTGACACTTGACAGATTAGGGCATTAATTTCATCAATTCTAGTTATTGTCCCTGCTAAATTTGGCTCGTAGCTAGCCTTAACAGTTGAGTAAAAAGCTGGGATAAGAATAATTTGTTTAGTTCCCATTGAATGTAGGAGTGCGATCGCCTCTTTCAAATTTTTGACAAAGGCTTCATCGCTGATACCATACATAGCATCATTTGTGCCAATAGCCACGATCGCTTTTTCACATTTAAAGTTATTGGGGATTAAAGTTTTCAGTTGCTCCAATAGCGAAACGGAACTCATGCCACCGATGGCAAAATTAAAATTGTTTTCGCCCAACGAATTGCCAAGAGCGGAAGAAATAGAATCGCCCCAAATACAGCCTTGATATTGTTGATTTTTAATTAGGTGCATCTGATTGTCTACTGCAATTTGCCACCATAATGTAGAGCTAACACTGTCTCTAAATATTTCTGGGTTAGCTTGCACGCGAACGGGTAAGGATGCACATAATAACAGAGCGGAGATAGCGGAGAGGAACCAAAACTTAACTTTCATAATTAGATAGATTGCAGAAACTTCTGTTATCTGCTATGAGTTTAAGACCCAATCGGGTAAATCTCGCGGCAGGCATCACAGTTCTTGCCTCTGATGGCGCGATCGCACCTTAATTCGTAAGTTGAACCGTACCATCAGGAAGTACACTTAACTTTGTAGCACGACCTCAGCTAGAATTTGTCAGTCTTTACGGCTGTACTTGTCTAGGGGCTTAATTAAACTGTATATTACTTACCTGTCTTAGGATGGATGTTATCTTCAAAAATATCCGCATAGGATTAAAATGGATAACTAGCAAATTCCCTACCAGGGATTCAGCACTGTTCAGGAATTGAAAGTTATGCCTCCTCGTTGGCCCCGCAAACCAGACCGCCAAGATCCCGCCTACCGTCGTTTAGATGACCGCATGAATTTTGCCATCCATGTTGCTGCTTTTGGTGCTTGCAATTCTGGATTGTGGTTTTTCCACAATTTACAGAAAGCTGAGTGGCCTTGGGCAAGTTGGGTGACGCTGACATGGGCGGGGTTGTTGTTCGCACACGCGATTTATGTGTTTGCGATCGCAGATTATTCTATTTCTGACCAAAAAGCAGAATAATCTCTAGTATTAAAAGATCGAAAAGAAGAATTCAGACTTCATAATTAAGATTATGACTAAATTCTTCTTGCCGATCGCGGTCAACGAGTAACTCTCTTCTCTAGTCCTAACTTATCCCATAAATCGATTACAAAATCAGTTACTAACTTTTTCTTGAAATTATGGCTAATACTAACACCACCCAAGCAATAGAATCTCTCGCTGCCGAAATTGGCGAAAACATCTACATTGATGTAGCCAAGTGGCATTTGTATCTAAAAGATGCTCACTTGCACACAGTTGTTGCCGAACAACTGTATCCATTGCTGACTAATGGTAATGTAGATAGTGACAAAGTAGCTCAAGTTCTGCAAGGTATTTCTGTTAAGTTAGGCGGCGGTAAGCGGGAAGTTCCTTTAGCAGATTTAGTGCCGAGGCAGGGTCAGGTTCAGCTAATGGACATTCTAGAGGAATTTCAAAGAGAAATGTGATGGCTGTTGTGGATTAAAAGTATTTAGCAGCAGGGAGAATGATATTTTCTCCCTTCTGCATTCTACGTTTTTTTATAACAAAAAAGTAGGTAAGGCGAGGTGCGATCGCCAAAAGCGACAATCATCAGTTCGTACTATTCCTATCAACTATGAGCGTGATGATGTATACGATCCCCTAACTTGTTAATCAATCAAACTTGATATTATCTCCTAAATCGCTGCTGTAACCTATCCACAAACATATCAAATTCCGGCAATTTCATCTGAAAGATAAACACTGCAAAAACTCCCAACCCCGTGAAACTGGCAACGCTCAACTGCACTAATTGAATTAACAAACCCTCAGTACCCAAAACTTTTTGACATCCTTGCAAAGTAGCCAAAGCCACTAAACCTGCAACAGAACTGCCAGCAGTTAATCCAAAAAATGGCAAAATCCATTCGCGCCAAGGCAAACCTTTTAGCTTGCGATCCAATAGCCACAATAGCATCGCCATTGAAACGATATTCACTCCCACAGTTGCCAAGACTAAACCAGGTGCGCCAAAAGGTTTTACTAATAAATAATCTAGCAGTCCATTCAGGAAAATATTCAAAATACTAACGCGAAAAGGCGTTTCTCCATCTCCCAAAGCATAAAATACTCTCACCAAAACGTCGCGACCTAAATAGACAAACATCCCGATACTGTAAGCCATTAATACGGGGGCTACAAATTGCGATGCTGACTGATTGAACGCGACACGCTCGTAGACGACGCGCACAATAGGCATGGCAAGCGTTACCATCAAGGCGCTTAATGGTAACATAGTAATACCAGTTAGAATTAAGGCTTGGCGAATTCGCTGTTTTAATTCATCCCAATCATTAGGGTCAGTTAGCCGGGAAAAGATGGGTAAAAAAGGTACTAAAATTACATTAGAAATAATTCCTAAAGGTGTCATTACTAATAAGCCTGCATAGCCCATTGCAGCGGCGGCTTGGGGAATGTAAGAGGCAAAAAATAAGTCTGTGTAGACATTAATTTGCAGCATTCCTGATGATAAGGTTGCAGGGAGCATCACTTTCATTACTTCCTGCACTCCCGGTTGCTGAAAATTGAAGCGAAAACGCAATGTTCCCAAGCCAGATCGCCATTGGGCAACTACTTGTATTAACCACTGCATCGCTGCACCTGCGAGGGTTCCCCAAGCTAATACTAAGCCGCCTGCTATGGCGTATTTGGGCTGAGTGATTTTATCTCCTACTTGCATGGCAAAAAAAGCGAGTCCGCCAATTACTGCGATGCTGGAAAATAAGGGGCTGATGGATGGCAGCCAATACATATCGGCGGCGTTGAGAGTGCCAAAACCGATGCCGATTAATCCAGAAAGTAAGGCCATTGGTGCCATAATTCGGAATTGTTGGATGGCGATCGCTCTGATTTCTAATCCTTCTGCTGTTCTGGTTAATCCTGGTGCTACTAAATCTATTAAGGGGTCGGCAAAAATAATTAAGCCGACGGTTACGAAAAGTAGTATACCGCCAATTAAGGTGGTGATAGTTTCTACTAGGGGCGCTGCTTCTAACTTGCCACGCTTAGCTAAAGCGCTAACGATCGCGCTATGGAATGGCCCGTTGATGCCACCAAGTAAAATGAATAAAAAGCCAGGGATGACGTAGGCGTAGTTGTAGGCATCGACAGCGGCACCCACGCCGAAAGCGGCTGCGATCGCTTGTTGGCGAACTAACCCAAAAACTTTGCTGATCAGAGTGGCGACTGCGACAATTCCAGCAATCCCTGCTAGAGAACGTTTTGGTTTTTGCAATGATTCTGACACGAAAGGTAACAGTAGTAAGGGCAATATCCCTTTTATTCTATAATAAGGGGGCTAAAGCTTTACTACAAAATTGAAATGACAAATTTTATTTATAAATATCCGGTTTTATATCCGGGAATTTTAATTAAGCGTTACAAGCGTTTTTTCGCTGATATTGAACTAGCTTCGGGAGAAATAATCACTGCTCACTGTCCAAATACTGGCCCAATGACAGGAGTTTGTATTCCTAATAATCCCGTTTTGGTATCGCACAGCGACAATATTAAACGCAAGTTAGCATATACTTGGGAGTTAATTCAAGTGTGCGATACGGAGCCAACTTGGGTGGGAATTAATACTGCCCTGCCTAATCGAGTAGTGAAGTTAGCTTTGGAGTTGGAATTATTTCCATTGGGCAATTATAATTTGATTTTACCAGAAGTAGCTTATGGTAAAGATAAAAAAAGCCGGGTAGATTTTTTGCTAAATGGTGGGGATTTTCCGATTTACTTGGAAGTGAAAAATACTACTTTGGCACAAGGACAATTGGCTTTATTTCCTGATACAGTTACAGAGCGGGGACAGAAGCATTTGAGAGAATTGATGGATGTGGTGCAACAGGGTGGGAGGGCGGTGATGTTGTATTTTATTAATCGTGGGGACTGTACTGATTTTGCTCCTGGGGATAGTTGCGATCGTGTTTATGGACAGTTGTTGAGACAGGCAGTGATGGAGGGTTTGGAGGTTTTGCCTTGTCGCTTTGAAGTTACGCCAGAGGGCATTAAATATTTAGGACTAGCGAAGTTTATAATTTAATAATTCAATAAGCTGTTGAACATTTAAAATAGATTTTAGGGTGGGTCAGTCCGAAGTTTTTCCCGTTTAAGTATAAGTATTCGCTTGACTCGCACCCTAATTGCTTCGTTAGTCGTTTAAATGCGTAACAGCTTATACCAATTCTCTAAATTAATGCTACAGTCTTGGGGCGGGTTTATTAATGTTATTTGTGGGTGGCAAATTTGATCGCGAACCCGCCCCTACCCAAACTGTAGCAAAATTTTAGAGAAGTGGTATTAATTCGGAATTGTTGGATGGCGATCGCACTTGCCTGCATTTTTCCTCTACAGACCAGCCGCACAAATAGCAGCTCCAATTAACCCTACTTGCGGATTCAAAACTACATAAACGGGTATATTTTCTAATAAAGAATTCATCCGACCTTTATGAGTAAATGTTCGCAGAAAAGCTCCGTTTTCCATGAGTGGCATAATTTTGGCAGCAATACCGCCTGCAACATACAAACCACCATAAGGTAATAGCTTTAAAGCCAGATTTCCTGCCTCGGCACCATAAGCTTCTACGAACATTTGCATAGTTTGTTCGCAAAGGCGATCGCGATTCTCTAAAGCCGCTGTTGCAATTGTCGCTGCTGCATCGACACTCTTCTCACTCTCCCCCATTTCTTGCTCGCAAATTCTCACAATTCGCTGTACATCCGGCGATTCATCCGCAAATTTGCGATCGCGCAAAAACTGGTAAATTGAAACAATTCCTAGCCCTGATACTACTCGTTCTACAGAAATTCGCTGAACATCGTGCTTAGCTAACAAATATTTTAATAATTGAAATTCTAACTCCGAGCGCGGAGCAAAATCAGCGTGACCCCCTTCGGAAGCATAAACTTTGACCTCATCTTTTAGCCGAATTAAAAAACATTCGCCCAAACCAGTACCAGCACCAATTACAGCAATTGGTGCATTTTGTCGAGATTTGCCACCTTGTAAAGAGTGCAAATCGGTAGGATCTAAACCTAATACGCCATAACCAACCGCTTCAAAATCATTAATCAAACTAACTTGGGATATTTTTAAATCATTTTCCAAGCGTTTTGCTTCCAACCACCAAGGTAAATTAGTTAGCTTAGCAGTGTTATTAATAACTGGGCCCGCGATCGCAAAACAAGCTTTCTCAGGCATAGCTGCATAGCCCAAATGTATAGCAGCTTCATCAAAAAAGTGCTGCACCATTGGTACTAAATCTGGAAAATCCCCACTGCGGTAACGCACTTCATAAAGA
Organism: Kamptonema sp.; assembly: GCA_035298405.1. Lineage (GTDB taxonomy): Bacteria > Cyanobacteriota > Cyanobacteriia > Cyanobacteriales > Microcoleaceae > Kamptonema. Next base: position 5,149 of record DATGYA010000435.1, on the reverse strand, counting down.
GTATTCATTACCGCTGCTTCCGTCCTTTCCACTAAGCGCAGAATCGTCTTAGTCCCGCCCACATCACCCGCTAATAACAATGTCATAAATAATGAATCTTTCACTCTCAAGTAGTAAACTTTTCCCAATAGTTGAGGCGATCGCATAGACACACTATAGGTTAGTGACTTTCGCGATCGCACCCGTTAATTATAGGAGTATATCACGATGAACAGAAGACGTATTTTTAGTTTGTTATCAATTGGTGGAACAATTCAGTAGACATAAACAGACTCTTAAGTTAAAGTGTAACCGATCTTTAGCTAATTACCATTTTCACCGCCAAATTTTAATCGAGCGATCGCTTCCTCCACTTGCTAAACTCTTCCCATCGCCACTAAATGCTACAGATAAAATATCCCCTGAATGACCGCTAAGAACTTCTAGCAAAGATAAGGTATTAGCATCCCATAAATAAATTTTACCGTCGCGACCGCTGCTGGCTAAAATATTTCTGTCGGGGCTAAAAGCCAGACAGAAAAGGCTGTCCCTACGATCTGCGATCGCATCCAACAATACCCCTTTACCATCGCTTCCTACCCGCCATAAGTTGATCGTACCGTCCCGGCTACCACTTGCTAAAATTTTTCCATCTGGGCTAAAAGCTACTGAAATTACCCAGTCTGTATGGCCTCCTAGACTACAAATTGACCTCCCAGTATTAAATTCCCAAATTTGCACAGTCTTGTCCCGACTACCACTAGCTAAAAACTGACCATCAGGACGAAAAGCAACCGCACAAACTCCCTCAGTATGACCAGTAAAAGTCCGCATCCACTTGCCTTTATCCAAATTCCACAATTGAATAGTTTTGTCCCGACTACCACTAGCTAAAGTGTGACCGTCAGGACTGAAAGCAATAGTATAAACCCGATCCGAATGTCCTACTAAACTGTACCACCATTTACCCTTTTTCAAATCCCATATCTGAATAGTTTTGTCTCGACTACAACTAGCTAAAGTCTGGCTATCAGGACTAAAAGCCACAAAATTTACACAATCAGAATGACCTCTCAGAGTGTACCAACGCTTCCCTGCATCGAGTTTCCAGATTTCAATAGTATGATCTTCGCTGCCGCTGGCTAAAGTTTCACCGTCAGGACTAAAAGCTACTGATGTAACTGAGTTTAAATGTCCTGTTAAGGTGTAAATACATTCCCAAGTTGGCGCTCTCTGAGGCGCTGATGGCTTTTTAGCAACAGATTGGGTAGCGATCGCAGATGTCACCGTCATTTCCTGAAAATTCAAATCATCAAGTACCTCAGCCGCCGATTTATACCGGAGATTTAGACTATTTTCTAATAATTTATCTAGAATTTTTCCTAGCTGGTTGCTCACCAAATTTCCATTCAAATAATCTCGCCACACCCATTTATTTTCATTAATATCAAATAATTCAAAAGGAGAAAGATAAGTCAATAAATGAATACAAGTTGCACCTAAACTGTATAGATCGCTGGCAAAAACTGCTTGACCCCTAACCTGTTCAGGTGCAACATATTCAGGACTACCGATAATAGTTCCAGTACCCGCCCCTAGTGTCACCACTTTAGCTGCACCAAAATCAACCAAAGCGAGATTTCCAATCTGCTGACTTAAAAAGAAAGTAGTCTCAGCAGGTTGTGAGGGTTTTCTAATAATATTTGCTGGCTTAATATCGCGATGAATTACTTGGCGATCGTGAACAAACTGCAACACAGGTAATAAATCTTTCAACAAACTGCGAATTTTAGCTTCACTAAAAACACCTGCGATCGCTAATTCTTCTGCTAAATTTTCACCCCCAACAAACTCCTGCACTAAATACTGGCGGTTATCCTGTTCAAAATGCGCCAGCAAATCGGGAATTTGCGGATGTTTTCCTAACTCATCAAGTCTCTCTGCTTCTCTGTTAAATAATTCTGCCGCTTTCTCAAGATTATTCGTACCTTGTGCTTGCGGAAAAAATTGCTTAATAACGCAGCGTGGTTTAGATGGTTTGTCCTCATCAACTGCCAAGAAAGTTCTGCCAAAACTACCTCTGCCAATGGGTTTGACAGCGCGATATCGCTCTTTTAGCAGCAACTTTGTGCCGCAAGTCAGACAAAATCTTGTAGCGTCAGGATTTTGGGGATTGTAGCAGGAAGGGTTGAGGCAATAACTCATATACCGGAAGCAACGCTCAGCATAAGTTTATATTGACACTTTCCTGATAAATTTATGACTCTGTTTGAATTTTAAGAGCATACTCTTTAAATCTTTCCAAATCAGCCTGAATTGTCGATTCCACCACGCGCCCCAAAAACAAATTATCCATTAATTTGCCGAGAATGCCCGGAATCGCATAGGCTACTGTGAGTCTAACAATGCTGCTACCTTTGCGATCGTAAAATCTAACTGCACCGCGATTAGGCAACCCATCGACGGATTCCCATTGAATAATCTGGCAGGGAACTAATTTCAAAATGCGGGAAAGCCAGCTAAATTCTAAGTTTCCTGTAGCCAGTTTCCACCGGGACAAGTCTGGATCTTCTTCGAGAATATGCACTGATTCAATCCACTTCATCCAGCGCGGCATTTGCTCTAAGTCAGACCAAAGACTCCACGCCATTTCTATCGGAATCGCAACTTCTACTTGTACGCTATGTTCTAACCATTCGGACATTTTATTAATTGGTAATTGTTAGTTGTTGGTTGTTAGTTGTTGGTTGTTAGTTGTTGGTTGTTGGTTGTTAGTTGTTAGTTGTTAGGTGCTTACCTCACTTAGCTACATAAGCATAATTAAGAGGGCTAGAGCATCGACTACGTACCTCACTTACTTGAGAACCGCTATACCAATTAGCCATTAGCAATTAGCCATTAGCCATTTCTAAAATAGCTTTTGCTGCCTCACGCCCGGAAATAGTTGCTCCTTCCATACTATCAATGTAGTCTTGCTGAGTGTAACTTCCTGCCAGGAAAAAATTAGCTACGGGCGTTTTTTGAGCAGGACGGTAAAGATCCATTCCGGGGGCTTCCCGGTACAGAGATTGAGCTAGCTTAACAACGCTATACCAAGTCATGTTTAATTCCCGTGCTGATGGAAATAAATCTAATACTTGTTTAAGAACGTGCTGCGCGATCGCCTCATTATTCTCCTTAATAAATGGATCGCCAGGAGTTAGCACCAACTGTAACAGAGAACCTTCTCCTTTCTTATAGTAATCGGCCGGACTTGCTAATGCCAAGTCAGCAAAACAGGAAAAATCGGCATCTGCTGAATAAAGCAAATTATCTATTCCTACAGCATGACTCAACTGCTTGCGTTTCTCAGGATCGTCTAACTCTGTCACCCACCCATCAAACCGCAATTGCACCGTTGCTACTGGTACTGTATCCAATTTATAAATATTGTCAAATTCCGACCATTTGCGCCAATCAGGAGGCAAAATTTTCTGCACTCCTGGCACATCTCCGGCAAAAAGGTAAGCGTCGGCGGTGATAGTTTCTTCTGTTTCTCCTTTCGCGATCGCTAACCCCGTCACGCGAGTTTCGCCACCATTTTCTGCAAACAAAATTTCCCGCACTCGCCGCCGCGTATAGATTTTAACACCCCGATCTTCCAAATATTTAACAATCGGTTTATGCAAATATTCATTCGGAGAACCCTGCAACATTCGCATCACCGAGGCTTGGGTTCTACAAGCAAAAAACTGAAAAATTGTCAACATACACCGGGCAGAAATATTTTCAGTATCGATAAAACCCAGTGCGTAGGCAATCGGATTCCACATCCGTTTAAGACTGCCATTATTACCGCCTTGACCTCTAAACCAATCGGCAAAACTAATATTATCTAGCTTGCGAATAGTTCTCATTGCCCCATCAAAGTCTACCAAACCCCGCACAATTGGACTCGTAGCCAGAGCAATCGAATTTTGAATTTTATCTTGTACAGATAACTGAGATGTGGTAAAGAAAGCCTTTAAACCGTTAAAGGGAGCGCCAGCAATAAACCGAAAATCCAGAACTCCTGTCTCGCCGCCTCTATTAATAAAAGTATGAGTGTGTTCTTTGAGGAGCAAATTATCAAATGCCCCTACTTTTTTCATCACTTCAAATAAGTTATAATAGCAGCCAAAAAAGACGTGCAAACCCATTTCTACGTGATTCCCGTCAGGATCGACCCAACTCCCCACTTTACCGCCTACGAAAGGTCGGGATTCAAAAATTTCTACTTGATGTCCGGCATCGACTAAATCGATGGCACAAGTCATGCCAGCTAGTCCAGCACCCGCGATCGCAACCCGCATCTTACCTCTTCCTTTTCTATGCCATTACAGATTGTAACAGAGTTCTTGATTTGTTAAGCTGTATATCTACACAGAATCAGGAGCAGGCTCCTCATAATATCGCTCTTCTTCAGAAGGATGTCTTCCGTGCCAAGCATAAACACTATAGCCCTCAGCAAATTGAAGAGCAGGCTCCCCCTCAGCATGAAGCTTATTTTCTTGGTCAAACGACAACTTACAAGGGCGATCGCAGACTATACAAACCTTTTCAAATTTGAATACAAAACCACAGTGTTGCATCAACTCTTGAACTACGTTCCATTTTTTCTTGTCGTGTTGAAGGTTAAGAACTGAGATACAAAAATCAAACACACAACCCCATATTGCTCCTTCTGCTGGTCTATTCAGGTTCCTTGTAAAATATGAAATATCACTAAATTCAAGTTCAGGCTTGTCGAGATCGGCAATTAATTGATGTTCAATACATCTTATTACGCCATACGGGAAGTATGAAATTAGTGGATTGCTATCAGTCCAGTAATGTGGAAATTCAGGATGTTGAACTTGATTCCGCAATCTGATGAATAGTTTATCATCAAGTTGTCGCCTTATTCCATGTGCAATATGATCGTCTACTCTTTTCATAAATTTGATATGAATATCGCGCCCTAAATAAGTCTTAAAGTTTTCAATAGCCAGAGTCTTTTCAATTGCCGTGAGAGGATTATTATAGAATAAAATTTCAGGCTCAGGGAAGTCGCTTACCGCATACGCAGCTTTGATTACTGCTGCGACTTTTTCTCGATCGATGGATTCGGTTGACATTTCTATCGATCGCCATTTGTCTCGATAGAGAGGAA
>DATGYA010000434.1:0-5351 GCA_035298405.1 Kamptonema sp. | reverse complement strand
GAGCGATCGCATCTTTGTCGGTTCGGATTTAAACTTGTACTATGATGTCCATCATTCTCTGTGGCACAAGCGTCCCGATTGGTTTCTAGTTTTGGATGTTTCCCGGTTGTACGAAGAGACGGATTTGCGCTCTAGTTATGTGGTGTGGCAAGAAGGTACAAATCCTTTTTTAGTAGTGGAATTGCTGTCACCGGGAACGGAAAAAGAAGATTTGGGGCAATTCGTAGAAGCAGAAGTAGATGCTACTGAGGAAAATAACGGACAAGCAACGCGAGAAACCCCGCCGAGAAAGTGGGATGTTTACGAGCGGATTTTGCGAGTACCTTATTATGCCGTATTTAGTCGATATAGCGATCGCCTGCGGATTTTTAAACTCGATGGTGGGCGCTATCAAGAACAAATCCTAGATGCTGACAATCCTCGGTTTTGGATTCCCGAACTCAAATTGGGTTTGGGAGTTTGGCAAGGGGAATTTGAGGGTATTAATCGGCGCTGGTTGCGCTGGTATGATAGTGTCGGCAATTGGGTGCAAACAGATGCGGAATTTGCGATCGCACAGGCGGAATTAGCAGTTGCACAGGCGGAACGAGAACGACAAAAGCGGCTAGAATTAGCTGAGAAGTTAAAATCGCTTTCTGCCGAACAGCTAACAGCTTTGGGCATTAACCCGTCAGATTTGGAATAATTGTCTTATGCTCAACGGATATAAAATTATTGATGCTGATTCCCACGTTTTTGAACCCTCTCAAATGTGGGCAAAATATCTCGCCCCTGAATTTAAGCAATTTGCGCCCTCCCCAGACATGAGAATTCAAGGGCAAAAAATTACTAATCGGGTTTCTGAGCAAGTTGAAAAAGAGGGTAACAAGCAGATGAGGGAGGCTCACCCTAATTCTTACTTTAAGCGCTTTGATGTGGAATCCCACGTTCAAGCAATGGTAGAAATGGGAGTCGATATAGCATTTGTTTATCCTACTTTTGGACTGTGGTTGTGGTCAATTGATAGTATGGCTCCCGAAGTAGCCGGAGCTTTTACCAGCGCTTACAATAATTGGTTATATGAGGAATTTTGTAGCTACGATCCCAGTAGATTGAAAGGTGTGGGAGCAATTAATCTTCATGCCCCGGAAAAGATGGTTGCGGAATTACATAAAATTGCTGAATTTGGATGGAAAGCGGTGTTTTTGCGCCCCAATCCAGTTAAAGGTAGACTTTTGAGTGACTCTGCCTACGAGCCATTTTGGACAGCTTGTGAAGAGTTAGGAATTGCTATTGGTATCCATGAATCCACTCATAGTTTGTTACCAACTACAGGCGCAGATAGATTTCAGACTCGCTTTGCTACTCACGCCTGTTCTCATCCAATGGAACAAATGATGGCACTTTTAGCCCTAATTGAAGGGGGAGTATTAGAGCGTCATCCTTCATTGAGAGTAGCATTTTTAGAATCTGGTTGCGGTTGGTTGCCCTATTGGTTGTGGAGATTGGATGAAGAGTATCGTAATTTACATTGGGAAGTGAGCCACAATGTTAAAATGCTGCCTTCAGATTATTTTCGTCGGCAGTGCTTTATTGCTGTTGAGCCGACGGAACCTTATTTGGGTCAAATTATCGATTACATTGGCTCCGATAACTTGATTTTTGGTTCCGACTATCCCCACATGGATCATCAGCCAGATATCGTTAACAAAATGATAGAACTTGAAGCTAGCTTGTCTAAAGAAACTGTAGAAAAGATTGTCTGGGATAATCCTCGTCGTTTCTATGGCTTGTATTGATTAGCTAGTAAATAGTCAGACATAATTAAACGTAGGGTGGGCGCTCGCCGCAAAAGGCTATAACTCATAGAAGAAGATGGTTGAGGCGAGCGCCCACCTTACAGTTTATTGGAACCAGAAAAAGAGGTAGTAGTTATGGACATTGTGACTAGCTGGATGGAAGAAGGTTTGCAACAGGGTTTGCAACAAGGCTTGCAACAGGGTGAATTAGCAATTGTTCAACTCCTACTTACACGGCAAATTGGGACTATTCCTCCAGAGTTACAAGAGAAAATTAGTCAGTTGTCTTTAGCCCAATTAGAAAACTTAGCAGAGGCATTGCTGAATTTTTCCTCACCAGAAGATTTAAACAACTGGCTGCAACAAATTTAATATTCACAATTTAAGAGCGATCGCCGTCTATTCTATAGCGGTTCTCGATCTCTCTTGTATCCAAGGATACAAATAAATGTATCGAAGTTTACATTGAGAAGTGAGCGATCGCGTTAAAACGCTGCCCTCAGATTATTTTCGTCGCCAGTGCTTTATTGACGTTGAGCCGACGGAACCTTCTCTGGGTCAAACTATCGATCGCATCGGTTCCAATAACTTGATTTTTGGTTCCGACTATCCCCACATGGATCGTCAGCTCGATATTGTTGAAAAAACGATCGCGCTGGAAAATAGCTTATCTAAAGAAACGGTACAAAAGATTATCTGGGATAATCCTCGTCGTTTCTACGGCTTGCATTGATAGTGCAATGATTGACGAGTAAATAATCTATTGACTTCTTTCGGTTTTTCAGCTACCATCGCTCTACTACCAATTTTACCAGGGAATAAACCAATGAAACTGGAATGTATAGACTCTTTGCTTAGCTATTCCAAGCATGATAGACAAGCGGAACTAAATAAGCTTGCCCCTGCGGTCAAAACAACTATAAGCGATTTCGCTAAAGTCAGTAAAGCCCTTTCTAAGCTGATTGCTAAATCGTGGCTAAAGAATCCAGAAGGTGAAAAGATTAAGCAGACTCTGCTATCTTTACCACCGCAAGAACTACAAAAATATCTTAATAGCTATCTCAAGGGATTGGGTCTTCCAACCCTAGAGCAATTTACTATTACGATTTCAGTCACAAATTGGAATTCTTTTTATGGGCAAATAACCGAATCTCCAACAGGAGGGAGTGTGTATTCTTTGCCATATCCTCCTCAACCTAGCTTTGTGACAGATCATGAATTACTAGAGTGGCTCAAAAACGAGAATCCTGAAGATATCACACCTGTAGACGCTGGCATTTATTACGTGCCTTTAACTGCTTGCTGAAATAGAGTTTAATCCAGCAAATTCTCCACCGCTTTAATGACTCTATTGATTATAACCGATCGGAAGTTGTTAGTTTAGCAACAGTTAAACAACTTCCAAAGAAAAAGGTTTTAATTCGACTCTCTACAATTTCTACTAGCAAGTAGAATGCAAATTAATTGCTAATTTGTCCATAAAGCAAATGGATAAATAGCAATATTTTTTTATACTATTCTGTAGTGCGTCTAAAATAGCAACGGTCATAAAATAAACAATAAAATTTGGGAAACAGAAATGAACGCAAAAATTAGTGAATATCAAATTACTACCAAAATTTATGAAAGTGCTAACTCCATAGTCTATCGAGCCATTCTACCTAAAAACAACCAACCAATTATTCTCAAGGTTCTCAAGTTAGACTACCCAAAGTTATCAGAACTGACTAAATATAAACAAGAATATGAAATTACCCGTTCTCTGAATCTGGATGGAGTTATTAAAGCCTATGGATTACAGAGATATCAAAATAGTTTAGCCATTTTTTTAGAGGATTTTGGGGGAGATTCACTAAGAGCATGGATAGAGAACGAGCAATTAGCACTAGAAGAAATTTTGTTTATTGCAGTAAGAATTGCTGAGGTTTTGAGCAGTATTCATGCTGCAAATATCATCCATAAAGACATTAATTCATCTAATATTGTCTACAATCAAGAGACTCGCCAACTGAAAATCATTGACTTTGGGATATCTACGGTTTTATCTCAAGAAAATCAAGCTTTGGGCAATCCAGATTACTTAGAAGGAACTTTAGCTTATATATCCCCAGAGCAAACTGGTAGAATGAACCGATCGATTGATTATCGGACTGATTTTTACTCTTTGGGAATTACACTTTATGAGTTATTGACCGGACAACTTCCTTTTCAAACTACAGATCCAATGGAGTTAGTCCATTGTCATATTGCCCAACAAGCGACACCCCCCCACCTGTTAGTCAAAAAAGACCGCTGCCCTACAGCAGTTGCGAATATTGTGATGAAACTACTAGCAAAAACTGCTGAGGAACGTTACCAAACGGCTTGGGGATTGAAAGTAGATTTAGAAAATTGCTTGCATCAGTTACAAACTAGCAATCAAATTTTAGAATTTCCTCTAGCTACTCAAGATGTTTCTAATAAATTTCAAATTCCGCAAAAACTTTATGGTAGAGAGGAGAAAGTTGATCAACTGCTGTCAATATTTGAGCGAGTTAGCCAAGGAACAACTGAAATGATCCTAGTTTCTGGCTACTCCGGTATTGGTAAGTCAGCATTGGTGAATGAAGTTCATAAACCAATTGTGCAGCAACGAGGATACTTTATTTCTGGTAAATTCGATCAGTTAAAACGCAATATTCCCTATGCTTCCTTGATTCAAGCATTTCAAGATTTAATTCGACAGTTATTAACCGAAAGTGAAACTAAGCTCCAAAATTGGAAGCAGCAGATTTTAGAAGCCCTTGATCCCAATAGCCAAGTCATTATAGATGTCATTCCTGAAGTCGAACTAATTATTGGCAAACAGCCTCCGGTTCCCGAATTAAAACCATCTGAATCTGAAAGTAGATTTAATTTGGTTTTACAAAAATTTATTGATGTTTTTGCTAAACAGGAACATCCGCTAGTAATTTTTCTGGATGATTTACAGTGGTCAGACACAGCTTCCTTAAAGTTGATTGAACGGCTAATGACTGATAGCGATAGCAAGTATTTGTTAATTATAGGAGCCTATCGTTCTAATGAGGTTAGCCCAACTCATCCTTTAACAATAACCATAGAAACAATTCAAAAAACGAATGCTAAGGTTAATTCAATACTATTAGAACCATTAAATTTTAATCAAGTTAATCAATTAATTGCTGAAACCCTTATATGTTCATTAGAAAAGTGTGGAGATTTAGCGGAATTAATTGATACAAAGACTAATGGTAATCCATTTTTTATAAATCAATTACTACAGTCTTTATATGCAGAAAATTTATTGTCATTTAATAGCACTCAATATTGTTGGCAATGGGAAATAGCAGCCATCAAAAATGTAGATATTACTGATAATGTTGTTGATTTAATGGTGAGCAAAATTGAGAAACTGGCTCATAGCACTCAAACAGTTCTAAAACTAGCTGCTTGTATAGGAAACCAGTTTAATTTAGACATTTTATCTATTGTTAATAGCAAATCTCAAGCAGAAACATCTCAAGAACTTCAAGTAGCTATAGAAGAAGGCTTGATTATTCCCCTAAATAATGA
>DATGYA010000433.1:0-7762 GCA_035298405.1 Kamptonema sp. | reverse complement strand
TCCCGCCAAAATAATCAGAAAATAAAACCCGATCAACAAGCCTAGATCGAGCGCATTCCAACCATAGTAATAAACCTGAACTATGCCCACTCCACAACCCAAGAAGGAAATGAGATGAAACAAAAAAGCTCGCCGTTTTTGTATAGCCGCCAAACGGGGATTGGTGATCGCAATTGGAGCAAGGGGGGGATTAGTCGTAATCGGTGCAGAATCTGGGGACATTAACGGGTTTCTCCAATATTACTGATCAATCTCACTAAGTTGATGGGCTAAAAAATCGCTGCGACATTGGTAATGCTGAATCTTACCGCTCGATGTCTTCGGGAGACTACCAGGTTTAATCAAGACCACTTGATAAAGTCGTAGTCCAAAATTTTTCATTAAGCTGGCTTGGATGGCAGCGATCGCCTCTTTAGGGTTGAGCTTGCGTAGAAATTGACGTTGGACTTCCTGCACGAGGACTAATTTATCTTCCCCCTCCACATTCACCGTAAAAGCCGCTCCACCGTGAGGGGATAGGGCGGGATGGCTCCGTTGGGCAACGAATTCGAGATCCTGAGGATAATAGTTTTGACCACGGATAATCAGAACATTTTTGAGGCGACCTGTTACAAATAATTCACCCTCCGAGAGGAAGCCGAGATCGCCCGTACGCAAAAAATTCTCCTCTGAGTTTTGAAAACGAGCCTGAAATGTCGCGGCAGTGGCTTCAGGTTGTTGCCAGTAACCGAGGGTTACACTGCCCCCCCGCATCCAAATTTCTCCTACTTGTCCTTCTAAGCAAAGAGTTAGAGTTTCTGGATCAACGATTTTCACTTCCATATCCAGCAATGCTTGCCCACTACTGACTAAATCGGTCGTTAAATTGGTCGTTAAATCGGTCACTGAATCTGTGGCTGAATCTGTGGCTGAATTGGAAGGGCGATCGCCATCATGCATTTTCCCCTCTTGATGATTAGCTTGATTTCTAGGGCGAATAATCGGTTCTTCTTGTTTCTTGCCACCTGTCGCAAAACAAGTTACCTCCGCCAGACCATAACAGGGATAGAAAGTCCGTTTTTGAAATCCACAGATGGCAAATTTTTCCGCAAAGGCGTTAATGGTTTCAGCACGAATGGTCTCAGCCCCGTTACAGGCAATCTCCCAGCAACTTAAATCGAGATGCTTGACAGTTTCTGGCTGAATTTTTTGGACACAGTAATCATAGGCAAAATTCGGTGCTCCACTGGTGCAAGCTCGATAACGGGATATTGCCTCTAGCCAACATTGAGGTTGCTGCAAAAAGGCGATCGGCGGCATTAAAACGGTGGTGGAGCCAATAAAAACGGTGTGCAGTACGGGACCAATCAGTCCCATATCATGGAACAGGGGCAACCAACCGACAATCACACTTTCTTGGCTATGTCCTGCCACCTGCTGCAACATTTGCTCATTGTGGATAATATTGCCGTGGCTGACCATCACCCCCTTCGGTGTGCCTGTAGAGCCAGAGGTATATTGCAAAAAGGCGAGGTGTTCGGGCATAATTGCCAAAGAGTCAAAGGACTCGGTATTGGTGGCAATTTGATCGGTGGCAATCCATTTTTTGGCGGTGAGGGTTGGTGCTTCCTCCTCCTGCCAGCGTTTTTGGAAATCGATCAGGGTTGTGCTGGTGGTGAGGGCGAGTTCTGCATCGGCATCGGTGGCGATCGCCAGTAGACGGGCTAATTTTTGGTTGCGACGGGGCAAATTAACGGGTACAGCAATTACACCCGCATAGAGACAGCCGAAGAATGCACTAATAAATTCCAAACAGGATTCATAGACCAGCAAGGCCCGGGAACCCTGACAAGGTTTTAGATGAATAGCGATCGCCTGGGCTTGACGTTGCAACTCTCCATAGGTCAGACAAGCTGATTCCTCTGATCCATCTGCCAGAAACCGATAGGCGATCTTTTCGGGGCTGAGTTCTGCTCGATTATTCAGAAGGTTTAGTAAGGTAACTGGACGTTCCAATTGATGTAACCTCATTATCATATGCTTTGTTCGAAAACATTTATTCGTTATTAAATGAGCTTAATCTTACTTTATGACTTATCTTAGTCTTATTCTATCCTTTTTCCCTAGCTTAATTTTTTTATTATCTTTGGCATCTTGCCTATGGTTCATTATCATGCCCAGTATTCAGGCAATAATGACACTAATATTCTTCCTCTACTTTTTTCCAGCGATCGTTTATCGAATTCATAACTTCTTTTATCCTATTCATTTTGGGCTGAGCGATCTTCGTTCAAAGGAATACAATGCTTGGTGGGGAAGTCAACAAATTCAATTGATCTATAATACCTTTCCCAGTTTAGAAAAAGTTCTGCATTTATTTCCTGGTCTTTTCACAATTTGGTTGCGATTATGGGGGGCTAAAATTGGCAAAAATGTCTATTGGGTACCCACAGTTACTGTGCTAGATCGCGGTTTAATAGAAGTAGGTGACAACGTAATTTTCGGTCATTTATCAGGAATTTCTTCCCATACAGTCGAGCCAAGTCTAAGCAAGCTTTATGTTTATGTACAGTGGGTAAGGATTGGAGAGAATGTATTAGTAGGAGGAGAGAGTCGATTAGGTCCAGGGTCTTATATAGAAACAGGTGCTTTTATTCCCTTTCGTCATACTGTTTTACCCGGCGAAGTTTTTAAAGCTAATAAAGCTAATCCTAATCTCAAACCCAAAACTTAACATCAACGGTTTTATCTGGTAGCAAATGGGGATCTTTACCTGAGGCGATCGCCTGACCATTTGCCCCTCGAAAAATTGCTAACCATTCCCCTAAAACCTGCCGACTCAAAACCTGGTGTGACTTCAATTGTTCACTTTGAGCGACAAAATACCAAAAATTTTCAAACTTCATTTTACTGTGTCCCATGTAGTCTCAACAGATTGTAATCTTGTTCCCGACATCTTATTTTCAGCATGATGAATCAATAAAATGCTAGCCTCTAAAGTTTTATTTAGTGAGCTGATAAGAGCAATAAAAATTTCTTCATCTTCGGTGGTAAAGGCGTTATGGGTTTGCTTATTGAGTAGCTGAACCACGGCAAAGACTTCATTTTTACTATTGATCAAGGGCATACAGAGAATACTATGAGTTCGATACCCAGTTTCCTTATCAATTTGTTGATTAAACCGAGGATCAGCATAGGCATCAGGAATATTGACAAATTCCCCAGTGGTTGCCACATGACCGACAATTCCTGCATTTAAGGGAATCGTAATTTGAATCAGTTCTTCGTTGACACCACGCGCATTTTTTGACCAAATTTGTTGACGCTCTTTGTCCACAACAAAAATAGTAGCTTTATCTGCTTGCAGAAGATATTCAATTCGTAATGCCACTACTAGAATAATTTCTTCTAGTTTATAACCAAGGGTTTCTTCATTTAACAAATCAGTCATTCGTAAAAAGTTTTCAAATTCTTGATTAAGCTGATCGAGAAAACTCGAAAATTGCTGTACAGATAAACCATCTATTCGTACTTTTAATTCCTCTTTATTAGAACGTTTAATCACCGTCATCATATTTTGAATATCAACTAGGAATTTATCGCTAGAAGATAATAGTCTTCCATCTTCTAAACTTAAAATTCGATCGGCAATATCGAGAATTCTATTATCATGGGTCACAAGTAAAATCGTGCAGTTTTGTTGTTTGGCTAATTGCTGCATTAACTCCACAACATCGCGTCCGCTAACTTTATCTAGGGCGGCGGTGGGTTCATCTGCCAAAATAATTTTCGGTTGATTGACCAAGGCGCGAGCGATCGCGACTCGTTGTTTTTGTCCCCCCGATAATTGGGCGGGATAGGCATGAAGGAATTCTCCTAAGCCAACGGATTCCAGAATCTCCTTAGCCCGTTGATCTGCTATTTCCATTGAGGGAATATCTTTCAGGACAAGGGACATTTGCACATTTTGTAATGCTGTTAAAGAACTTAAAAGATTGTGACTTTGGAAAATAAAGCCAATTTGTTGTCGAATCTTTTCTAAAAAAGAATTATTTGCCCCTTGAAGCTCCTGCTCTAAAATTTTTAAACTGCCTTCCTGTAAAGAACGTAAACCGCCAATGAGATTTAAAAGAGTGGTTTTTCCAGAACCAGAAGGCCCCGTCATAATCACAATTTCCCCAAATTGAATTTGGATGGAAATATCAAATAAAATCTGTTTGCGTAAACTCCCCTTGCCATAGTAATGATTAACTTTTTCAAGGGCGATCGCTGGGGTTAATTTCATTTGGGCAAATTCCTACTTACAAAACTAAAACTTCTGAGCATAAATATCGGCGGGATCGATTACATTTAAGCGTCTAGCAGCAATAAAGCCTGCTAATAAACACATAGCAATCGTTGAGAAAAAAATACTGATGGCAACATCGGGTTGAATCGGAATTAAAAGCCCAGTAATGTAACTTAGAAATGTACATAATAAAATACTAGATATTAAGCCAGGGATAAACCCAAGGATGGCAATAAACATAGCTTGTAAAAGAATAATACTTAAAAGGTAGCGACTAGAGTGACCGATCGCTCTTAAAGTTCCATACTCCACCATATTTTGCTTAATATCTGTGATAATAATGTTATAAACAATAACCGTACCAATTACAAAACCAATAATTGCGCCAAGAGTAAAAATAAAACCAAGAGTGGCGGCACTATAGAATTTAATTTCTCTATCGACATAATCTTTTTTGGTAAATACCCGCACATCATTTGGCAAAATTTTCTGTAAGCGAGTTGCTAATTCATCTAAATTTGTACCAGATTTAACGGTCAGTAAACCCAGATCCACATCTTCGAGAGAAGTCCGAAAATCTCCCGCAAATCCCGAAGGTCGTTGTGAAAATATTTGGATAAAAGTGCGATCGCCCATAATTAGATTTCCATCGGCAATGAAGTCAGTGCCTAATTCAAAATTGCCGACAACATTGATGCGATAACTTGAAAGTTCTGTACTAACACCTTTTTGCATCGAACCATAGGCTTTACGAGATTTCAGATCGGCGAGAACAGTATTGGCACGTTTTAAATCATTGAGCATGACATCAATCTCAGGTAACAAAAAAACGTTATATTCTGGATTAAAAGCAAAGACACGAATTACTCTTTCCTCTGTGGTAATCTTATTTTTCCAAGTAGCCAGTGTTAAATAAAAAGGGGATGCTGTTGTGATTTCAGACAACGACCTTGCTTGATAAAGTCTTGTTCTTTTGAAGGTTCTTTCTAAAGTTGTAATATTACGCTGTGAGTTAACGATAATCAAATCTGCATTCAGTAGTTGTAGAAAAGCAATATTACTCGCTAACATCCCATTGCGGAATCCTAACTGAGTAAACATCAAAATCACTGCAAAGCTAACAGCAAAGATCGCCGAAATAAACCTCTGTCGATGATTAATTAAATTTCGCCATGATAGCGAAGCCTTAAACCAAGAAATTTTTATGGCATTAGTTAAAAACATCAGAAGGATCAAGTTTAATGACTTTTTGTAAGGAAATTATAGCGGAAATATTACACATCAACAAAGTCAAAAATAAAATCAATAAAATATTTGTTATTGACATTTGCACTGGTAAAGAAGTTGCCGATCTCATAATTTGGTAAACACCTAAAGCAAAAAATAGTCCAGTAATATAACCCAGTATGGCGACAATTATTGATTGCTTAATGAC
Organism: Kamptonema sp.; assembly: GCA_035298405.1. Classification (GTDB taxonomy): domain Bacteria; phylum Cyanobacteriota; class Cyanobacteriia; order Cyanobacteriales; family Microcoleaceae; genus Kamptonema. The sequence continues at coordinate 2,060 of DATGYA010000433.1, read as the reverse complement.
GATTGTCGCTAATTTTTGATTACTATATCCAAGGGCTTTCAGGGTTGCATATTCCGGTAGTCTTTCCATCACATCGGCATTTAAAACTTGATAAACAATCACGGCTCCAACCAAAAATGCGGTTAATACACCAAAGCTGACAATTATGCCAATAGATGTTGAGGTCAGCCAATAATGCTGATCCCTTCTCTCCACTTCTACACGGCTCAATATCAGAATATTACGGGGGATAAAATTGCGAATTTGGGCAATAATACTATTAATATCAGCACCGGATTCCAGTGTAACTAAACCTAAACTAATTTCATAAAGCGCTCGCTTAGGATAAAAGCGTTTAAAATTTTGGTCACTCATTAACACTGAACCATTAAATCGAAAGCTATTATCCATCGTAAAAAGTCCACCAACTTTGACTCGACGTTTTTTTAATTCTGTAGTCAAACCAATGTTGATAGAGCCAAAGTCATCGGAAGATAAGCGGTTAAATAGAACAGTATCTTGCTGTTGTAAAATATTTCGTTGTTGATTGATTTCCGAAGATTTAAAAATCTGTTTATCAAGAGGAGCAGCTAATACTAAAATGCTATTGGGTGTGTTATTTTCAATATTCTGCCAATCAGCAAAAGAAATATAGACTGGGGCAGTATTAGCAACATTTTTAAACCCATTAATGCGATAAAGTTGCTGGCGAGAGAAGGGTTTAGTAAAACTAACTTCTAAGGATTTTTGGGAAATTAAAATAATATCAAAATTGAGTTGATCATAAATTAAAGTTGCTCCTTTTAAAACTGCACCTAAAATACCAAGCTGCATAAATATCAACGTTACGGAAAAGCTAATAGCAATGATCGTCAAAGCAAGTTGACTAGGATTTTGTCTTAGATTACACCAAGGTAATGGCGGTCCGGTCCAGCGACGTTTCGCAAACATTTTTATATTGCTCTCCTGTCTCATTCACATCCATGTCGTCATTCACTGGCCGATGGCTCAAAGCAGTCACCCATTCATTCTTATGGTTAAGTACCCTTCGTGGTGCAGAAAACTCAATAAGAGCCTCAAGATGAGACAATAGTAACACGAGAGAATTCGATTGCTCCTCTGGCTCTATTGCTTCCTAATTTTGTTCACAGTATTGATTCAGGAAGTTGAGGGCCGGCTGAAGTCGAGACCATAGAACCGCCCAAACCTCTCACTTGAAGGCGCAGAAATAGCGAAGCTGACACTTCTGGGCAAAGTAGCAGTTTAAACCCTTGCCAGCTAAGGATTTGAGCGTTCATCTCCTTTCTCACTCAAGAAGCCACCGGGTCAATCAACAATCGCTCATCCAAATCCAATCGAAAAGTCTCATAAGGATTAATATGCCCCCAAGTCAGGCGATCTCCCACTGTGATTCTATCGCCCCCTACTGGCGATCGCGAAAAGATGTCAAATGGGTTCTATATTTGTGTCAAAGCGTAAGTTGCTGACATTGGGATGATTGGTGCTAGCTAAGTTGAGGAGTCGGAAACTGTAGTCGCCATTTTCCCTATTATTTCCGTCAATCTCCACTCGGTAAGTACCAGCTTCCAAAAGGGTAAAGGGTGGCTGTTCTTCCGTTGTACCCCGATTGTAAACTTCCAGACCGCTGGGGCTATAAATTTTAACCCCCAAACTGGGTTTGCCAGTCAGACTGTCGAAAATAACTTGCTGACCGATTTCCCCTGTGAAAGTGTAAGTATCCCGTTCGCCGAATTTTGAAATCGTCCCCTCCACCTTGTCGCCCACCATCATCTCTGTGGTAGTAAATTCGGGGGTAATCATTTGGAACTGGTAATTTGTGCTGCCAGTGCTAGACCCCTGGAAAGCTAAGGTGTAAGTGCCGTCGGCTGGCAGTGCTAATTCTGCATCACCTGTTGTATTGTCAATTATGGTTTGGTTTCCAGGCGCAAAAAGCTTCCAACTAGACCCTGTGTAATTGTTTGAAAAGTATATATATCAATACTCCGGACAGTTTTGGAGTAGAGACGCGATCGCCCGTCCACAAAAAAGTAAGTAAAATTTGAATCTCAAAGGCAGAAAAA
>DATGYA010000432.1:0-1645 GCA_035298405.1 Kamptonema sp. | reverse complement strand
ATTAATTAAGGTTAATTTATCAAGCTTAAGAATCGCACTTTGATACATCGGCTCTAGCTTGTACTGCGGCTCTATCTTGTAGTCCAACTCCTTCTCCAGTCCCTCTAGCAAAGATTTGTTATGACTATATACAAAAATATCACTAAAACTCTCAGTAATCTTAGGAATATCTGGTGGAACTACAAACATAATTCTAGCTTGAGGATGAAGCAGGTAGCTGAGAGAAAGGATATGAACCGAATTGAGCAGGGAACTATTACCGATCAATAGTGGACGAGTTGATTTATTGATTATACTAGCTACTGGTAGATTGTCACAACTAAATTTTTTATTAAAATCACACCGATCTTGAAAGCTAATGGCAGAGGAAAAAAGCTGACGGGGTGACAACCCCGTCAAAAGCCTTACCTATAGAGATTTGAGACGTTTTGTGGTAAAAAAAAATGGGCGATCGTTCTCAACAACCCCCAGAATAATTAAATGCTTCCTTTATTTTACCAAAATTGCTTGTCAAGTCAACTCAAAAAAACTGAATACTTAACTCTTGCAATTGTTGTCTGCCTTTTACAAATACACAAACAGGTCAGTATTGAGAGACTAGCTACTGTTTGGTCATATCCTGTACTCTTTGAGAGTCGGAGGCGCAATCTTCAAAGATTTTTTAAGTTGCCAGTCTTGCGAATTGAAACCATCTGGTTTCCCTTGGTGAAATACATCTTGAACACGGCTTTTAAAAATCAGTCTGTGTTGATGCTAGCTATCGACCGCACTCAATGGCGACACAATAATTTATTTTTTATTAGTCTAATTTGGTCGCAAAGGGCTATTCCTTTATACTGGGAAATACTCCCCAAAAGAGGCAGTACGAATATTCAAGAACAACAAAATTTAATTACACCTGTTTTGGTCTTGCTACAAGATTATCAAATAATTATTCTAGGAGACGCGTGAATTTGGTTCTGTCAAGCTGGCGCAATGGCTCTATGACGTAGGTGTCAAGTTTGTATTAAGAGTTAAACAAGAACGATACATACAATCTGAAAAAGAAGAATATCAACGTATTCGCGAGTTAGGACTAATACCAGGGACAGGCTTTTATAGAAGCGGGGTTAAAGTTACTAAGCAAAAAGGTTTTGGCAAATTTGATGTGGCAGGTTATTGGACAAGAAAATACAAAACTAACGGGGCTTCTGAAGGTTGGTTTCTGCTGACCAATGTAGGTAGTTTAAAATTGGCGATCGCGAGTTTTAAATGTCGGAGTGGAATAGAGGCTATGTTTAAAGACTGTAAGACAGGAGGCTATAATTTGGAAAATAGTCATGCCTGTTATGACCGCTTAAAGTCTTTAATTTTATTAATCGCGATCGCATACACTTGTGCAATTATTCAAGGTCATACAATCAAACAGATGGGGATTCAAAAATATGTGGGTCGGGTGCAGGAATTAGGGCGATCGATACGTCGTCATAGCAACTTTTGGATAGGTTTATATGGTGAATGTTGGGTGACAGGAAGTGAAGTTTGCCAAGATTTAGTAACTGAATTAATGAGGATTAGAAGTAATAAGCGACCATTTTTCAAGAAGGGGATAAGGGCTAGAACCTTGATTCTATCTACTCTTTGACGGGGTTGTCACCCCGTCAGC
>DATGYA010000431.1:0-5205 GCA_035298405.1 Kamptonema sp. | reverse complement strand
GAGCCTGTGGCTGCTATGCCACCGAGATCGGAAGATAATTTGCTCAGCTCTTGTTTAGCGGCATTAAAATCAACTGGACTGCTGCCCTTGATAAAGGAACCATTATTAGTATTTGCACCGCCGCTAAGTGTTGCAGTGCCGCCATAAACTGCATTACCGCCGAAGACTTGGCCGCCATTGTAATTCAAATTGCCGCCAACTACTAAGCGAGCATCGCTACCGTTAGAGTTACTTAAGCGATCGCCTATGCCAAAATTTGTGAAAGTTGCATTGCCACCAACCGCTACTCTGCCTTCAGAATCAGAGCTTTGATTCATGTCTCCAAAAACAAAGACATTATAATTGTTTGCAGGCCCCAGATCGGCGGCATAAACAGGCATTATCCCGCCTATTGCTAAACTAGCTGCAAAGGGAACAGCCAACAGAACACGACGACCGAGTTGAGCATTAAACATATTTTTAGCCACTCCCATAAAGAGTAAATTTTCTACTGATTGTAGTATGTGGTTTCGAGTTTTATTTGTCTAGTATGCAACCGGATTCTTAACCAAAAAAATACAATAAAGTCATAATTTTAAAGATTAAATAAAGGTCTAAGTAGGATCAACTAGAAATAAAAATTTTATTTTCAAATATTACGTATTTATACTGAGGCTAGCTCAGCTTAGCATCGGCAAAAGCCCCAGTTTCAAACTTTCCACAGCTAAAAATATCGATCGTGGAACAGGCCGCCCCTTATTTTTTATCTGTGGTAAACAATTAACTGTTACGCCATTACCATCCCCCCATCCACATTAAAAACTTGTCCTGTAATGTAAGCAGCGGCGGCATCAGCAGCCAAGAATTTGACCATGCCTGCAACTTCCTCTGCTTGCCCATAGCGCCCTAGAGGAATGTATTTCAAAATATCATCAGATTTCAGGTCTTTTGTCATATCTGTGACAATAAACCCAGGTGCAACTGCATTCACAGTAATGCCACGACTTGCTAATTCTTTGGCAACAGTTTTTGTAAACCCAATTGTTCCAGCTTTGGCAGCACTATAATTAGCTTGTCCGGGGTTTCCCATTTGTCCGGCAACAGAGGCAATATTAATAATGCGACCGCTGCGTTGCTTTAGCATTACTTTACTAGCAGCTTTCGTACATAAAAATACGCCTGTGAGATTCAAGTCGATTACTGCTTGCCAATCTTCTAGTTTCATTCGTAGCAATAAAGTATCGCGGGTGATGCCGGCATTATTAACTAAGATGTCAATGCGTCCCCATTTTTCGATGACGCTATTAGTGAGTGCGTCTACTTGGTCAACTTTTGAGACATCGGCGGCAAGTGCGATCGCATCGCCACCAGCAGCGACAATTTCCGCTACAACTTCATCGGCAGCAGTACTAGAGCTCGCGTAGTTGACGGCAATATTAGCACCCTCTGCTGCTAAGGATAAAGCGATCGCGCGCCCTATACCCCTTGAGGCCCCCGTCACGATCGCCACTTGACCCCGTAAGCGTTGCAGCGTCTCTGGCAATAATTCCATAAAAATTCCTCACAATGTCAGCTCTAAGAATTTTGCATTAAAATGAGCCATAACCACAAAAAAGTTATTTTTTCCTATGGCAATAAAGAAGGAGTTCACAAGTTTTGATGAGCTGATATCCAGCTCTGACTTACCTGTACTGGTGGATTTTTATGCTACATGGTGCGGCCCTTGCAAGATCATGGCCTCAATTCTGGAAGAGGTAAACGAGCAAATGCGCGATCGCCTCCAGATTGTAAAAATCGACTCGGATAAATATGAGGATTTAGCGTCTCAGTATCACATTTACGCCTTGCCAACGCTGGTGTTATTCAAGAATGGTCAACAAGTAGATCGAATTGAGGGGGTGCTTCAGACACCTCAGTTAATTCAGCGATTGCAATCTTTCCTTTAGCTTGTTGTTAATAATTCTGGTAGCACAGGTCAAAAAGCCTGTGTTGCCATAACCTTTTCCTATTTCTTGCGGTTAAACTATGAAATTAAACACTGTTTCGATTGCAATCATTCTGGCAATATGATTATAGGATTTATCTTATATTTCTGCTACTGACGCACCCTACAATTCACTTTCGCAATTGCTCTCTCACCCAATTTCGGAAGGCTTTTATTGTCGCATTTCTACCTGCAATTTTACTCTGCTCAACATAGTTATGAATTATCTGACTCAGCAGCGAAAATTGAGGGAAATTATAACTGATATTAGACTCAACATATTTTTGATCTTGCAAAACATTGATTTGCAGTTTTCGTCCATTATATCGCCACAGTTCAGGAACTCCTAACGCTTCGTAATTATTAAACTGAGTACGGGACGTAAGATCGATTTCAATAGCCAAATCTGGGGGAGGATCTATAGTTAAGTCGATCCGCTTCTTGCCTCTAATCGCCGCCTCATTTTGAATATAAAAACAGTCATCAGCTTCTATAGCTTGAGCCATATTTTTATTTTTGAAGGTAGTAGAAGCCAAGCTTCTAAATTCAGTATCCAGTTCTTCTAGTAACGCTTTTACCAGATCGCCAATCATTACTTTGTCATCTTCATGTTCTGGCAGTGGTGTCATTATTTCTAACATTCCTTTGCTATAGGAAATCCTGGGAACGCGGCGCGACTCGAACTCATCTAAAATACTTTCATACATCTCCCAACTGACATCTTTAATTAACAATTGACTGCCAGGAGGAACGATTAATTGTTTGATTTCAATTTTATCAATTTTATTCATAGCCCAATTTCCTCTGCTCTCAATTTATAGTTGATATCACTACTTAATAATCTCTACTAATTCCAATGCGAAAATTTTAAGACCGCCGAATATTAAAACAACACCAATCTTGCCGCCGCCACAGAGTCGCCACCACCCAACCATGTTGTTCTAAAGTATCAGCAATAGGCTTAGCTTGTTCTAGCAAAATTCCACTAAGAACGCCCCAAGTAGTAGGCTTAGAAATTGCCTCCAATTGTGGAATTAGATCGATAATAACTTCTGCTAAAATATTGCAGGTCAAACCGTCAACAGGGCCATCCACCATTTCTATCAATCGCTCAATACTGCCTTCTTCTACAATTAGCTGGTGAGACTGAACCCGGTTTAGTTTACGATTGCTTATAGCAGAGTTTACCGCTAAGGGGTCTGTATCTACAGCATAAACTTTCTGCGCTCCTAACAAAATCGATCCTATTGATAAAATGCCCGATCCGCAACCAATATCAGCTATTACTGGTTCGCTTTCACCGTCAAAACCGAGTCGCATTTCCAGGGATTCTAAACATAGCTGAGTTGTGGCATGAGTCCCCGTGCCAAAAGCCATACCGGGATCTAAACGCAGTAAAAGTCGGTCGGATTTTGCGGGTACTGATAGCCAAGCGGGGTAAATTAAGAAGCGATCGCCAATTTCTTGAGGTTGCCAATGCGTCTTCCAACTACTAGCCCAGTCTTCTTCATCAATCAAATTCCATTGGGTGGCAGGTATGGGCAAACCCGCACACAAAGCATCTTGCCGTAAATACAAAGAAAGAGCGGCTAAATCTAGCAAACCCGCTTTTTCTTCTGGCAAGTAAGCTAATATCAAACAGTAATTATTTTTCATCTCGCTGGCAGTTCCCCGACAGCCAAAGTTTTCCATGCGCCAGAAGATTAAATCCTCCAACCCTGGATCGCAAAGAACTCGAATTTCCCACCAGCTATGTGCCATAAATTAATTAAAGATTAAAATTTAAAAATTAAAAATTGCGATGTTTCATTTTTAATTTTTAAATTAAAGTTAAAAATTAAAAATTAAAAATTGAGATGCTTAATTTTTAATTTTTAATTTTTAATTTTTAATTGCTAAAGAGTTACCGTGTAAGCATCTCGAATGCCCGAAACTTTCGTAATTTCAGCCAATATCCCCTCTGGTAGAGGGTCATCAAGGCTGAGTACCATGACTGCATCCCCGCGCACTATTCTGCGTCCTACTTGCATACTGGCAATATTGACATTAAAACTGCCTAATAAGGAACCAATTTTGCCGATAATTCCCGGCATATCTCGGTGCAGGGTAAATAGCATATGGCGACTGGGAGAAACATTGACTGGGAACTCATCAACGCTGGTGATCCGAATTTCATTTTCGCCGAGTACGGCTCCGGTGACGGTGTGCTCGCCCAAAGTTCCTTGCGCTTCCAATACTAGCGATCCAGCGTAATCGCGGACGGAGGCATCTCGCGTCTCGATGACGCGAATTCCGCGTTCTTTGGCTTCAATGCTAGCATTAACGTAATTTACGCGCTCTCGCAGGGCTTGAGATAGCAAACCTTTGAGGGCGGCAACGACTATGGGCTGACTTTGATTGTCGGCGAGTTCTCCTTGCAGGCGCACGTTGAGGTAATCTACCCGTCCCCCTGCTAGTTGACTGACTAAGTTGCCGAGGGTTTCGGCTAATTGCAGGTAGGGTCTGAGCTTTTCCATTGAGTCGGGATAGATGCCTGGAATATTCACCGCAGAGCGGGCTGGCAGGCCCAGGAGTACGTCTCGAATTTGTTCGGCGACATCGATCGCGACATTGACTTGAGCTTCGGCTGTGGAGGCTCCCAGGTGGGGGGTGAGGATGGCTTTTTGACCGAGCGATCGCAGAGGGGAATCAGCTTGCAAGGGTTCGTTTTCATAAACGTCTAACGCTGCACCTGCAATTTGACCCTGTTCTAAGGCTGCTGCTAAGGCTGTTTCGTCGATGATACCGCCTCTGGCACAGTTGATAATCCGGGCGGTGGGTTTCATCTTCGCCAAGACTTCAGCGTTAATCAGGTGATAGGTTTCTGGAGTTTTGGGGATGTGTAGGGTAATGTAGTCGGATTCACGCATCAGTAAATCTAACTCTACTAACCTACAACCAATCTGTTCCGCGCGTTCGGTGGAGATGAAGGGGTCATAAGCGAGCAACTTCATGCCCATAGCTTTGGCGGCGGCGGCGACGTGGGAACCAATTTTGCCTAAACCGACGATACCGAGAGTTTTTTTGTAAACTTCAACGCCCATAAAGCGGTTGCGTTCCCATTTGCCGCTTTTTACGGAGTTATCTGCATCGGGGATGTAGCGGGAGATGGCTAGCATCATGGCGATCGCGTGTTCGGCGGCCGCGATCGTGTTACCTTCTGGGGAATTGACAACTACGATGCCTTTACGAGTAGCGGCGGG
>DATGYA010000430.1:0-4135 GCA_035298405.1 Kamptonema sp. | reverse complement strand
CATCTAATTCGTAAAAGCGTAATCTTTGGATAAATCCGAAGCGATCGCGCAACGGCGCAGTTAGCGAACCCACTTTCGTAGTCGCCCCCACCAAAGTAAAAGGTTTCAAAGGAATGCTGCGAGTTTTAGCCGTCTTACCTTGACCGATGGTAATATCTAAACGGCAGTCTTCCATCGCCGGATAAAGGATTTCTTCTGCCACCTTCGAGAGGCGATGAATTTCATCCAGAAAAAGAACATCTCCAGCCTTGAGACTAACTAGCAATCCTACAATATCTCGCGGTTTTTCTAATGCAGGGGCGGTGGTAATCTTGCAACTGACACCCATTTCCTCAGCAATAATCAGCGACATCGTAGTTTTGCCCAATCCCGGCGGGCCGTACAATAATAAGTGATCCAGAGGTTCATTTCTGGACTTGGCCGCTTGCAGCGCGATCGCCAAAAACTCTTTTAAATCTTTTTGCCCAATATAATCAGCCAATCGGTGAGGCCGAATTTTCTCTTCCTGCTTGTTGGTGCTTTCCTCATCAGCAAATGCTTCCGGTTCCACCAGAGATTCTGGCTGAGTTTTAGAAGCTTTGCGGCGGGGAGGTTTTTTAAACTCTTCCGGTAACTCTGGAGAAGGAGGCTGTTTTTTAGAAGAAATAATTGCCATATCGATCGCTATCAAGCATGAAGAATATAAGGAACCAACTAGCCAATCGGCCTAGTAATGATAGCTGAATTGGTTGTACATAGATTAGTTTACCAATCTTTATCCCTACTCTCAACTTATTATATAGATTTTGCTCAGATATATATGGGGCTATTAGACATCTCCAGGCATCTTGCCTGTCTTTGAGAGCCTTTTTCGGAGAAACCCGGTTTCTTGCGTAAGTCTTATTAGAGAAAAATTCTAAAAAAATCAACCGGAAAAAACAAACCTGCCTTGTATCTATGTTCGGGAACAGTCACAATACAGCGACTTTACCCAATTAATCGACTGATTTCTTCACGCATAGGCACGTAAAGCATGGCATCCGTAATTGTATCGAATACAGGTAAAAGCGAGATTATGGCTAACACCCTTAACTCGGAAGACCTCTTGAATCAACTATTAAGTCAACTCGAAAGCGGAGCAGATTTGGACGAAGAAACCAGCGATGATGAGGATGATAGCAGTAGCGATAATATCCCTGGTATTGTTATTTCTACTAATACAGGTCTTAATAATATCACAGGCACGGCTGGCAATGACACCCTCAATGGCGCAAGTACCAATGATACTCTTTCTGGCTTGGCTGGGGACGATCGCATTAACGGCGGCGGGGGAGTGGATTTACTCGCAGGCGGTCTAGGGGACGATATTTATACCCTCCCTTTGACCTCTGGAGGTACACGGATTCAGGATGAAGGAGGAGGTAATGACGAGCTAAATTTCATAGGTGAAAACAAGCTAGAAACAAGCCTAATAGTTGGCAAAGTAGGTATGGCGAGGAATAACACTAGCTTAGTTGTCGATATTAATAAAGACGGGAAATATGAAGCAGAGCGGGATTTGACGGTTGAAAATTTCTTTGCTAATGAATCTAAAAATCAACCGGGTTCTGGCGCAATAGATTTTGTCGCGCAGTACGATATATTTGAACTAATGGCTTTAGTTAATCCGATCGCGACTACCCCAACTCCAACTCCATCTCCGATATCAACATCAACTCCAACTCCATCTCCATCTCCATCTCCGATATCAACATCAACTCCAACTCCAACACCAACTCCCTCTCCAATATCAACATCAACTCCAACACCAACTCCCTCTCCAATATCAACACCAACTCCAACTCCGTCTCCCTCTCCAACTCCGCTAGCTACACCAACACCAATACCAACTCCAACTCCAACTCCGCTAGCTACAACAACTCCGTCTCCGTCTCCAATTTCGGTATCAACACCAACTCCTACATCTACTGATATAGTACAGATTAACTTTCTCATAGGTTCGCAAACTCCGACAACCGCCGCTCCATCAGAAGTACCAGAATTTCAGGTAAAACAGTTAGAAGGTGAGACATTTTTTAGCTTATCAGACAAAGATGATAATCTCGATCTAGCTAGCTATCCCGATGCTGCTAACAAGTCAATTCAGGCTTTGAATGGTAGCGATCGCATACGGGGTACTGACCTCAATGATAATATTAATGGCAACAAAGGTAATGATACGATTGAGGGAGGAATCGGCGACGATTCTCTGCGGGGAGGTAAAGATTACGACCAGCTTTTTGGTGGCAATGGAAATGATATTGTCAATGGTGGCAATGAAGATGATAGTCTTTACGGTGGACTCGGTGATGATGTTTTACGCGGCGGTAAAGGTCAGGATCTTCTCTTCGGTGAAGAGGGGAATGATTTGTTAGTTGGTGACTTCGATCGAGATAGTTTAGTCGGTGGTGCTGGTAGCGATCTTTTTGTTCTTCAATCTCGGAAAAAGGATTCATCGAGCGATACTTCTACTAATCCTGCTGAAGTAGACATTATTGCTGATTTTCAATTAACTGATGGTGATAAAATTGGATTGGTGGGATTGGCGATTAATGCTCTGAGTTTTGAATCTATTCAGATCCAGGTAAATGGCGGCATACCTGAGTCTGCGACTGCGATTAAAATTAAGGCAAGTGGGGAGTATCTGGGAATTGTTAAAGGGGTGACAGCTAACAATATGGCGGCGCAACCGTTTAATTATTTTCTGGATGTGAGTAATAATCAGAAGTTAACTCTGGGTTAGCAACTAAAGAATAAAGAGCGATCGCCCTTCCTAAAAAAGAGCGATCGCCTAAAGAATTAAAAATTAAAAATGTAAAATTAAAAATTAAAAATGTAATTTTTTAATTTTTAATTTTTAATTTTTAATTCCTCTTAGCCTGTATTCCGCATTCCAGCAGCAATTCCATTAATTGTTAACAAAGCGCCGCGCAACAATTCACCCTTGCTGTAACGCGAATGAATTACCCCAGGAACCCCTGCTAGCCCGTGTTGCCGCAACCGTTTCAACAAAGAAACTTGCAACAAACCTAGAGGCACAATCGTAGCATTCCGCAACAAAACAGAACGCTGTAAATCTGGGTCTTCATCTAATAAACGGTCGTGACCAGTAATAGTCAAAACCAACTCGCGAACCAAGTGATATTCACTGGAAATTTGCTCAAACAAAGCTTCAAAACGCTGTCTATCTGCGGTTGCTGATAATTCCCGAACGTAATGATGAGCTATCTGCAAATCCACCTTAGATAAAGTCATTTCCACCTTAGAAATCACCATCTTAAAGAACGGCCATTTCAGATAGAAATACTGCAAAAGCTTCAAATGTTCTTCCGGTTCTTCCAGCAAAAACTCTTGTAAAGCTGTGCCGACTCCATACCAAGAAGGTAGCAAAAAGCGGCTTTGAGTCCAGCTAAACACCCAAGGAATTGCTCGCAGAGTGCTAATATCTTTCTTACCACCACTGCGGCGGGCTGGGCGAGAACTAATTTGCAGTTGGCTAATTTCTTGAATGGGAGTAACTTGATGGAAGAAATCGACTAAATCGGGTTCTTCATAGATTAAATGACGGTAGTGCGATCGCGACTTAACCGACAACTCCTCCATAATCTCATTCCAAGGGTCAATCCCATCAAAACCCGTGTGTAGCAAGCTAGCTTGCACCACAGCAGTTGTCACAGTTTCCAAATTGTAAAGCGCTAAGTCTGGCAAAGAATATTTAGAAGCCAAAACCTCGCCTTGTTCGGTAATCTTAATTCTGCCGTTAATACTTTTCCCAGGCTGAGCCAAAATCGCCTTATAAGCAGGCCCACCGCCACGTCCCACAGAACCGCCGCGCCCGTGAAATATGCGTAAGTCCACATTGTATTTTTCAGCAATTTGCTGTAAAGCTTTTTGAGCTTTATGGATTTCCCAATTACTGCTAAGAAACCCAGAATCCTTATTACTATCGGAATAGCCCAGCATCACTTCTTGTAGAGAAGAACAAGTCTCTTGCTCCTGCTTGGCATACCCACCAGCAAGCATAGCGCGGTATAGTGGCAACTCAAATAGGCTTTGCATCACTTGCGGCGCTTTTGTCAAGTCTTCCACTGTTTCAAACAGGGGAACGACATCAATG
>DATGYA010000429.1:0-4021 GCA_035298405.1 Kamptonema sp. | reverse complement strand
AATTGATTCGCTTTGGCGATTTCTTCTGCTTCCGCCTGTGCGATCGACAGCCGATAGCGTTCAAGGGGAGGCAGATTTGGATTTTTTAAGGCGCGATCGCGCACATTTGAGGCATTATTAATTGTTTTCTCCCCATGTGGGCTGGCTAACTGTATCAAAACATCCGCCGGAGTTACACAGTTTTCTGCGAGATTTATGCGAACAGACTCCCTCGAATCTAAAGCAAGTTTTCTGAGAATATGAGCAGGAGTATTGGGATTTTTAGCAAGTCTCTCATTAATTCGCCAATCTCCTAATGCTGCTAGCTGAGCCAATATATAAGTAGGTGTATCGGGATGTTCAGCAACTTGATTGCCATCACTGCCAGCACTCCGTGCAAAGTAAATGGTTCGCTTTGTTTCTGGAAAGTTAGGATTAAGACCCAGAGCTAAACGCAGTTCCCAATCATAAAAGCTGTTCTCAATTTGCTCTGGGGTTAATTTTTCGATAAGCTGTACTTGCAGTGCAGTGGGAGTGTTGATATTGATCAGTAAAGCTGCATAGACAAGGTGATCTGGTTGAGAGCGAGATAACTCTTCCCTACCTATTTGTTCCAATAAATAAATAGGCGTTTGGCGATCTCCTGCAACTCCTGCCCGAATTGAGCCTCTGGAATCAGCCGCTAGCTGCTCTAATAATTGCGATCGTAATTGTTCAGGAGTTTTGGAATTCAGAGCAACCGCAAGGCGAACTCTCGAATTAGAATCTTGAGCAAGCTGCTCTAAGGTGCTTGCCAAAACTTGAGGATGACGAGCAATTTCAGCCCGCTTAAGGTCGTTGACGCGATCCCTGATTTCTGCCAGAATATTTCCAGAGGTGGTGGGGTGCTGAATTAGGTAATTATAATATTTTGGCTCTTGCGCTAGCCGTTCAAGAACGCTGGGAGGTAGGTAAGGGTTTCGGTTAATTACTTGGTCAAAAGATGAGTCCTGGCTATTCAGTAAATCTAGTAAAAATTGCTCTCGGAGCTTAGGATGTTTCGCCACAGCATCCCGAACCGAGTTTTCGGGATGATTAGCCAGCATAGCGATCGCGCCTTCTGGCGATGCAGGGTTACGAGCTACTGCTAATTGAATTTTCTCATAAGTATCACCCGCCAACTTCACCAACACTTCCGGCGGCGCATAAGGATTTTGAGCAACCGCTAAACGCACCCAAGACCAACTACTCTCTGCTAAAATCGCCAACTGTTGCGGATCTGTATTCCAATCTTGAGCAGCATTGTGTTGACTCTCCACACGCAGAATTAACTCTGTCGGACAATTAGGATTATACTGAACTGCTCGGCGAATTGGTAACTCCAAATCTCCCGCTAATTGCTCTAAAATTGCTAAAGGTGTATCTGCCAATTCTGCCATCTGAAGACGCGGTTCTAGTGAAGGTTCTCTCGCCAAACGCTCCAGTATTTTGATGCGAAACCGAGTCGGTAAATAGGGGTTGCGAAGTCCTTCCAAGAGTGGATTTGCCGGAACCCATTCGCTTAGAAAATAGTCGGGAACCGGAGCAAATTTCAGCAATTCTACTGCGAGTCTATCATTTTGTTCTAGTTGAGCATTTCGCAACACTGCATCTGCCACCTCTTCCCAATTTTCTACTATTTCTCCTCCCCAATTTACATGGAGTCTTGCAGCTTCCGCTACTTGGGAATTTGAACTATTTACCAGCACTTCTAACAAGTTGCGTGGTGTTAGGAGATAATTGGCAACTGATATTTGATAACTTATTGGCTGATTGGCTAACTGTTCGGGATTATCTACAAAAGGTTGGATATCTGCAAAATTGAGCGATTGCATAAAATAAAACCTCCTAGCCGTTAGCTAACTGCAAAGTAATTTATGCTAGAATTAAATTATAACATTTAACCTAGATTAATCCATGCCAACTTTAACTGATATTGGCTCTTTAATTATCCGCGATCCGCACCTTCGCAATGGCATCCCTATCATAGCAGGAACTGCCACCTTTGCAAGTCCTAATCTACTCTAAATTCAAGACTAACATCAACAATTATATTATTCTAAATCGGCAAGAGCGACTTTCAAGCAAGCACGAACTTCCTTCCAATCGCGTTCCGACAAATGACCAATTAGAACTAAATTGGAAGATGGCGGTAGAGTGACAATAAAACTGCGAAAAACTGAAGCGACTCGTAAACCTGCTGTTGCCCAATCTTGGAGAATATAATCAGTTGAACCTAAAGCAGTTGTCTGTGTAGTAATGAGTCCAGCTATTACATCAGAGCGAGTTGTATTATATATAACTGATGATAGAATTACAGCCGGACGACGTTTAATGCCAGTGACACCAGGAAAATCTACTGTCACCACATCACCAGGATTAAAAGACACTATTACATCTCCTCGTTTTCAGGAAAAAGGGCGCTGGCGTACTGCAAAGAAAATGTGGTGATATCAAGTTTATCTTCTTCATTCCAAGTCTCACTTTCATCGACGATAGATAGATTTTGCTGCACCAAATCGTTGAGAATAAGAGTTGCCAAGCGTAATCGCTCAGTTGGCGAAAGGGTAGAGAGAACGCGATCGTAAACTTCTTGAACAGTGATTGACATAGCAAATCCTCCTGCTTCTTAATCTTGTGGAACACTTAGGGAAGATTGATTACTGTTAATGGGGGTTCAAAAACCGGGTTTTTTAGTAAATACTTCGTTATAACCAAACGTGCAGTTATTTATTAACTTTTCCGTTTAGGAAGACTTTCAGGGTCTATCCCTCCCTGGCGTAATTGTTCGAGTAAAGCTTGATAACGCTGTCGTTCTTGTTCAAGTTGAGTAATAGCTTCCTCTGCACGTTGCCTTTCCTGTTCTCGAAGTCGATCCAATTCTACAGAAGTGAGGAACTTTCGGTCATCAGGTCGATAAATTTCCAAGTTATTTTCTGTTAGTTGAAAACGGACTCCTAACAGCGGACTCACCCAACCATTCATCTCTGGAATACTCTCTAACCAATCTCCAGAACGGATCGATCCAACTAATTCTATATCATCAGGGTCATAAATGTAATATTCTCTAACTCCATACCGTTGATAAAACAAAAGTTTATCCATCATTTTCCCCGCCCGATTTCCCGGTGAGAGAATTTCAAAAACAACTTGGGGTACTATGTTATCTTCTTCCCATTGTCTATAGGAACCTCTATCACCTTTTGGTCTACCAAAGACTACCATTGCATCGGGAGCTAAACGGATTTTATTATTTCCTTCAACGGGATACCAGAGTAAATCACCTGCAACAAAAACATCTGGATTATTAGCAAACAAAATTTCTAAGTTTTCTTTAATGGTAACAATCCAGCGAAATTGTTTAGTATTGTCTGCCATTGGTTCACCGTCGCAGTCGGGATAGATGATTTCTGCTACAGTTTCAGCGGGTAATTGTTGTACCATAACTGTTAACGGATTGAGGATGCTGAGTTTAGTATAGCTCAAAAATTTAATAAATTTATGCTATAATTAAATTAGAATTCTCAACTCCAGATTAATCTATGCCAACTTTAACTGATATTGGCACTCTCATCATTTCCACGCCAGAAACTTGTGGAAATCGCCCCCGCATTGCAGAGACTAGAATAACCGTTCAACGAATCGCCGTTTGGTACAAAATGGGGATGAACCCCGAAGAAATAATTTCAGAGATTCCACACTTAAATTTAGCACAAGTTCATGCAGCACTCGCTTACTACTACGCCAATAAACAGCAAATTGATGCTGATATTGCTGATGAAGACGCTGAGTGCGATCGCTTAGCCAACGAACAAAAAGCAGGTAATTAATCTTGAGCGAAATTCGTTTATATATTGACTAGAAATAGAGATTTCTTGGCACACTATAATTTAATATCGTGTGCCTGGGTAATTCCTAACCGATTAACTTAAAATTGCCCCGCTAATGCTGGCACACACCTTTCACAAAGTAAAGGATGTTCCTCTGACTCCCCAACATGAGTCGAATAATTCCAACAGCGATC
>DATGYA010000428.1:0-5196 GCA_035298405.1 Kamptonema sp. | reverse complement strand
CCGAATCCCCATATTTAAACCTTGTCCGCCTACGGGATGGCAGCAGTGGGCGGCATCGCCAATTAATGCTAATCTGGGTAAGGCGTAGCGATCGCTCTGCATGAGCTGAACGGGAAATAGGTAGCGATCGCTAATTAATTCCAAACGTCCCAAAAGTCTGCCAGTTCGCTGTTCTAATAAAGCTAGAAACTCTTGTTTATCTAGTTCTTGCAAGGCTTTTGCTTCGGCGTGGGGTGCAGTCCAAACAATCTGATAGCGGTTTCCAGGGAGTGGCAATACCCCCATCGGGCCGCTGGGCCAAAAACGCTCAAAGGCGATATCATTGTGGGGTTTTTCTGTTTTAATGGTGATGGCAATGCAAGACTGCCAATATTTCCAGCCTTGGGTAGTAATTTTAGCTTGAGTGCGGATGTGCGATCGCGAACCATCGGCGGCGACTAATAACCGCGTGCGGATAATCTGAGTTTCGCCGTTGATTTTTACTTCGACTTCGGCGCGATCGCTATAATATTCAACCTGTAAAACTTCAGCCGGACAAATCCAAGTAAAATTAGGACATTGTGCTAAACATTCTTGCAAAGCTGTCAGCAATACGCCATGTTCCCCCACATAACCCAGTGCTGTTTTAGGTACAGGCATTTTACCTGTATTTCCCAAGTCTTCTCGATAGAATTGAACTATCCCTGGATAGTCGCCATCGCAGAGGTTAATCTGTTGAAAGGTGGTAATTTGTGGCAATATTTCCTGCCACACACCAATACCTTCTAAAATCATTCCCGACATCAGAGAAAGTGCATAAGCTTGCCTTCTACTTGCTGCTATAGATGGCGTTTGAGTCTCAATTATTGTTACTTTTAGCCCTGAATTTTTCAAACTACAGGCTAAAGTTGTCCCCACAATACCGCCGCCGACGATGGCGATATCAAAATCAAATTCTGGTTTGGGTTGGGGTGTTTCCGAAGTGGATATTGTTTCCGAAAGTTGAGCTAGTGCCATGTTTTTTAAGCATAAATAAATTAATTATCCCAATAAACGCTTCAGTTTTTTATACACCTCATCATCGTTGCGCTTGTCAACCAAAATTACTTGTATCAAAATCTTCATCTGGATTGAATCGGTAAACCATTCGATATTCGCCGCTGTCAATTAGATGAGTTTATATGTTATTTCTAAAGACTATAACAATCGGGAAGAATTGTCAACCCAAATCTAAACTCTTAAAAGTAGTGGCGCTGCCATCATCTAGATTCCGCTAGCAAGAAATATAGCTATTAGGCAGGCCCTACTCTACGACTTTACTCGCGATCGCGGCGATTAGGGAAGAGTCAAACAACCTAAACCATACTTGCTGACATCAAATCATCCGTCATTTCAAAGTTAGCTGTAACGCTTTGCACATCATCCAAATCTTCCAGTGCATCCATTAATTTAAGCAGCGATCGCGCCTTGTCAGGATTGTCTACTTCCACTATATTGCTAGGAATCCAGCGGCTTTCGGACTGCATCACGACAAAATCCTTTGCCTTCAATACTTTACTAAGGTTTTCCAAGTTCGGAACTTCAGTAAAAACCTCCGCACCTTCGGTATCTTCATCTATCGATATCAACTCATAAGATTCAGCTTCCCCATCTAATGATGCTTCTAACAATTTGTCTTCATCAATAGGGCCGCGCACCGTACAAATACCTTTTTGATCGAACATCCAACCAACACAACCAGTTTCACCCAAATTGCCGCCATTTTTAGTAAAAGCTTCTCGCAAATCAGCCGCGGTGCGGTTGCGGTTGTCTGTAAGTGCTTCGATGAGAATTGCCACACCACCTACGCCGTAACCTTCATAGCGGATGGCTTCTAATTCAGAATTCGGCCCTAACTTACCGGCACCTTTCGCGATCGCGCGGTCAATATTCTCATTAGGAATACCCGCCGCCTTCGCTTTATCAATTGCCGTTCGCAGTTGAAAATTGCCAGCAGGATCGGGAACGCCGCTGCGGGCTGCTACAATAATTTCACGGGAAATCTTAGTAAAAACCTTGCCTTTTACGGCATCTACTCTTGCTTTTTGGCGCTTAATATTCGCCCATTTACTATGTCCAGCCATGTCGATAGAAGAAGGAAGAAGGAAGAAGGAAGAAGGAAGAAGGAGAAATGGGGAGCTTTTCCCAGTTAACAGTTAACAGTTAACAGTTAACTATTTTTAATTAAACCGGATAGCCTCTTCAGTTTTGCTAAGGTGAGAGGTATCGCCGTTGAGTTCCATCACCCATTCTCTATCATCGCGCACAACTTTGACTAAGCAGCACAAAGAAGCATTGATTTCAGTTTCAGCCACGCCCCCAACTAATCCCATTGTAGTACCAATAACCGATGCACCGTGACCGACTAGCAAAATATCTTCGGTAAACTCAGTGGCGAGTCGCCTAGCAGTTTCGCCAGCGCGTTTGAGGCATTCTTCCCCACTTTCAGGATAGTGAGGAGTAGCGCCTTTGTAGGAAGAGTCAATCCTGGGAAAACGCTGGCATAAATCTTCAAACGAGAGAGTTTCTGGCATTTCTGGCATCCAGTCGGGATTAAGCCATTCGCAAATTCCCCACTCTAGTTTAATGGGTAAATCGAGCATTTCGGCAACATGATTAGCAGTTTGGACTGTTCGCAAGAATGGCGAGGCAAAAATATGGGTAATGCTTTCACCTTTGAGGCGTTTAGCGAGTTGTTTTGCTTGAATATGGCCGTCCTCTGAAAGATGCGGATCGTAGGGTTTTTCTGCTGTGAGAAACCAGTCGGGGTTTACGAAGTCGATGCGGTTTCCGTGTCTTGCGATCCAGATTGTTTGAGGCATGAGTTTATGGGATTGGGATTTATGCAACTCTAATTTAGATTATATAGCTATTAAAGTCTTTCTAGCCATTTTTGCCTTGTATTGGCTGGCAGTTAATACTACCTCAACCGCTGCTGCTATTCGACCCTGACGGTTGGCTTGCTATGGCTGTATAATAATGGAACAGTAACCTGACAAGTCTTGCCCAAGTAACGGATGCTATCTTCCGTCGAAGGTCAAATACTCTCAGTGGTTGGCAATTGTCTCCTCAATCTATTACTCTAGATTTGGGAAAACGAAGCGGTAAAATAGGAATTAACATCAGCATGAAAGTCAATACCGACACTATTACTCGCTATCTACATCGGCTCCGCAATCAACAAGGATGGATGCCCTTAAATGAAGTGGCAACATCTCTCAATATAGACAGGGCAACATCTAGACGATATACCAATATGGTAATGGATTGGGGATTAGTAGAGCGCCAGCAAATAGAAGAACAACCTACTCAAGTTCGTGCTACAGAAAAACTAATGAAGTTGGAATCAGGGGAAGTTCGTCGATTAGTAGAGGCGAATTGTAGTGAAGATACTCCCTTGTTATAAAGTCACTATCTTTTAATTACTATCTACTCAGGACAGAGTAGCTATTTGCCGCGCGATCGCTCTGTCCGTATTTGCAGCATTTGATTGCCTCCCTTCTGAAATTCATAGCAGACTTCTGCAATCAAGGCAGTATAGCCTCGTGCTTCTAATTCTTGTAGTAATAGTGGTATTATAGGCACTGTTTCTCCAGAAAGTTTTAATAGTGGAAAAATCCGCACTTCCTGGGCAACGCGGCATAATTCCAAAATAGAGGCCAGGTGAAATTCTGCGGATAAATGGTCAGCATAAGTAAACAGGAAATGACTGCATAGTGCTAAGTCAAACTGACGATTAGTGAAAGGTAGTGACGGCAGCTCACCAATTATATAACGATGTTGCTCAATTCCCCCAGGCAAATCTTCTAGAAATTGCTGCATCGCCGTCATTCGCACTTCACCGAGTTTTTCTGGCGACTCAATATCTGTCCAATTGTAGCAATTTAGATTTGCTTTAGTGCCGTTAACTACAGTTTGATAACATTCTTGAATGCGCTTGGCAATGTCATCGGCGGTAAACTGATAAATTGGATCGCAAGAAATTACATTGTTGCCTTGGCGAGTCATTTCAACATTAAAGCTGGCGGGGCCACCGGCACAGTCCAGAATTGCTAAGTGGCGATCGCTTGCTGTTAGGTGAAACATGGCGATGTATTCATCTAGGCTACGGCCCCAAGGTATTACTGTCTCAAGCTTTAATCCCATTGATTGCGTGTTGTAAAAGAGTATTGGATATTATAGACATCTCTAATAGCTCTTGTGGGGCAAGTATATTCCCTGCCTGCGATCGGTTTTTATAGAGATGTCTATTATAGCGAAATTTCTAAGCTATCCCATAATAAAACTGTAGATTTGGAGGTGGCAATATGCCCACCCACAATGATTTTAAGAGATCGAAAAATTGTAACTAAATGTTTTTTAGATTATCTATCGTAAGGTGTATTTTACAGAAAGGAAACTGAAGATATAATTTATGATGTA
Source organism: Kamptonema sp. (assembly GCA_035298405.1). Classification (GTDB taxonomy): domain Bacteria; phylum Cyanobacteriota; class Cyanobacteriia; order Cyanobacteriales; family Microcoleaceae; genus Kamptonema. The sequence goes on along the minus strand of DATGYA010000428.1, from coordinate 756 downwards.
AAAAATTGACTATAATTAACTAAATTGGGCGAAAACTGGCTGAATATCGTCAGGGAATAAATATGATAAAAAATTATCGCTTTTTCAGTAGGCTTAATTCGCCACAAACTACAAATCAAGCAGTTAAAAGTCTGAGTCTATCCATGCTGCTGACGATGAGTAGCGTCTTACCCAGTTTAGCTCAGTTGCCGACAATCAGAGGACAACAGCAAAATCCAAGGCGGACAGCACCTTTACCTCCCCCTCCGCCTCCGGGAACTTTGGGAATACCTAGTAACAGTTTGGGTTCGATGTCACAGGAAGCGGCCTACACTCTGGGTGCGGGCGATCGCATCAGTTTAGACATCTTCGGTGTTCCTGAATTTAGTAAAGAATACCAGATACTTGTCGATGGCACTCTCAACTTACCTCTAATTCGCAGCGTTTCCGTACAAGGATTGACTCAGCAACAAGCCGCCGATGCGATCGCCAAACTCTACGATCCCTACATTACCGCCCCCATTGTCACTTTAACTCTGATTATCCCTCGGCCCCTCAACATCGGCATCGCCGGAGAAGTCAGCCGCCCTGGTTCCTACAAAGTTAATCCCAGCAGAGAAGGCCAAGGCGTAAAATTTCCTACCTTAATCGAGATGCTGCAATTAGCAAAAGGCGTAACTCCTGGCGGAGATTTGCGGGGAATACAAGTGCGCCGCCGCCAAAGAAGCGGAGCTGAGCAAATAATTAATGTTAACTTACAGGAATTTTTACAGACTG
>DATGYA010000427.1:0-14457 GCA_035298405.1 Kamptonema sp. | reverse complement strand
AGGGAACTGTGCAAAAACAAGCGATCGCTGAATTGATAGAACTGCCATCAGATAACTCTTTCCGGTTGAATGCGCTAGAATTATTGTATAATTTGCGAACTATTTTACAAGTACGCCAAGATATACCGCAAGAAGATCGGGAGTTAATTATGGAACTGTCACCTTTGTATTTACAACGGCTAGAAGATGCAACTCAGCAAGGCATCCAGCAAGGTATCCAACGAACTAAACGCCTGATGGTGGAGAGTATGCTACAAATAAAATTTGGAGAGGTTGATGCAGAATTGGCTCAAATAATTGAGCCATTGATTCAACTAGAAACACTCGAATGTACGCAACTGGTTATGCAGCTTGAGCGTGGGGAATTATTAGCTCATTTTGGTCAGAGTTCAAGGGAATCTTAATTGATAGAACTGCCCTCAAATAATTACTTCCGGTTGAATGCGCTAGAATTATTGTATAAATTGTGAACTATTTTATAAGTTTCACCAATATATAGAGCCAGAAGACCGGGAGTTAATTACCGAAGAGTGTTCAAGAGCATCCTACATTGAGGTAACAGTATTCAAATAATACTTCTACCTTTAGTTATAAATTTTAGAAAAAACTTTACTTTTTTCACTAATTATTAACGGGGATCATATCTTCCTTAAGTAGGATTCAACCTTTAGTATTTATTCGTTAACTTTCGTTAAGAAACAAAAAAGTTTTCTGAGTAAAAGAGAAAGCTGAATAATTTATAATGTTTTGGAGGGTTAAATGACTTTTACTGCTGTCAACGCTTACGATCGAGGAAAAGAAGCTCTTAATGGCTTGAGTATAGACGATCAATTAGGCTTGCTATGGTTTGTTTACACTGAACTTGGGAAGTCTATAACGCCAGCAGCTCCAGGCGCTTCTGGTTCTGAAATTGCTCAGGGTTTGTTCGAGCAAGTTAAGGAATTGTCTCACGAAGAACAATTACAAGTGATGCGCGATATTGCCTCAAAAGGTAATACTCAGTTGAGCCGTATGTATGGTTCTCTCAGTCCTGAAACTAAGTTGGCTTTTTGGTATTTCCTAGCTCAAGGCATGGATGAGGGAACAATTATTCCTGTACCTCCTAATTATGAACTTCCTCAAGAAGGCAAAGTTTTATTAGGACAAATCCAGTCTATGGATTTTCAGCAACAAATTGATTTCCTGCGTGGTGTTGTGCTACCGATGGGTGCTGAAGCTGCTCCGGGTGCTGGTATTTAATCCCAAGAGTTGTGCCGCAATTTCCCCTAATGTCTTGAAAAAAGAGAGAGTATATTCATTCAAGTCTCCTTTTTGAAGGGTGATATAGCGGGGCGCTGGACTTTCAGGTTTTAGTGCGTAAATTCTGATTCAGTTTATAGGTTGGGTTTCGTGGCTAACCCAACCTACTTAAGGCAGAAGCGGTAGATTTTTTCTATAATTTTTAAGTGGCTGGAAAAGCTAAAAGACATATTCAAGAGATATTTGAGTGCGATCGCGTTTTTTTTGTAAAATTTATCTAGGGTTGGGCAGTCGCTTCTTTAAAATCTCTATTAGCGACTGAAATACCAAAAAACAAACCATGCAGAATTTAGCATTCCCCAACCGTGCGGCGCAATCGACTCCTGTAAGTGCTGCTGACATTCAGCTTCTAGCGCTAGATGTTGACGGTACGATCGCGGGTGAGTCTAACGACATCAGAGAACCAGTTAAGCAGGCAATTATGGCCGCTCAAGCTAAGGGAATTAAAGTGGTGGTGGTGACTGGTAGAATGTACCGCTCTGCTGTCCGTTTCCATCAAGCTACAGGCTCTACTTTACCGCTGATTTGCTATCAAGGGGCGTGGATTCAAGATCCCGCTACCCAAAAAGTTCTGTTTCACTTGCCAGTTGCCAAACAATTAGCACTTGAACTCCTCGATTACTTTGAACAACCGGAACTGCGATCGCTGCTTTCTGTCCACTTCTACATCAACGATACGCTCTACGTCCGAGAAATCACCACTGCCACTCAAATTTACGCACAGCGATCGGGAATTCAACCCATAGCCGTCGGCGATTTGCGAACTACTCTGGATACCGAACCGACGAAAATCTTGGCTTTATGCGACAACACAGAGGCGATCGCAAATCTCCTAAGCAATTTGCGCCAACGCTACACCCCAGCCGAACTCTACTTAACAACATCCGTTGCTACTTTTTTTGAGGCTGCTAACCCCTCAGTTAACAAGGGGGCGGCTTTGCGCTACATAGCTGAAGACGTTTTAGGGCTACAACCAGCTAATGTAATGGCGATCGGCGATAACTTTAATGACTTGGAGATGATTTCTTATGCCGGCATTGGCGTGGCGATGGGCAATGCCCCAGATCGAGTCAAGGGCGCGGCGAAATGGGTAGCGCCTAGTGTGGAAGAAGACGGGGTGGCAGCGGCAATTGAAGAGTTTGTGCTTCCCTAACCTAGTCTGAATCATTGCTGGGAATAACTTCTTGTTTATTGCTTCAGTTATAAATTCTCAAACAGAAAGAGCACCGACGACTGGCCGTGTTTCGTCTCGGTGCTCTTACTGGTTCGCTCCTCACACGAGACTAACTATAGCCGAACCTATCTAGGTTTTGTCAAGTCTTTTTGCAAAATTCTTTTTGGCGATTGCTGAAACCCAGTAAAATCAGGGGGTTTAAGGGCATCTAGTATCGATTTTTCCTTATTTTAGAAAAGCCTACGTAAATATACTTTAGAAAAGTATAAATATTGTGTAAAAAAGCACGATCGCGGAGTTCACCGTAGGCATCGTTCTATCGCTCTTAGGTAAAAGTAGTGCGATCGCACCGATTCGCCACCTCATCTAATGCCAAAAGTGCGATCGCTATCCCACTATCGCCACTAAATCACCCGGACTCATCTTTTCATAACGTTCAAAAGGCTGATGAATCCAAGGATTATCTACTAAATAATCCACATAGTAATCAGGTTTCATCACTGAGCAAGCTTTATACCAGAGCACAGCCGTGCGGATTTCTTTAATATCCGATCCATAGCGATCTTTTAGCCAAAGGATGCTCTGCTCCAAACTAACACCCGAATCTACCATGTCATCAACTAATAACACGCTACTGCCCAATTTATCGCCTACCATAGTTAAGTCGCGGGAAAATTTGAGAGTACCCCGCACTTGACCCCCTGGCCCGCTGTAAGAAGAGGTGGCTAAAATTGCTAGGGGCAGATTGTAAATCCGTGATAGGAGATCCCCAACCCGCAACCCTCCCCTCGCCAAGCAGACTATTTGATTGAATTCCCATTGAGATTGATAAATTTTTGCAGCTAAGCACTCAATTTTGTAGTGGTACTCTGACCAAGAAACGTAAAGGTCGCTCATTCCCCGTGTGATTCAGAAAGGTAGAGATATATTTTAAGCCTATACATGGACTAATAAGGCAGACTTTGAGGTAAAAACCTGGAAGTCTGCCTTTCACCGCTCGCGATGCGGAGGAAATTAAGTTTTATGATTGCTGTGTCAGTTTGGATTATTGGCTTGAAATTTGTGGGGATAGATCGTCTTTCTTGATAAATTTAATCAACAACTTTGAGCCAGCCCCGGCGAACAGCGTGGATCAGCCGGTTAATAGCAGTTTGATCTTCTTCGGTCAGAGCCTCTTCTAAGAATGCAGTCTGGAGTTGTTGTCGGTGAGTCATAGTCAATACACCAGAATGATACACCTGAAAAACTAACTCAGCAATAGTAAATTGAGGTAAAAGCGCTTGAGCCATCATAGAAATTTTTTGAACTCACTTGTCATATCTTTACCGATCGCTTTGTTAATTAATGTGATTTTTCCCCTGTAATAAAGTGATAATTTATAGCTGAGTTAGTGATTGATATCAATCTAAATTTGTGATCTTTATCCACCAAATTTTCTATTCATTCTCAAAACTAGATAGGATTTGGATCTCTCAACAAATGAACATCAAAAAACCCGGTTGTTTGGAGAAACCGGGTAGGGGGAGGATTAAAAGATAATTTTTCCTTAAATAGTTAATCCTGCGTTAGTTAAGCGAGATATTAACTATAGTTGATAAGTAAATAAAATAATAAACATCATAAATAATTAACTATATTTCATGGGGACAATTAATCTAGAATTGTCACCCAGCCTCTGCGGGTGGCGTGAATGAGGCGGTCGATCGCGGCTTGGTCTTCTTCACTGAGAGCACACTCTAATAGTGCAGACATCAATCCATAACGGTGAGAGCGAGTTAGCTTCCCGGATTGGCAGACTTGATAGAACAATTCAGCGATCGCGCAGTCAGGTACAACAGTTTGAGCTGGCATAGGATTTAGTTGAACTCGACAACTCTAGTATCCTCCATTTCTCAATTCACCATAGTGACTCAACTGCTTCAAGATATGCGATCGTCCTCAGTTGGGTTAGTGACAAAAGTCTACAATTATGAGTGACAAATCTTTTGGCTTTTTGTGATCCCGGTCACATTCGAGTTTTGTGGTTGACAGCTAAGCAATTATTTCAAGAAACTAGCGAAACAATAGATTAGCAATTCCCGATTCAGGGAATTGTACTTAGTCTGACCTTCTCTGCGAATTTGGATCAGTCCGGCTTGGGCGAGAGTCTTAGAGTGATGGCAAAACAAAGCTAAACTAATCCCGACAATAGCAGCAATTTCTGAACCGCTCATTTCCCCCCCCTCTACCAAAAGCTCAACAATTCGTAACCGCGTCGGGTCAGAAAGTGCAGCAAAAACCCTTGCCCGTAGCTCAGCGTCACTTTTAGCTGGAACTGGAAGAGGTATCGCTTGGAAGTCATCACAACTGTCCGCCATCAGCAGTATATTCAATCACATTAAGTTAGTGGTTATTTCTATCTTACGCTGCCTGGGACATTTATGAAATAGTTAAATAACTACTTGACTATTTGGCGCAAACTAATTAAACTTCTAGTTAAATGGTTGTTTAACTACTTCATTGCGGTGTGAACTGGTTTCAAAGAGGAAAATACCATGAGCTTGATGACTAATACTGAGACAAACCTTCTGAGCCCCGTTAAAGTTGGGCCCTACTCCTTACCTAACCGAGTGGTGATGGCTCCCTTAACTCGCAACCGAGCTGGAGAGGGAAATGTACCTGGTACGCTGAATGCCACTTATTATCACCAGCGAGCGGGAGCGGGCTTAATTATTACCGAAGCTTCCCAAATTGCTCCTCAAGGTTTAGGCTATCCTCAAACACCTGGGATTTACTCACCAGAGCAAGTAGAAGGATGGCGGTTAATTACGGAGGCTGTGCACGATCGCGGCGGTCACATCTTTTTGCAATTATGGCACGTGGGACGGATTTCGCATCCTGACTTACAACCAGACGGAGCTTTACCAGTAGCGCCTAGTGCGATCGCGCCTGAAGGTGAAGCATCTACTTTTTCTGGGCCTAAACCCTTCGTTACGCCTCGCGCCTTAGAAACTGATGAAATTCCTGGCATTATCGAACTATACCGTAGTGCTGCCCAAAATGCGATCGCGGCTGGATTTGATGGGGTAGAAATCCACAGCGCCAATGGCTATTTGCTCGATCAGTTTCTTCAAGACAACACTAACCATAGAACTGATGCTTACGGTGGCTCCTTCGAGAATCGGGCCCGCTTACTGTTGGAAGTAATAGAAGCAGTGACAAGCGTTTGGGGTGCCGATCGAGTGGGAGTACGTCTGTCCCCAAGTGGCAGTTTTAACAGTATGGCTGATTCCAATCCTAAAGCTTTGTTTACCTACGTTGTTAATGCTTTAAACCGCTTTGGACTTGCTTATTTACACTTAGTGGAACCTAGAATAAACGAGAGTGCGACGAGCGAGAAAGCTGAGTTAACCTGCGGATATTTCCGTTCTATTTTCCAAGGAACTATCATTTCAGCGGGTGGTTACGATCGCGAGTTGGCTGAGGCTGCGATCGCGGCGGGAGATGCCGATCTAATTGCCTTTGGCAGATGGTATATCTCGAATCCTGATTTAGTCGAACGCTTTGCCTTGACTGTGCCTTTAAATCCTTATGACCGTTCCACTTTTTATGGCGGTGATGAGAGAGGTTACACGGATTATCCTACTCTCCAGTTTGGGATAGGACCAGACTTATAGAATCGCATCCAGCCTAATTTAGGAAGTAGAACATTAAGAATTAAGAAAGATTCACGGCGGTTAAAACCGCCCGTGCGGCTTATATCTCAGGTCTAAAGACTCGCTCGTTTTCCGCTTCCCAGATTATTTTTATAAAGCGTGTTCTAGCTGACGTACCTGCAACGCACCCTACAAGCTGATTTAAGTGTGACAGTTGGCTGTAGCCCTGCCACCGTAAGATTACGTGACAGCCCTACCGAACTTATCCAAATCTTTACAAAAAACTTAAGTAAATTCCACAGTAACTTTATAATTCTACCTCTGAGTGCAGTTTAGACTGGGTAACAAGATCGAGAAAAAATCTGCCGCTCGAAGTCACAGTACCCCCCATTGACTCTGTTGAAGTTACATAGGGGATGCCAGATCGTTGCAACGTTGCGCTCAATTGTGTCAAAGTTGAATCAAATCTAGCAGGCTTCACGGCAGTAAACAAATCCATCTGGGAACCGTTTTGTGAAAAGCTTGTAGAGGTAAAATATGTCACAGTTAGTCAAGCAATTTTGCATCAGTGCATCGGTATTAGCAGGTTTGGGTGCGATCGCTCCAGCCCCATCTTTGGCTGCATCCCTTACTGGTGCTACAATTGGCGGTAGCGCACCTTACTTAACCTACTCCTCTGGCAGCGGTCATACATTCACAGTCGCCAACACTTCAGGCAACGTGCAAGCTGCCTTAGATGGAGATAGCAATACCCCAGGTGGTAACGTAGAGCTATTTTCTAACAGCGAACAATCCCCAATTTCCCCAACAAATTTTTCTCAAGTATCTAGCGCCCTTTATAACTTCTTAGGTTATAACCAATACACCAGCTTAAGCGGTAAAATTAGCGGTCAAGATATTACCTTAAGCAGCTTAATGGCGACAGACTGGTTCGGACAATCGGCTGTAGATAGCGTCAAAATAGCTATAGCTAAGGCAAGTGCGCTCCCAGATTCCATCCCCAAAGCATTAGCTTTTTCAGCAGCAATTGCCCCTCTCTACAACTCAGCAAATTTAGCGACGCAGTGGTTTACCCAGGCCCTATCCAACTACGGTTTCACTTCCAATCAGCAACTATTCAATATTTTTCTTCTCGCCGGCGGTTTTCAGCGCTTCAGCGACCCTAATATTTCTTATGTCAATCAAGACGGCGGAACTATCAAAATTGGTTTAGCCGGTCACTATGATGCCGCAGCTTTATTAGGAATTCCTTCAATACCAGGAGTTCCATTACAGGCAAGCGAACTTGTTAAAGTTGTCTACGGGGGTAAAACTGAATATAAATATAGCTTCAAAGCTACCCAGTCTGGGCTAACAGCTTCCAACGACGGAATTTCCCACAGCGGCAACTACGAAGTTACAGTAGAAGCAGTTCCCGAACCCACTACAATGTTAGGTTTAATATTAGGTGGAAGCGGTTTATTAGCAGCCAAGCGCAAGTCCTTGAAAAAAGCATAAATTGCTTAGTAACGTGGGCGCTGCTACCAACAATATCTGCAATCAAATTAAGCCAGGATTTATGCAACTGTTACACTCAAATTGAGTTGTAGGGTGCGTCAGACGAAGTTTTATCGCGAAGGTTTTCGGTTCTGACGCACCCTACTATGTGCGAGTTGCGTAATTCGTGTAAGCTTAAAATAGCAGCGCCCACTCTACTTTTAAGCAACAGCCAAACCACTATGTACAAGTAAAGGTTTAGTGCTTGGTTCCCGTCCTCGGAAAGCCTTAAAAACTTCCATTGGATGCAAACTACCGCCTAATCCCAAAACAGTATCGCGGAAGCGCTTCCCTGTAGAAGCGATCGCATTTTCATCTTCCAAGCCAGCCTCCTCAAAAGCTGCAAAAGCATCAGCACTTAGAACCTCAGCCCATTTATAACTGTAATAACCCGCCGCATAACCGCCAGCAAAAATGTGTCCAAAAGCGCACAAAAATGAATCTTCAGGCAATGGTGGCAAAACAGTAGTAGTCTTAGCAATGCGGTTGCGAACATCAGTTACAGTTTCCTTACCTCCCGGTTGATAGCGGTGGTGTAATTCAATATCAACTGAGCTAAAATGTAACTGTCGCAACATTCCACTACCGCTCATATAATTACGTGCAGCCAGTAACTTTTGATAGTAATGTTCCGGTAAAATTTCCCCAGTTTCATAATGCTTAGCCATGCCGAAAAGAGTAGCGCGATCGTAACACCAATTCTCCATAAATTGACTAGGCAATTCCACCGCATCCCATTCAATATTATTGATTCCAGCCGCCCCTGGATAGTCTACTTTTGTCAGCATATGTTGCAAACCGTGACCAAATTCATGGAACAAAGTTTCCACTTCCATAAACGTCATCAAACTCGGTTTGCCATCTACAGGAGGAGTTTGGTTACAGACCAAATAAGCCACAGGTAAGCGCGTGGTAGATGTTCCTGTATCCATAACTTTAGCGCGGACAATGCACTCATCCATCCAAGCCCCACCCCGCTTTTCCGCGGGGCGGCTGTAGGGGTCTAAATAGAAATACGCGATCGCATTTCCCGAATCATCAGCAATTCGGAAATAACGCACATCTTCCTGCCATACACTCGCTTCACCATCAGCAGCAGTTACCGTCACCCCAAACAGCCGATTTACTAAACTAAATAAGCCATCGAGTACCTGCGGCAAAGGGAAATAAGGTCGCAACTCCTCAGCACTAAAAGCAAACTTTTCTTCCCGCTGACGTTCCGCCCAAAAACTGATATCCCAGTGCTTCAAATCTTTAGCTTCCTCTGCCCCTTTCGCAGCAGCAAAAGTTTTCAGCGCCTCCAAATCTTTCACAGCAGCATCATAACTTGCGCCGCGCAATTCTTCAAGCAAAGCCTCGACAGCCTGCACATTAGGAGCCATTTTACTAGCTAAGCTTAATTCTGCATAACTACTAAATCCCAGCAAAGCAGCTTTCTCCTTTCGTAACTCCAAAATCCTGTCAATTAGCGGCCAATTATTCAACTCACCGCTAGAAGCACGGGTAATAAAAGCTTTGTACATTTTCTCCCGCAAATCGCGGCGCGTACTGTGCTGCATAAAAGGGCCATAACTCGGAAAATCTAAAGTAATACGCCAAGGGCCATTTTCAGCAGTCGCAGTTTCTGCACCTTCAGCACGAGCTGCTTGAGCAGCTAAACTAAGTAAGCTTGCAGGTAAACCATCAACTTCATCTTTACTTGTCAGGGTGATGTTAAAAGCTTTCGTCGCGTCAAGAACATGATTAGAAAACTTAGTACCAATTTCTCCTAATTCCAATTGAATAGAATTAAAGCGCTCTTTCTTCTCACCTTCCAAGCCGACACCAGAAAGGTCAGCATCTCGGATAGATGCTTCTACAATTCTCTTTTGAGCTGAGTCTAAACTCTCCCATTCACCGCTGGCCCGCAGTTCCTTAAAAGCATTATAAAGCGGTTTGCTTTGGCTAAATTTATTCCAAAACTGAATAACTTGAGGCTGTACCGCTTCGTGAGCCGATCGCAATTCTGGGCTATTCTTAACACCAGTTAAGTGTCCGACGATGCCCCAACTCCAGTTTAAACGCTCTGCTAGGCACTGTAGCGGTTCTACTAAGCCGCTCCAAGTTGGCTCGACTGTTGTTTCTAAGCCGCTTAGTTCTTTATCTAGTTCCGCTAGTATTTGTGTCATGGCAGGGACTACGTGCTCTGCTTTGATGGCGCTGAAGGGAGGTAGTCCTTTGCCAATTAGTAAAGGGTTATCAGTAATGGTGGCAATTGCACTCATAGGATTTCTAGTAAGACGTTGACCTTTAATTTTGTAGCACAGTTGACGAATTGGTAGGAGCTACCTCGGACTGATTTGTATCAACTTAATTGAAAATTGTCTTGCTGTAAATCAAATAAATGCAGCCCAAATCGCTCGGAAAGTTCCTCACAAACTTTAAGTCCTCTCACACTGCTACCGTGAGCATCCAGGGGTGGTGAGAATACTGCAATACCCATTTTGTGAGGGGCAACAGCGATAATGCCGCCCGATACGCCGCTTTTGGCGGGAAGTCCAACTGTATAGGCCCACTCGCCAGCAAAGTTATACATACCGCAACTGTACATAATTGTTAAAATATCTCTGACGTAGCGAGATTCAACGGCACGTTCTTGAGTGATGGGATTGATACCGCCGTTGGCGAGAGTGGCTGCCATGACTGCTAAATCTCGGCAGTTAACCATGACTGAACATTGCTGAAAATAGAGGTCTAGGGCATCATCAATATTCGGTTCAATCATGCCAAAATTAAGCATGAGATGAGCCATAGCGCGGTTACGATGTCCGGTGGTGCGTTCTGAGGTAAAAACGGACATATCTACGAATAAATCGCGGCCAACGTAACGCTGGAACATATCTAACATTCGGTTGAGGCGTTCCGTGGGGTCTGTACCTTTGATTAAACTGGTAGTGGCGATCGCGCCTGCATTTACCATCGGATTGTAAGGTCGTTTTGACACTTCATCTAGTTGAATAGAATTAAAAGCGTCTCCCGTTGGTTCAACCCCCACTCTCGTTAAAACGTAATCGCGGCCGCAATCTTCCAAAACCATTCCATACACAAAAGCTTTGGAAATTGACTGAATTGTGAATAGTTGTTCGCAGTCTCCCGCTTGATAAATTTGACCGTCCGCCGTCACTACCGCAATGCCAAAACAGTCAGGATTTGCTTTTGCCAATTCGGGAATGTAGTTAGCTAACACGCCGTCTTTTAAAGATTGGCATTTGAGATGTAATTCGTTGAGGAAAGTTTGTATCGGAGAATTAGGCGATAAATTACCCATAGATATAGTATACAAGTTGGAGGCTCAAGTTGAATTGATTGGCGAACCACAAAGGCGCAGAGGACGCAGAGGAGAGAAGGCAAAGAGTTTGAGGAAGTTAACTGGGTGAATGTAATTTGGTATTACTTCTAAACCAGCCTCATATCATCTAATCTCTTTTCCATCTTTGCGTCCTCTGCGCCTTTGTGGTTCGTTCAAAAATAATGTTTTTTTGGATGGTTTGGAAGTAAATGTAATGCCTCAGAAGCTTTATAGTTTCTCGCCTTCCCCAAATTTTCTAATCATTTTGCTGTAACTGCTTCACAACTGAGATTAAGCGCTTGAGGTGAGGCTTAACAATTTCTCGCTGTTCTTGCTCTAAGTGTTCAATTTTTGCCTGCACTAGCGACAAATCCGGTTTCGGTTCGCCGGAGAACGTTTGCACATCATTTTTAAGAGATGCGATCGCTTCTTGAATTAACAAAAATCTGGCATTTAATACCCGCCAATCTTCTTGTGTCAAAGCATTTTCTGTTAAATGTTTGGTCACACTTTGCAGTTGCAAGACAGCTTCCCTGATTGGCTCTAAATCTGTCGGTTCTGGAATCGATAGAGCTTGCACTTCTTGACTCACTTGCTCCCGAACTTCAATTAAAGCTGATGCTACAATTTCTTGCAGAGAAGCCACTGACTGACCCAGACTAAGTATTTGTTGCTCAAAATCTATCGAGTCAAAATTTTCTGAACGCGGTATGGCTGCAATTTGCTGGCGGAGGGATTCAATATCGGCTGACAATTGCTGGCGGATTTTGACAATTATCGTCACCGCTGTTTTTTCCATTTTCTCCAACGCCTGTCGCACTTCAGTAATTTCTGGATCTGGGGAAACTACTTTTTGTTGCTCAAACCGATAGCGGTTAGCCACAGAGAGCGAAAGCGCCAAAGTCAGGGGAGCAACCCCATAGAAAGCTTGACCCGAAAGCGCTACAGCTAGGGAACCGAGAGCGGAGGCACCAAGGGAAGCATACTCAGCCAGCTCTAGCCAGTGCCTTTTGTTAGCAGTTTGCCTCACTTTTGGGAGTGAGGGAGTTAGCTTCCGCACAGCTTTAGAAGTCATAGTGTCTTCCCGTCTTTGATAAACTTGTTGCGAGACTTGGGGGATCATCGGGTTCTATCCTTTTAATTCATATACTCGCCGCCACTCCTTCATTGTTACCTGGTAATTGGTAAAGCTAGGTTGGCGGATGGCCAAAAGGTGCTTCACTACCGGGTCAAGTTTTAAGTCCCGCCGCCGCAGAGGTTGGGCCCAAGAGTTTTCTGATTATTTTAATTTTGCCATGAGGCTTGCCTGTCGCTGATTTAGTATTTACCTAGTAATTAGCGTCAGGCTAGGCGTTAGGGACTTGAGGGGATTCTACCACTTCTGCGATCGCATATAGCAGAAGGAAGAAGGAAGAAGGAAGAAGGAAGAAGGATGAGGTAATAATAGCAAGGGTTTCCGCAATCAAGATAGTCCTAACCGTCTTGGCGATCGCATATATTCTCGAAGAATAAGCTAATTATCCCGGACTGCGCTAGTTCGCGTGACTTTTCTTAATGAATCCCCAGTAATTTATCTGTGCAGTCTCAACATTAACAGGATTTAAGCTGTTCGATATTTAAAGGACTTATGCAACTGTCACATTTTAATCTGCTTGTAGGGTGTGTCAGATTTTGATTATGGGTTGATTAATCAGGGTTTAAGGATCTGACACATTCTACCTTCCCGGTTAGTCGTTTAATTGGGTAACAGTTTAATGGTTAACAGTTGAGGATTCAGTATAGGCGGCATACACGGCTTTAACATTATACCAATTCAGAAATATTCTGGCAATTTCTAATGCTAACTGCGACTTACCTTGAGCGATTAGCCATTGCAAAAAACCAGCCATTGTCTTCTCATTCAGGCTACCGCCAAGAGAGAGAATGCCCCAAAGTATGCGGTGCAACCATGTCATTTGTATCATCATCCGTACTTCCCAAGTGGGATGTTTTTGATAAAATAAAACTCCCATTCCTCCCCGTTGAATTTCGCGATCAATCATCGATGGAATTTGGTCTAAGGCAAAAGGTGGATGCCAATGATAACCTACAGCAGCGGGACATTTAATCAATTTTAAACCTAATTTTTTCAGCCGGACACCTAATTCTAAATCTTCCCATCCGTAAAGTTGAAATCGGGTATCAAACAATCCGGCTTCTATTAGCCAGTGACGCGCGATCGCGACATTTCCCGTCGCAAAGTAAGCGGCTGAAAAATCTGTAATCTTGTAAGGTTCGGCAGTGGGATTGTCAAAATTACAGGTATTAATGACACTACCGTAAGTAAAAGCGCGTAGGCGTAGCCAGCCGCAGGCATCGCCTTCCTTATAACCTTCTATTAAAGCCTCTGCATGAGCTTGTAGAAAATGCTCGGTTACTACTAAATCGCTATCAATAAAAATAATTGTATCACCCTGAGCTTGCTCAACTCCCAAATTCCTAGCGGCTGCTGGGCCTTGATGACTTTGGGAAAGCGATCGCACGTGAGGTAACTTGTCTGCACTCGCCGCCAACCATTCCAGCGTACCATCAGTAGAACCATCATCGACTACGATCGCCTCATAGCCGCTGACAATATCCCCGAAATTCTGGCATTCCAAGGCTAAAAGACACTTCTGCAAAATCGGTTTACGATTATACGTCGGAATCACTACACTGAAAAACACGGCTCTCTCCCATCGCGACATACATCTCCAGTATCCTATCCGCAGTCACCGCGAACAAGCAAATATTGGCAACAAGCATAAATCTGTGCGATCGCTAACAAGATGTGTCTGAAATTAGGTACATAATAAAAGGTCTGTTATTTTCAGGACATAAATACCAATGGGTCGTGCTACCAAAGTTGTACTAGCATATTCTGGCGGAGTCGATACCTCCGTCTGCATTCCTTACCTCAAAAACGAGTGGGGTGTTGAAGAAGTAATTACTCTGGCGGCGGATTTGGGACAAGGAGACGAATTAGAACCCATCCGTAAAAAAGCCTTAGCATCAGGCGCATCGGTATCCCTCGTCATCGATGCGACAGAAAATTTTGTCAAAGATTGCGCCTTTCCCGCGATTCAAGCTAACGCGATTTATGAGAATCGCTATCCCCTATCGACAGCCCTCGCCCGTCCGCTAATTGCTAAGCTATTGGTAGATGCTGCGGAAAAATATGGTGCGGATGCGATCGCGCACGGTTGTACTGGTAAAGGCAACGATCAGGTACGATTTGACGTATCCATCGGCGCACTCAATCCTAACATCAAAATTCTAGCACCAGCGCGGGAATGGAAGATGAGCCGCGAGGAAACCATCGCTTACGGCGAAAAATTTGGCATCCCTTCCCCCGTGAAAAAGTCTTCACCTTATAGCCTCGATCGTAACTTATTAGGGATGGCGATCGAAGCCGGAATTCTCGAAGATCCTTGGGAAGAACCGCCGGAAGATATTTATTTAATGAC
>DATGYA010000426.1:0-1702 GCA_035298405.1 Kamptonema sp. | reverse complement strand
AATAGTTGCACCCTCCGCGAAAAGTTCCAGTGCGTTGTTGACTTGGGAGGGAGTGACGGAGAGTTCTTCTGCGATGAGTTGAGGAATGTTGAGCATAATTTAGTTTAGTTGTAAATCTAAGAGTAACTTAATGAATTCAACAAACTTTGTGAAAGCGGGAACGTAGTCATTAGTTTGAGGACTGACCCATTTATTACGCGCAATGCTTGATGTGTTAGTTTGTCCCGGCATAAGTACACTAACAATTGTGGCAATTAGAGCTTTTTCATGGTCAAAGGGAGCCCATTCTAGATTTTTCCTTTCCTGATTAGAAAAACTCGCAATATATGTAGAAGCTCTGTTCATATATTCAGGATAAGCAATTTCTCCACAACTACATAGCAATGTATCTAGGACACCCTGATTAATGTTATCGGGAAGTACATAAATACCTGTATGAGGTGGAGAGTCAGTATTTACATTACCTGCTTGTTCGGGAAAATTAGGAAACTGTTCATGGAAGCAATCATAATATAACTTTGCCACACGGTTAGGAGGTTCTCGATCGGAATCAACCACTATACCAAATGCTGCGATCTCAGTTTTATATTTAGAATGGTTTTGGATAGCCGCATGGAGATGTGGCCCTAAGGTAGTGCCTCCACCTGCATAAATCGCTACGGAAAGATTTTGATTAAATAAGATAGAAGGCATATCAAGACGTTTGTACAAATCGCCATTTTTAGGATATGTAGGGATAAAATTTTCCCAAAATGTATCGAGTTCTGACTTTTTTCCATTGAAACGTTTAAATTCAAAAAGCTTTTCCAGCACTTTACCAACAAATGCTTGATCGTGAGGCCCTTCAACTCCTATAATCGCATAGCGAAGGCTCATTTGCGAACCTCCTGTCCTAATTCTTCCCGAAGAATAGATAGTAAATTTCGATCTAAACGAACTGTACTAGTTTGTGAATCTTTAGGCTCTAGCCGATAGGCTACTAAATCGGTTTCTTCATTAGTAGCATCAAGTAATGCGTCAATAGCTTCCAGACTATGTGTAGTAGCAAAAAGTTGCACATCCATTAATATACACCACTCAACCAGCCAATTAAAAGAACGTTGAAGAGCTTCTGTATGAATAGAAACTTCTAGTTCGTCAATTAGGAGAATACCTCCTTTTACTTTCGCAAGCCTCAAAGCTATAAAAAGTAACCGACGGATTCCATCTCCGAAGGTACTGAGTGGTGCAAGCCCAGATTGTGTATGCTGCACATAAATAATTGGCCTTCTCTGAGGTGTTAAAATCTCTATGTCGATAATTCCTGAGTCGATATACTGAAGTAGTCTTACAACCTCAGATTTAAAATTTGCCATTCTAGCTTCTGTTAAAAGCCGAGCTTGTAGAAATTCTGTCCGATGGGAAAATGGCGTAACTGTAGCGACAGGTAATGTTAAGCTTTCATGCTTATAACCTGGAATAACTCGCTCATTTTCCCAGAGTTGAAAACTCTCAACAATTTCTTCTTTTCCAAATAAATCTATTCGCTCTGTACTTACATTAAGTTCTAAGTTCAGACCTTGTTGAATTTCAGATAGTTCATCTTCACTTTCTGCAACGCTATCATTGATTTTTTGATGGTTACGAATATTCCCCGATACCTGGATACCTTCTATTTTTTGGCAAACTGCTCGCAATTGTGTTACTGGAAAATCGCCACTAC
>DATGYA010000425.1:0-25210 GCA_035298405.1 Kamptonema sp. | reverse complement strand
TGTCAAACCCCACAGTTTACGTGCCAGTTTGTTATATGGAAACTACAAATGGCACAACTTTGGATTTAAGAAGCTTGTGCGGTTCCAATTCTACTAATGTTAGGACTGCTCCGAGAAATAACGCTCCTGCAAATAACGGTAGCAATAATCCAAGGAATAATATCAATCCTGGTAACACCCAAAATAATCCAGGGAATAATACTAATCCCGGTAATACCGAAACTTTTCCAGGGACTATTACCCCAGGTAATACGCGAACCAATCCAGGCAATAATACCAATCCTGCTAATACTCAGACTAACCCAGGCAATATTACCAATCCCGGTAATACTCAGACTAACCCAGGTAATATTACCAATCCCGGTAATACTCAGACTAACCCAGGTAACATGAATAATCCTGGTAATACTCAAACTAATCCAGGTAACATGAATAATCCTGGTAATACTCAAACTCAAACTAATTCAAATAACTCCACTATCAGAGACAGCATAGGTTTTCCTACGATTAATACTGGAGGAAGTGAGACTACATTTGGCAATTCCGCTCCGGGAAATATTGTAAATCCGACATTTGGGACTCCTAATGGCATTCAAAATTAACAGTTAGGAAAATCTGTGCTTAGTTTGGTAAAGTTTAAAGTAGGGTAGGTATATTACCTGCCCTATAAAATTAGACTTACCTCTTAACAGCTAATGGCACGATGATCAAATACTGGAGGGAAACGCTGGCAGTAGCGCAGCGGATTTTAACTGAATTGTGGCGGCGTGGCCGCAGCTTAGTTTTTTGGAGTATTTTTCCGGTTTCAGTGCTACTTCTCAACGGGTTTATTCTGGCAGAACGCGCTAAACTCACCACTGCAAAAGCTTTTGAAAGTGCTGCACCTGCAACTCTGGTAGGGGCGGCGCTGTTTTTCAGTTGTCTGGGGGGAAGTGTGGCAACTGTGGTAGCTGAGCGAGAACAACTAACTCTTAAACGGTTG
Source organism: Kamptonema sp. (assembly GCA_035298405.1). Taxonomy (GTDB): domain Bacteria; phylum Cyanobacteriota; class Cyanobacteriia; order Cyanobacteriales; family Microcoleaceae; genus Kamptonema. The sequence goes on along the minus strand of DATGYA010000425.1, from coordinate 24,228 downwards.
TTTATTTCGCCCCTGAGTGGTACGTCTTACTTTTTAGGGATTTTTTTGGCGCACAGTTGCATTGGCACTGGTCAGGCACTTTTAGTATATGCGATCGCAGCATTTTTCGGAGCAAAATTTCAAGGTTCTATTCCCTTGGGATGTCTTATTATCTTATTAAGTATTATCTCTTATGTTGGCGTGGGATTTGTCCTCGGTACGCAATTTGCGCGACGGACGGAAGATGTCAACTCGCTGGTAGCGGCTTTTGGTGTCCCTCTATTGATTTTAGGCGGCGCATTTCTACCTGCTTCCCTATTTCCTAAGAATTTGCTGGAACTTGCTAAGTACAATCCAATTTATCACATGAATGAGGCATTAATTGGTGTTTGGGCGAGTGGGAAAGGCTTTGCTGATATTGCACCGCACTTTTGGTTTTTATTCGGATTTGCTATTTTTATGGTGGGGGGAGGATGGCTATCTTATCGGCGGATGTTGAGGGTAGAAAGAAGACTATAGAATAATTAAAAATTAAAAATTAAAAATTAAAAAAATACACAACAAACAATATGGCACATCTGGTAGGGTGTGTCAGAACCAAAAACCCTCGCTCGTGGTGGTATAACTTTAGTCTCACGCACCCGACAAATCTGTAGATAATTAAAAATTGGGGAGTAGATACGCAGTGCTACAAATTGACAAGCTAACTAAGTCTTATGGTAATCGTCTAGTTCTTCAAGATTTAACACTAAAAATCTTACCGGGAGAGATTTACGGCTTGCTGGGGCCTAACGGCGCTGGGAAAACTACTACTATCAATATTATCTGCAATTTGTTGAGGGCAGATAGCGGAGAAATTACCATTAATAATTTGCCAGTTTCAGAAGCTACTAAATCTTTAATTGGCGTTGCTCCTCAAGAAAATTTACTTTACAAAAGCCTTAGCTGTGAAGAGAACTTGAATTTTTTTGCTCAAATTTACGGCTTAGATCGTAAGCGTCGTCGCTATCAGGTACGACAATGTTTGAAAGCAGTAAATTTGACAGATAGGGCAAATAGTTCGGTAGAAACTCTCAGTGGTGGAATGCAGCGAAGGTTGAATATTGCTGTGGCTTTAGTACATGAGCCTCAGTTGTTGATTTTGGATGAACCGACTACTGGTTTGGATATTGAGGCGCGTTATGAAATTTGGGATTTAATTCTGCGTTTGAAATCACAAGGAATTACGATTTTGTTGACTACTCATTTGCTAGATGAAGCTGAGCGCCTTTGCGATCGCATTGGGATTCTAAAAAATGGTAGAATTGTGGCTGAGGGCAGTTTGGAAGAGTTGCAAAAAGTGATTCCAGCCCAAGAGGTGATCGTTGTGAAGACGCGGGAAGAGGAGAAAGCGATCGCGCGTGGCAAAGAATGCGGTTTCACTCCCCGCCGCTACGGTAACGACTTGGCATTTTGGGTTCCTGAACCTCTAGAATTGAAGGAAATTGTGTTGCGATTTGACAGGATTTCTATTGACTCGATTGCGCGGTATCCGGTGCGGTTAGAGCATATTTATGTGGAGGTAACGCAATCAAGTTAAAGATGCAAAAATTATGCAAAATTAGGAATTAAGGTACGTAGTTGGGCTTCCGCCCTCTTAGTGGGCTAAAGCCCAACTACGTACTAAGGGGGCTAAAGCCCAACTACGTACCTAATGTGCGATCGCAAGTACCAGTTGCGTAAGTTTTGTTAGAGTGGCTTGGCCCAGCATAACCAGGTTTCTACAGGGCGGAAACCAACAGATGTGTATAGCTTTGTCGCATTCGTTAAGCTTTCGTTATCAACGCTGAGTTTAACGATATCTGCACCAGCGGCTTTTAACTGATGTAAACCTGCCAGTAAGATTGCTTTTCCTAAACCCATTTGCCGGAAACCGCGCCGCGTACCGATAAAATCGATCCAGGCTTCTTTGCTGAGGCTGCGATCGCTTTCTTCCGATTTGATTTGGCAGTCGCAGAAAGCGGCAAAAGTACCATCGGGCGCGATCGCTACTAAGTCTAATTCTGGCTGGTAACTAGAATCATTCATCCACTGACGTACAGTTTCAACTGTTAAATCGTGGTGGTTCCAGTGATCGATAAAGGACTCGTTGAACATCTCGACCCAAGGTTGAATGTCTTTTTCCCCTGCGAGGCGAGATAATTTGAATCCTGCCGGAAATTCAGGCGTGGGAATTGTTTCTGATAGCGATCGCGCCATTGTTAAAAAGTAGCGATCGATCGCAAAACCCTGTTTTTCTAAAAGGCGAGTTTGCAAAGTATTATTCTGGCGGGAGTAGGTACGCAACTTGACTGGGAAATTACGTTCTTTCCCGACTTCGCACAACCGCTTTTCACTCCAGTGAATCATGTCCTTTTCCAAACCTGCGCCGCGCATTGAAGGATGGACATAAAACCACAGATAACCGTCGAGCTCACCTTTTGATTCTGGGATATCTAACAGCGCTAATCCTGTCAGTTTCCCGTTTGCTTCCCACAGTTGCACGTCGCGGGATTTGTCGAGATAAGGTGCATTGAGTTTTAGTTTGAGTTCGCAAGCGGTTGCTTCTTCATCTAATTGTTCGGCGGTTTGGCAAGCGTTTACTAAATCTGCGATCGCCCGCCAGTCACTTTCGCCCCTATAGGAGCGCATTGTCAACAAAGTAGTCATAAAAAACTTGCAATCCGGTAATTCGGACTGTTCCTCTTATTTGGGTATTGCAAAATAAGCTAATTGTTAACAGTTAACTGTTAACTGTTAACTGTTAACTGTTAACTGAGAAGAGCGTACCTCTTCAATTGAAGGCTGCTATTAGTCTTTGAGAATTTGCTTGATAAAGTCACGAAACCTCTTTATGTCACTGAGGTTTTCATGCTTTATCGAATTATGCACTCATAAAAATTTGTGCGCCCTTTTGGGGTAGTTTTGTTTGTAATTCGTGTGTCAGTATCAGGCTGGATTTTCGCCCAATTTTCGTAGATGGCGCTTAAAACAGTTACCAAACCTGCTGTTTAAGTAACGGTTGCTTTACCGTAAAGCCTATCAGAAAAGCTAAGTAAAGAAATTTTTCACCCCCGGTGAAGTCTTTGGTTTTTACTTTTGCTATGTTTTATACTACATCTTCCTTAAGGGTTTTTCGCTTCCTCCAGTTGACTCACCCTTTTGGGGGAGAGGAGAAATCGCACTTATTTAAAAGTTCCCTATCCTCACTATAACAGCATCTACTTTTTTTGCAAGTTTTTGGGTGATGGAATTATGGGGGTTGGTATGGATACGAAGTACACAAGGCCTTCGGGGGTGCGATCGCGCCATAACTTTTTGGTTAAAGTTTAGAGTTTAAAACTTATACAGGCGTTAGACTGAGGTTTAATGCCTAATCTAGTAGAACAGCGAGAGGTGTCTGGCCCTGAGAGCTTGGAGTCCTCCTGCTGAACATAACTCAAAAATTTGCCTGCGTTCCCTCATCCTTAAAAATAAGCTGATGTTAGACAACCTAAATTTAGAGCTATCCCTAGATAAAGAAACCTACGATTCTAAGATCGAAGTGTTGATGAAGCAGTTGCGATCGCTCCAAAAAGCCTGCTGGGAAAAAAAATTGCCCGTAATTCTCGTACTTGAAGGTTGGGCAGCAGCCGGGAAAGGTGGCCTGGTCAAAAAAATGGTCGGATATATTGACCCGCGCGGGTTTGCGGTTCATCCAATCTGGCCAGCGACACCAGAAGAACGCAGCTATCCTTTTTTGTGGAGGTTTTGGCAGAAACTTCCTGCTCGCGGACAGATGAGTATTTTCTATCACAGTTGGTACACCCACGTATTAGAAGATCGCCTGTTCGATCGCGTGTCAGATGCTCAAATCCCGATGGTAATGCGGCAAATTAATGCTTTCGAGCGGCTGATGGTAGATGATGGTGTTGCGATCGCTAAATTTTGGATACATCTCAGCAAAAAAGAACTAAAACACCGACTCAAAAAATTAGAAAACGACGAACTACAAGCATGGCGCGTGCGGCCAGAAGACTGGCATCAAGCCAAAAATTACGACGAATATAAAAGCTTTGCCGAAGAAATGGTAGTGCAAACCAGCACCGGCCCCGCACCTTGGACATTAGTAGAAGGAAATTGTCAACGTTGGGCCCGCGTCAAAGTCTTAACCCAAATGGCAGCTACAATTACAGAAGCGCTCGATCGCCTCCACCTTCAAAGTCCCCCCCTAGCAGTAACAATTCAAAACCGCCTCGAACCAACAGAACCAGATTTCCTCACCCAAGTCAATCTATCTCAAGCACTAGCATCCCAAGAATACAAACACCAACTCCGCCAAGAACAAGCACGTCTAGGTAAATTGCAACAGAGCATTCACGAACATAAAATGTCAGTTTTAGTCTTATTTGAAGGTTGGGATGCCGCTGGCAAAGGAGGAGCAATTAAACGTTTAACTGACAATTTAGACCCTCGGAGTTATGTAGTAAATACTTTTGCTGCACCCACAAATGAAGAAAAAGCTCATCACTACCTTTGGAGATTTTGGCGCAGCTTGCCAAACACCGGAAAAATTGCTATTTTTGACCGCAGTTGGTATGGCAGGGTGATGGTTGAGAGAGTCGAAGCATTTGCTACTGAACCAGAGTGGCGGCGTGCTTATCAAGAAATTAACGAGTTTGAAGAACATTTAACCTCCGCTGGTTGCGTTTTAGTTAAATTCTGGCTACATATCAACCAAGAAGAGCAATTAAAACGATTCAATGAACGACATGACAATGCTTTTAAGCAATACAAGCTTACTGAGGAAGATTGGCGAAATCGAGAGAAATGGCCTCTCTATGAAGTCGCAATCAATCAAATGATTCAGCGCACGAGCACACCTACCGCACCCTGGACAGTGATACCTGCTAACGACAAGTATTTTGCTCGCGTTAAAGTGATTGAAACAGTGGTGGAGGCGATTCGGAATCAGATCAAACGCAAATAAAATGTTAGTTGTTAGTTGTTAGTTGTTAGTTGGTAGTTGTTAGTTGTTAGTTGGTAGTTGGTAGTTGGTAGTTGTTAGTTGTTAGTTGTTAACTGATGTTTGTACTGCTCTCCCGGATTATAGTTTTGCTACTGATTATTTTCCTAGTCAAGACGCTTTGGGATCAAGCGGGCGGTAAGGAAAGTGTCTTGTTGCAGCGATTGCTAATCCTGCTAATCGTCACATTGGCAGTGCTATCATTTTTTGCTCCAGATAGTACAATCGGATCTGCTGTATTGAGCGTTCTGTCTTTTATACTCAAACCGCTCGGTTTTTCCATTACGCTTTTAGTTGGTGCAACAGCACTCATTACTAGCGGCGGAGGGATCAAAAATCCTGCACCGAGACTAATATTATTAGCTCTACTAATTTTAATTCTTTCTAGTACCCCCATAATTGCTTTTTGGTTAGCAGAGAGAGCCGAAGGAGAAGCGGTACAAGCGATCCAAATCGATGCTTGCTGTCGGGAGACTGGAGGAGCAATTGTCTTGCTGGGTCAGGGAACAACCCAGCCGCATATTCCTAACCGAGTTTCTATTCAACTGACCGCTACAGGCGATCGCATTCCCTTTGCAGCTATTCTTTACAAACGAAGGCTAGCACCTTATGTAATTGTTAGTGCTGGCCCTAGATCGGAGCTAAATGTTCAAGTTAGCGAAGCTAAAGATATCCGAAGTTTGTTAGTTAGTATGGGCGTACCTCACGACCGAATTATTCTTGAAGAAAGGGGTTTTACTGTGCATAGCAGTGCTGAAGAAGTCAAAAAAATATTAGCTGCAAACGGTCTTGGGCGCAAGGTTATTCTAGTTACTTCTGCTATTGAAATTCGCCGCGCTAGCTTAACTTTTGCTGAGGTAGGCATTAAAGTTATCCCTAGAGCTACAAGTTTCTACTCGTTCCAATCAACAGACAAATTCCAGCGCCGCATTGGGGGCGGAGATTTTTTCCCTAATGCAGAAGCGCTGTTTATTACCACGCGAATTATAGATGAATATCTCGCGTTTTTATATTACTTTTTGCGCGGTTGGTTAGCACCGAGTATTTAAGGCGAACATTCTCCGCTGTCAGTGCTAGCAGATGGTTTATGCTGCTCAGAGTTAGGCAAATTGTCGGGATGACAAGACAGTTGAGGAGAGCTAGTTTTTGTAAAACCCATAGGATCTCCGGCAATAAAGTTAATGCCTAAACACACCAAGAACCAAACCCAAATCGAGTTCCAAACCGATTTTTTTTCAGGTTTCTTTCCAGGTTTTGGCTTATACATTATCTCATATTCTTTGCCGAGATAAGATACAATTAAAGTCTGGCTGCTTAAGATGGTTAGTTCTGTTTCAGTTTTTTTTTCGCTCATATTAATTACTTCTGTACTGGCAGAAGCTCCTGGCTACTAATTATCGAAAGTTGAAATTACTTCGCATCGTCAAGTGTGAATTGCAGCTCATATTGAGGCAATTCTTGAGGAGTAGATGTTGTAGATGCTTGACTTGGGCGATCGCGCCGAAAATTAGTTCCCTGAACGGCGAGATAATTAACACCCAACAATAACAACAGTATCACAACAACGGAACCAAAGCCAGAATCAGAAGATGAGCGGCTGGATCTAATCGATTCTATGTCGAGTTCAATGTTGAGTTTTCCTTCAATCTCTTTACCTTTCAGCGGCCCATCTAAGCAAATGCCGCGAAATCGAACTCTATCATCTTTTATTCTCGACATAATTATTATCCTGTGCTGGTAGACGCTACTGCCCTGTTGTTTCGGGCGCGATCGCGCGTTTTCGGGAAAGAAAGATCGATCGGGACATTCTCTCCCCAAAGACAGAAAAATAAACAAGCTGAAAGCATCCCACGTTAATATAGGAAGGGGTAAGACGGAATGCGATTTTGGATTTTATATGGCGGAATTGAAATTATCCCTGCACCCGATGGTTTATTCCTCCTTTACACCGCACCTAACGCCCGATTTAAACTCTAAATTCTAAATTCTTAACTCGATACATGGCTGATTCTCGACGACTGGAAAAACTGGGTGCTTACTTGCGCCCCCACTGGAAAAACGCATCGTGGGGCGTTTTCACCCTGTTAGTAGTCAATGCTTTGGGCGTTTACATTCCCCTGCTAATTCGCAATGGAATTGATGAACTTCAAGTTGCGGTTAAATTCGATAAAATTTTGTACTATGCGGTGCTAATTCTGATACTTGCCTCGATCATGTGGGTAATTCGGATGGTATCGCGGACTTTGCTATTTGGTGTGGGGCGACAGGTAGAATTCGACCTCAAACAAAAAATTTTTAATCGTCTCTTAACCTTGGAGCCTTCTTATTTTGCTGGCAATACAATTGGGGATTTGATTAACCGTGCGACTTCTGATGTAGAAAATATCCGGCGTTTGGTTGGTTTTGCTGTTTTGAGCTTGGCGAATACAGCCTTTGCTTATGCTTTAACGCTGCCAGTAATGTTGGGGATTAATGTTAAATTAACTCTTTTTTCTATCAGTGTCTATCCTTTGATGCTGGTGTTGGTGCAATTATTTAGCGATAAACTTCGGATTCAACAGCTAACTGTACAAGAGGAGCTTTCTAGCATCAGCGATTTGATTCAGGAAGACATGAGCGGTATCTCTTTGATTAAGATTTATGCTCAAGAAGAGAACGAACGCCAAGCTTTTCGCACTTCTACCAAGCAGCTATTGCAAGCAAATTTGGAATTGGCAAAAACTCGCAATTTACTATTTCCTATACTTGGTGGTTTGGCGAGTTTAAGTTTGCTAGTGGTGCTATCTTTAGGTGCTGGTGCGATCGCGAATGGTGAAATCAGTATCGGCGATTTTGTTGCTCTGCTTTTGTTCGTCGAGCGTTTAGTATTTCCTACCGCACTGCTCGGATTTACCATAACTGCTTACCAGCGGGGAGAAGTCAGCATCGATCGCATTGAATCAATTCTCACAGTTGAGCCAAAAATTAAGGATACGGTTAATGCAATTGAACTACCAAAACCAGTAAAAGGCTGGCTGACCGCTCAGAATTTGAGCTATACTTATCCTGAAGCTAAAACGCCTGCTCTCAAGAATGTTAACTTCACAATTAAACCAGGAGAAACGGTCTCTATTGTCGGGGCGATCGGCTCTGGCAAATCAACTTTAGCTAATGCTTTGCCGCGCTTGTTGGATATTGAAATTGACCAATTGTTTTTAGATGGCAAGGATATTACACAACTAAAGTTAGCAGATTTACGGGGCGCGATCGCCTACGTTCCTCAAGAAAGTTTTCTCTTCAGCACCACCATCAAAAATAACATCCGCTATGGCAATCCTTTAGCAGAACAGCCAGAAATTGAAAAGGCGGCAAAACAAGCACAGATTTATTCTGAAATCCTCAATTTTCCCCAGCAATACAAAACTATAGTCGGCGAACGCGGCATCACCTTATCTGGCGGACAAAGACAGCGGATGGCATTAGCCAGAGCTTTGTTAATTGACGCAACAGTATTGATTTTGGATGATGCTTTATCCAGCGTTGACAATCAAACTGCTACAGATATCTTAAAGAACCTAGCAACTGGAACTGAGCGCAAAACAGTAATTTTCATCTCCCATCAGATGTCAGCGGCCGCCACTGCTGACCGAATTTTTGTGATGGAGTTTGGTGAAATTGTCCAGACAGGAACTCATGCGGAACTGGTACAGGAAAAAGGGCTGTACCAATCTTTATGGAATAAGCAAAAACTAGAGGAGTTACTCCAATAACTAGGGAGCACCAATTTTGTAAAGGCTTAGGTACGTAGTTGCGCTTCAGCGCTCTTAAAATGCCTTTTAAGAGCGCTGAAGTGCAACTACGTACCAAGAGCGATAACCTATGAAAGCGGTTGCTATATTTGCAAAAATGGGATGCTCCCAATAACTAATCTCCTAATCTCAAGAAATATTTTCTCTAGCAGCACTCACTCTAAAACTAATGGTTATAATAGAAGGAGATATACTTTGGAGAATGTCCGTGTCGCCTTTGCCTAGTTTAGTAACTGCCTCAGCCTTACTGGTTTACTTAGTTGTCACTATCAACGTCGGTAGAGCCAGAGCTAAATATAAAGTTTTGCCGCCACAGATGACAGGAAATCCTGACTTTGAGCGAGCGTTGCGCGTTCAGCAGAATACTGTAGAACAACTCGTTCTATTTTTGCCCTCACTGTGGCTATTTTCGGAGTTTATTAGCCCAATTTGGGCTTCGGGAATAGGTGCATTTTGGTTGGTTGGGCGCATTTTGTATGCTTGGGGTTACTATCAAGCGGCGGAGAAACGGATGCTCGGTTTTGGGATTACTGCCTTTGCTACTTCTACTCTGCTGGCGGGTGCTTTCGTGGGGATAATTTTGTCGCTTTTGAAGCTTTCTTCGTAGGGTGCGTCAGCTATAATACTTACGCTGACACGGGAAATGCTTCGTACTGACACACCCTACAATACTATTTTAAATGTCGAACAGCTTAGAGTCTGTGTCAAATTTCAAATTCCAGTTTGAATATTATTAGGAGGCGATATGTCTGAGAAAGAGCAAGTCGAATTTAAGATTAATAAAAAGCTATTCGATCAGTTAGCTGAGTGGCAAGAGAAAATGGAAGAAGCAGATCGATTAGCTGATGATTCACACGAAGAGGAACGCCCTAAAATAGAAAGGTATCCAGATATTTATGAACAACATTCAAAAACAGATAATTCTTAGCGTGGGAGTTGCTACAGCTTTAGCGCTTTCTGTACCTGCTGTCTTAGCTAACCCGCTCACGCCTAGTCAAGTTCAGCAGGTGAATAGTGGTTTATTTCGCTCGAATTCTCAAGACTTTTTTGAAGAGGGAAGGCGGAAGTTGGATAGAGAAATTGAAATTTTGCTCAAGCAAATTTTAACCTCGGACAAGCAGATACTTGAGATTGATGAGAACTTGCGATCGCAGTTGTGCAGCGGCAAAGTTAAAATATCGTCGCGAGAATTAGGTATAATAAAATCTAGCGAAATTATCTCTCTCAATACAAAAGTCAGAGAGATTTGTAGAGCTAACTAGCATATAGCCGAGGCAGGAAATGGAAGCAACCGTACTACCGACAATTAATAGTAAAGAAGCAATGGTAAAACTGAAGTTAGTAATGCTAGAGGCTCAAACTGCGGGTCAATTGGCGGCACTAATTATTGACTATACCCATGAAGAAATCATGCAGGTTTACAGCGATCTCGTACTGGATCAGCAAGCTAGAATTCAGACAATTTGGCAAAACAGATTTGATTAAAGCATTTTTTCCAAAAATTGCTTGGCGCGATCGCACTTCGGGTTACTAAAAAACTCCCGTGGCGGTTCATCTTCCGCCACCTTCCCGCTATCCAGAAATAAGATCCGGTGGGCGACTTCCCGCGCAAATCCCATCTCGTGAGTTACAATTGCCATTGTAATTCCCGTTTGTGTTAAGGCTTTCATCACATCTAACACTTCTTTAACCATTTCTGGATCGAGTGCAGAAGTCGGTTCATCCATTAACAAAATTTCTGGTTCCATTGCCAAGCAACGCGCGATCGCCACTCGCTGTTTTTGTCCTCCCGACAGCCGAGAAGGGTAAACATCCGCCTTATCTGACAAACCCACTTTTTCCAACAATTCTAACCCTTTCTGATGCGCCTCATTCTTAGCAACCTGCTTTACCTTTACAGGCGCATACATCACATTTTGGAGTACCGTCATGTGTGGGAATAAATGGAAATGTTGAAACACCATCCCCACTTTCTGACGGATTTTCATAATATCCGTAGTTGGCGCAGTAATATCAACTCCATCAATGTATATCTGCCCAGAAGTCGGAATTTCTAGTAAATTCAAACACCGCAAAAAAGTAGACTTGCCACATCCGGAAGGGCCGATAATGGCAATTACTTCTCCTTTATTAATCTCAGTGTTAATCTCGCGCAAAACCTTGAGATTGCCAAAAGATTTATAGAGGCGGTCAACCTTAACTGCTAGTTTGGAGTCTGCGTTCGAGTACATTTGCCCCCCAAGTTAAACTCAACACCATTAAGTAATAAATTACGCCGACAAATATTAACGGTTCAAAGTAAATATACTTTTCGGCTCCCACAATTGTAGCACGGCGTAATAAATCTTCTACACCAATTACTGAAACTAAAGCCGAGTCTTTCAACAAAGCAATGCTTTCATTCACCAATGCAGGCAAAATATTTTTTAAAGCCTGCGGTAAAATAATATCAGCCATCATCAGTTTGTAGGGAACACCCAGGGATTCTGCGGCTTCCTTTTGCCCTTTATCTACGGCTTGAATTCCAGCGCGGATTGTCTCGGAAATATAAGCCCCAGAATTAAGGAAAAAAGTAATCACACCAGCTTGCAGGGCAGATATATTATAACCAGTCAACTGCGGCGTTGCAAAATAAACTAAAGTCAACTGCAAAATTAGAGGTGTTCCTCTAAAAATTGAGGTGTAACCGTTAGCAAACCAGTATAGCGGTTTGATGCTAGAAATCTTAAATAGAGACAGCACCATTCCCCAGAGAAATCCGAGAAATGCTGACAGCAAGGTAAACGTTAATGTCACCCAGATTCCACCTAAAATAAAAGGTAAATTCGGCAATATTTTTCCGAAATCTAAACTGAATTGTGGTGAGGCTGGTTGTTGAACTTGGCCTGGTACTGTAGGCGATGGTGACTGCGGAGATTCTGAACTCGGCGCTTGAGGAATTGTTTTGGAAAACCACTGAGTAGCTAGTTCCTTGAGTTTACCATTGGCTTGCATTTGCTGGAGAACTCGGTTAAATTCTGGAACTAATTTTGAACCTTTGGGGAAGGCGATCGCAGAACCGCTTTCTTCAGTATTTGGAATTACATTAAATTCTAAGTCGGGGTTTGCTTCGGCATAACCCTTAGCAACAGTATCCTCGATCACTCCCGCAGTCAGCCGATTTGATTTAAGTTCTTGAATGATGTCAGCAATTCTATTCAGGGGTATTGCTTCTACCCCAGCCATTTTTTTAACCGCTTCCTGCTGAATGCTTCCCAATTGCACGCCTACTTTTTTCCCAGCTAAATCTTCGGGTTTGGTCAAATTACTGCCTTTCTTGGCAACTATTGTATTTTGAGCTTCGTAGTAGAGATCGGAAAAGTCAACGTTTTTTTTCCGTTCTGGGGTGGGAGTCATTCCCGCCATCACTAAATCAGCCCTACCAGCCTGCAAAGCGGGAATTAAGCCATTAAAATCCATGCCAATTATTTTCAGCTCATAACCTAATTCTTTAGTAATATATTTGGCGATATCTACATCAAAACCGATAATTTCATTGCCACTAACAGCAGTATCTTTATATTCATAAGGCGGGTAGTCGGGAGAAGTTGCCATTGTTAAAGTTTTTTTATTTTGGGCGTAGCTAGTAATCGTTACTAAGCAAAACGCGATCGCGATCGCTACTACCAGCATTGATTTAAGTTTTAGACGTTTCATATTCAGCATTCTCTAAAAATTCCCTCGCCAACAAAACTAGGACTTATGCAAGTGGCACTTGCGATCGGATTAGGTACGTTGTTGCGCTTTGCCTCGTATTAATTTGTAGGGTTGGCGTAAGCCTCAACCATCTATACCTATGAGAAATATCACTTTTTAGGGCTCGCGCCACCTTACGTTTAATTAAGGGGGCTAAAGCCCAACTACGTACCCTACTTAAGCATTTAGAAAGTAAAACTCGTTCGCACAACTCCCACCCATGTTGTACCGTTTCCTTTGTCGTGATCTGTATTGGTAATCACATAAAAGCCAGGAGTAACGTTGATAAAGTCACTTACCTGAATACGATACAACGCCTCAATATGCAGAGAAGTAGCGTCATCTCTGTTATCTTTAATGTCATTGCGAGTCACCTTTGGCGGTATGCCCACAATGATGCCACCGAGGTTGCCTTCTTTGAATAAATCTGGGAAAGCAATAGCGATCGCGCCGTTCCAAATCCCTGCACTCGCATCCCCACCAGACAACTGTTTCGCATCTACATATCCCACCCAACCTGCAAGAGCAAATCGAGGGGAAAGTTGCCAACTTGCCTCAAAACCGTAATGATTTCCCCTAGTAGCTTCTTGACCAAAAGGTTCATTAGCATTGTTGCTACCAGTACCGATAGACAAATTCACATCATTGCGGCGCGAGTAACTCCGCGCATAACTCAAGGCTAAATCTATCCGCGGATTTGGGGAATATGTTAACTGAGCGATCGCGCCATAGCTACCATTAAAAAGCCCATTTCCCGCTGTAGGATCGGCCGCAGTATTGGCGAGATAACTTAAAGTTAAATTCAGCTTGTCACCTAATCGGTGATTAATAGCAATCCCGGTTTCTCCGGGAGTGTTGTAAATGGCAGGGTTAAAGGCTCCAAAACGAGAAATAGCACCGTCACCACCACCCGATAAATAGGGATTAATAATTGGGCCTACATCGTCAGCCGTAAGTCCTTTTGCCCCAATTTCAACAATAGTATTCTTGCCCAAGGGAAACTGATAACTCAATTTATCAAGGGTGATTTGGGAACCGTCGTCGCCGTCAAAGTTCGTGCGAGTCATCGGCGTTCCAGTAGTGCGATCGTATCTGACCATATTTCTAGCTTGTAACCGCGTTCTCAAACGATCTTGGCCAGTGAAGCTAGTATCGAAATTCAAGCGCACCCGATAACCGAAGTTAGTCTTAGTATTATCCTCACCGACAGCACCATCTCCGAAGGTATCGGAGATAGCCCAGATAACTTCTCCATTTAGTTTAGTAGTTGTAGAAAACTGATTGGCTTCAATTTCAATTGTTCGCGCTTCTAAGACATCGACTCTACCTCGCAAACTAGCTAATTCAGCGGCAAATTCTTCTTGCAAGCGTTGCAATACCGCTAAGTCTTCTTTGGTGACAAAGTTAGCTGTAGATCCACCGATTAGCCTCGTAATCTGGTCTAAGCAAGCATTCAAACCTGCGGCAAATTCATATCGAGTTAATGCTCTGTTGCCGCGAAATGTACCATCTGGATATCCCGCTATACAGCCGTAACGTTCTACGAGGGATTGTAGGGCTTGAAATGCCCAATCTGTGGGCTGCACGTCAGACAACTGAGATACTGATGTCACCTGACTCATGGAGGTGGCATCTGGCAGTTCTGATGACAATTTTACAGGAATTTGAGCGGGCGCTGTAGTTGGCTCTGCGGCGCAGGCTATGTTTTCTACCACCAAGGCATTGCTAACCAAAGCTAAGCAAAACCAGAAAGTTTTCCCTAAAATTTTAGACATTATTGCTCCTCACACCTATTAAGTGCATTTGGGGTTTGTAAAACCAACATCGCAAATGCACACCTGATTAATCGAATCCGAAAATTAGGCTCAACTTATGATTAAATAGACCTCTCCAAAAACTATTTGGGGGGCAGGGTAAGGCATCCTGTAGCCCTTGACTTTATTTTCTGGAGATGTTTTATCGATTTTACTCGTGTTTGAGATTTTTTCTGTTAAATTTGATATCTTTTTTAACAGAAGGAAGATAAAAGATTGATTTTATTGAAAACCGCTAAGCTGTTACGCATTTAAACGACTAACTAAGCAAGTAGGGGTGCGTCAGCTAGAACACTTACGCTTAAACGGGAAACACTTCGGACTGACGCACCCTACAATCTATTTTAAATGTGTAACAGCTTATAATGTTTGGGAAGGTAAAAAACGCCCAGAGAGCGGCCTTAATAGATTAAATTGTCGAATTAAGGCAAATCTAAGCAGAACTGGCGGAAGTTATCGCCTCGTTGCTCGAAGTTTTGATATTGATCGAAGCTAGCACAAGCTGGCGACAGTAGCACTACTTTAGCACTATATTTTTTGGCTAATTCTGCTGCCCTAGCAACTGCTCGCTCCATTGTTTCGACAATTTCCCAATTGCTATAGTTAACTTCTTGCAGCCGACGAGCAAAGGTATTTGCGGCATTACCTATTAGCAAAACAGCGGCGGCTTTGGCTTGAATAGTTTGTATCCAAGCTAAATCGTCGCCTTCTTTGGCTTCGCCGCCGGCAATTAAAATAGCTGGTGCAGCGACGGAGGCTAACCCAACTTCGGCTGCATCATAGTTGGTAGCTTTGCTATCATTAATGAAGTCTATTCCAGCCCAACTGCGGATGTATTCGAGGCGGTGGGGGACTCCGGGGAAATTAGCAATTGCTTGGGCGATCGCGTCTTTCTCAATTCCGGCCAAACGTGCTGCCGCTACTGCCATCAGCAGATTTTGCTGGTTATGAGATCCTACCATCCGCAAAGAATCAACTGGCAGAATTTTTTCACCCAGCGCGATCGCCCATCCATCCTCAATATACGCACCCCGCGCCGCATCTCCCAACAATTCTGCCTTACCTTTAACACTTGTCCAACAAGCTTTTGGCCAATTTTTGACCCCTTTTCCTCGCAAGTAAGGGTCATCTCCATTAATCACTTGTAACTCGGATTGCTTCAGCAAATGTGCTTTAATATTGTAATAATTTTCTAAGGTTTTGTGGCGGCTGAGATGATCGGGTGTAAAAGTTGTCCAAACGCCAATCTGAGGAGCAATTGACGGCGCTGATTCAATTTGATAACTACTGATTTCAGCTACTACCCAATCAGGAGGCTTTTCGCCTAAAACTAATTCACAAGCAGCATAACCGATATTGCCACAAGCCGGAGCGTAAAAACCCGCTGTTTGAAAGATCGCAGCGATTAGCGCTGTTGTCGTAGTTTTGCCGTTAGTACCAGTGACACCAACCCAAGGTTTAGACTGGAGATGTCGCCACGCCAGTTCAAATTCTCCAATTGTCTCAATTCCTAACTCTCTAGCGCGGATTAAGGCTGGTAAATCCCAAGGAACGCCAGGACTGACTACTATCAGTTCCAGAGGTTCTGCGGCTACAAATGAATGGCATAACTCAACTGCAATTCCTTCAGCGGCGAGTTGTTGCTGCTGCTGTTGTAAAGTTGGGGAAGAGGCGCGATCGCTCAGCGTTACTGAGTAACCTTCCCGTTTTAATAGTCGCGCAGCGGCAATTCCCGATCTTCCCAGACCGATAATGTAAGCATTGGGCATAGATTAAATGGCAGCGTCCCTGGTTTAGCAATCTTCAGTTTATCCCAATGAGTTGCAGTGGGAAGCATTCGGGCAGATAATTTGAGGTACGTAGTTGGGCTTTAGCCCTCTAAAAGCAGGCACGTAGTTGGGCTTTAGCCCTCTAAAAGCGATCGTCAAGAGGGCTGAAGCCCAACTACGTACTTATTGACCTTTGACAATTTGACCAAAATCTGCTAGTACCCGTGCATGATTTCGCAATAAACCCAATAAGTTTAACCGATTTTGCTTAATTTCTGGGTTTGCATCCATCACTAAAACACTTTCTGGCCCATCAAAAAAGTTGCTAACTGCTGGGGCAATTTCAGCTAAACTATCTACCAATTGCTGATAATTTCTACTTTGTTTAGCTGCCTGAGTTTTCGGAACTAACTGGACAATTGCCTCATAAAAATCTCGTTCCGATGACTTTTGGAATAGTTCAGGGTGTATCGCTTCAGGTTCCAATTTCGTTTTATCGAAATCTCCTTGACCTGCTAAACGAGTTGAGCGGTTAACAGTTTCGTAAATCTTATCTAAAGTGCCATTATTGCGGATATCTTGCAAGAAGACCGCTCTTTCTAACGCATCCAATAAATCCCGCAATGCCCGTGCAGTATATTCTGGATCTTTTTCTCCCAAAACAGCATTCACCAAGTCATAATCAATGCCTTTTTCTTCTTGCAACAGCGTGCGGATGCGTTGCACGAAAAAGTCATACAATTGTGACAGCAACTCTGGCGATGCTATGGGGCTATTTTGGGTAAATTCATTTACAACTTTTAAGATTAATCCCTGTAAATTTAGAGGCAATTGTGCCGCCCAAGTAATGTTAATTACCGCATTGGCCGATCGCCGCAATGCAAAGGGGTCAGAGGAACCAGTTGGTATCATCCCCAAGCCAAAGATACTTACTAAAGTATCAAGTTTATCTGCTAAAGCGACAACTTGACCCGTCAAGGTTTGGGGTAAAATATCTCCTGCGCCTCTGGGTAAATAATGCTCAAAAATAGCCGTTGCGACTTCCTCTGGTTCGCCACTAGCTAAGGCGTATTTCTGCCCCATTATTCCTTGCAATTCTGGGAATTCGTAGACCATTTGGGTAACGAGATCGGCTTTACAAAGTAAGGCTGCGCGTTGGATATAGCCCCGTTGTTCCTCTGTCACTTGCAATTGGTCGGCAATTAAGTTAGCTATTTTGCTAAAGCGATTGACTTTATCCCGAACTGTTCCTAAATTTTCTTGAAATGTGACTTTTTCTAATTGCGGTAAATAGCTTTCTAGGGGTTTAGCTAAGTCGGCTTTGTAGAAAAATTCACCGTCAGCTAAGCGAGCTCGGACTACCCGCCCGTTGCCAGTAGCAATTAGATCGGATTTGGCTGGATCGCCGTTGGAAATTGTGATGAAATAAGGCAGTAATTCGCTAGAATTTTCGCTTTTCAGAATTGGGAAGTAGCGCTGATTTTTGACAATGATTGTGGTAATGGCTTCGGGTGGCAATATTAAAAATTCTTCTTCAAATTTGCCGACTACTGCTGTGGGCCATTCGACTAAGTTTGTTACCTCTTCTAACAATTCTGCGGTGATGTCTGCTTTGCCATTTTGTTTTTTTGCTGCTGCTTCTACTTGTTCTCTGATTTTATTTTGACGCTGTTCGGGGTCAACTTCGATGTAGGCGGAACGCAGTAACTCTAGATAATCATCTGCATGGGTAATTTCTACCCCCCCCTGCCCCCCCTTACCAAGGGGGGGTGATAATTCTTTGTCTTTTTCCTTGGTAAGGCCGGGGGATAATTCTTCGTTTTCTCTCTTATCTCCCCCCTTAGTAAGGGGGGATAAAGGGGGGTTGTGTAAAACTCGATGACCTTGGGAAATGCGATCGCTCTTTACTGTCTCTGAACCGTTAACCAGTGTTATCGGCAGGATCGCATCATCTAATAATGCTACCAGCGAGCGAATCGGTCGCGGAAATTTTAATTCTCCGTCTCCCCAACGCATTAATCTTTTACCTTCTAGTTTACTAATCCACTGGGGAATTAGTTCTGCCAAAATATCGGCGGTAGGGCGACCGGGGATTTTTTTAAGGATAAAAATAAAGTCGCCTTTGTCTGTGGGGCGAATTTCTAAGCTGTCGATTTCTACGCCTTGTTTTTTGGCAAATCCTTCTGCTGCTTTGGTGGGTTTGCCATCTTTAAATGCTGTTGCGGCTGGCGGGCCTTTGATTTCTTCTTCGCGATCGCTTTGCTGGCTTGGTAGTCCTTTAATTACAACCGCTAAACGTCGCGGAGTTCCATATACATTAATCGCATCATTTGTCAAGGATTCTTCAGCCAGCGCCGCAGGAATTAGTCGCTGCCACTGTGCGATCGCTTCGCTGACAAATGTTGCTGGTAATTCTTCTGTACCGAGTTCTAATAAAAATGTCGTCATATACCACTGATAGTAACTTTTGTCAAGAGGTAATTAGTTTGCTAGTTTCACTGAGAGCGCGATGAGCAATTGTGTAGGTACGCTCAAAAGCAACCTAACCCACAAACCGCTATAGCCAAAAAATACCTAAAAATTGAGCATACCACGTAGAATCGGGATGAAACCAATCTTTCAACACCCGATGACTTTGGCGGCAGAACTGGGACAACAGTGGAGTGCGCGACTCCAGCAAGATTACCCCGAATTGAGCCCAATCGCGATCGCGAGTATTGTACGCTGGCTGTTGGGAGCGGGGCCAGAACGGTTGGAGACGATGAATCCAACTCAACAGGCGATCGCTACCCAAGCGATGGAATTCCAGTATGGGATTCTGCGACAGAGGTATCTGGGAGTGCCACCACAACAAGCTTACCGCAACTTGATTGGACGGTTGGGGGGTTTAGTTGTGTTGCGGGATAAAATCAAGGCTTGGGTAGCATTAAGCCGCGATCGCCAGCGGAGTGCGATCGAAGTGTTACAAGAAGTAATTCAGGAAATGCTAAAAGGCGATCGCTACCTCCAGCAGCAAATCGCTTGGATTGCTGAATGCACAACCGATACTCGCCTTAGTAACGCCTTATTGCTAGCGAATTTAGAAGAATATTGCTTACGACCTATCCGCAACCAGCCGCTATTAGTTTACCGTTTCGTCAACTACCTGCGGCGAACCCAGCGAGGCGGCTTAACTCAAGTACCCGTGGGAGACTGGGTGCGACTGGTATCAGAGGAAATTGTCCCCCAAGAAGCTGATGACACAGTTAGCTTATTGGATGAACAAGCAGTAGAACAATATAGAGAAAATCAAGCTTGGGAAGAACAACAAGGCATCAGAAAAAAGGTACAAGAAGAATTTCAAGCTTATTTAGCCAAGGAAGTCGATCCAGTAGCAGCAGAGTGGCTGCGACTGTACCTTTTAGGGCGTTCCCAAGAATCGATCGCGATCGCTTTAAATCTCCCCGTCAAGCAGATTTACCGCCTGCGAGAAAAAGTCACATACCACGCCCTTCATAACTTTGCCGTCAAAGGTGCCCCCGAATTAGTTGCAAATTGGCTAGAAACTTCCTTCGATCAGAATTTAGGTTTAACACCCCGCTTGTGGCAACAATTCTGGGAAAGCCTAACACCAGTGCAAAAGCAATTGATCGAAGAGTTGAAAGCCGGTAAAAGTATCGGCGCGATCGCCTCTTCCCTGAACCTCAAAACCAATCAAGTCATCAGCGAATGGAGCAAAATTTATTTAGCCGCCCAAAACCTGCGGAATC
Source organism: Kamptonema sp. (assembly GCA_035298405.1). GTDB lineage: Bacteria > Cyanobacteriota > Cyanobacteriia > Cyanobacteriales > Microcoleaceae > Kamptonema. The sequence goes on along the minus strand of DATGYA010000425.1, from coordinate 4,371 downwards.
GGTAATTAATTATAGGTAATGGATAATAATTGCAACCTCATACCTAATAGACCTCTGGTAAAAACTCAAAGCTAAGCAGGCATCCTGCCTACTATTCACTGGCTTTTCACCAGATATCTATTACTATTGAGACATTAGCGTGTAAGATACTAGCAGCACTCCTAATTTCTCTAAAAAATTACGACTCCTACTTCAACTAGAGCAGTTGAGCGTAGTCTCAATATTTGGAGCATCTGGTAGTCAGGGAGTTGCAGCTTTTAGTCGTACATAATAAGGTTGAGTTGCCTGTAGAGGTGCGAGCGATCGCGTCTATCCAAGACACCAATGGGCCAATGCTATCCAAAACAAAAACTGACTGGGATGCTGAAATGGTCAACGATCAGGTATTTCACCTGATCGACTCAGTTCTGCCTTTTGAAGCCTGCCTCTACTATCAAGTTCTACCTCTCTCCCTAGAAGGTAGCATCTTTAAACTGGGCATTGTCGATCCGCAAGATGACTTAGCCTTGGATTACGTGCGGCGAATTTTAGCTTACATGAATTGCTCAGTGGTGACACAGCCGATTTCCTCTGAAGCTCAGCGCTCGATGCTTTCGGCTTACTTATATCACACCAGCCAACCGCAGGAAACTATAGCTAAGGAAACCCAAGAAAGTGTCACCCTCAAAACTCCTGCGAAGGCTGACTCGAATGTGGCAGAGGATACCACTCTAATTTTGCCAGTTCAAGAGTTGCAGGAACTTTCAACCCAAATCAATGAGCTATCTTCATCTCAGATCGGCAATCCGGCGGCATCTGAGGTTTCAGAATCGGGAACTCTAGCTGTTTTAGATATACAAGCTTTGCACTTATCCAGTCCCGTTGAAGTGCTGGCGACTTTGCCGCCGCCACAATTATTGTCAGAATTGTTGGCTAGGGTGTTGATGGGGGGAATTGGTCGGCTGTTTTTTGAGCGGCAGCAATCCCAAGGTAAGATTTTGTGGAGTCAAGATGGGGTTTTGAAATCGGTACTAGAAGGTTTGGATGCGACGGTATTTCAAGGAGTGATTAATGAGTTGAAGCGGTTAACGCAATTGCCATTAATTCCCCTAGAAGCACCTAAACAGGTAGAGATTGAACGGGTTTATCAACAAAGTCATTTGCTGTTGCGGTTGCGGGTGATGCCAGGAACTCACGGGGAGGAAGCAACGCTTCAGGTTTTGCGGGGGGCAGCTTTAAGGTTTTATCAACAGCAGCAATTGTCTAATTTGAGCCGGGATGCGTTACGACTGGCAGAACAACTTCAGCGGAAAGTGAATGAAATTCGCGATCGCACTCGCCTTGCTCCTATGCCTGTAGATATTTCAGCTTTAGAACAGTTACTCAAGAGTGTAGATCGCCAGCTCGAAGCTTTGATCGCTGAGCATAAGAATCATCATCCTGATACTTAGGTTAAGGAGCGGGGATAGATATCAAAGTTTTTAGTTGGCGGCCAGTTAATTATAGCAACTGCCAAGGCGCTTAGGGCAACTCCAAATCTTATCTCTGGTTCATAATCTCTTAGGTCGTAAGCTTTTCCCTGTTCCCTGTTCCCTCTTCCCTTGGAAAAAGAGCGCTGCTTACGGCAAGCAACGCTGATGCACTCTCATCCTCCCCTTTTCCAAATCTTAATTTGTCCCTCCCAACCCCCACTAACAATCATCTGCCCATCCCCGCTAATCGCAATAGAAGTAACATATCCAGAATGTCCGCTCAAAGTTCCTTTTAATTCCCCAGATCGCAGATCCCAAAGCTTCACAGTCTTATCCCAACTGCCGCTAACTAACGTATTCCCATCTCGGCTAATTGCTACAGACCAAACACCATCCGTATGGCCGCTCAAACGCCGAATTAATTGCCCAGTTCCCAAATTCCAAAGCCCAATAGTGCCGTCACCACTCCCACTAGCTAAAGTTTTTACATCGGGACTAAAAGCTACTGACAAAACCGACAAAGAATTACCTTTCAAAGTCCGAATTAGAGCGCCAGTTTGCAGATTCCATAACTTAATAGCACCGTCTTTGCTACCACTCGCTAAAGTTTTACCATCTGCCGCGATCGCCACTGCATTTACTATCCCTGAGTGCCCTACCAAAGTATATAGTAAAGCCCCAGTTTTCACATTCCAAATCTTAACAGTTTTATCCCAACTGCCACTCGCTAAAAATGAACCATCGGGACTGAGTGCAACCGCAACCACCGCATCAGAATGTCCGCTCAAAGTGCGGATGTTCTCACCCGTCTCTAAATTCCAAATCTTAATGGTTTTGTCATCGCTACCGCTGGCGAAAATCTTGCCATCAGAGGCGATCGCGACTGCATTTACTGCGTCTCCATGACCCCGAAGCGTATTTTTTAACTCGCCACTAGGCAAATCCCACACCGAGATCGTACCATCGGTATTTCCAGAAACAAAGTGAGAACCAGCCGCCGCCACCGAACTCACTACCCCCCCAGACACCTTGAGGGCGCTAGCGAGAGCAAAAGCAGCATTAGCAGGGGGACGTGGCGAATTATTCGCAGGAGTCCCTGTTTGCGGTTTTCCCGCTGTTGGGGATGCTTGTGGGACTGTTGGCAGCGAAACGGTTGTCCGCCACTTCAAAAAAGTATCGATTTCAATCCCCGCCGCCACAATTTTGTCTGATTTGTCCTCCAATTGTATAATCCCATTAATCGCGATCACCCGTCCCCCGTCGTCCAGCACCGGGCCGCCGCTCATACCACCTCTCACTAAGTTGCTATAAACCAAAGTATAACCATTCCAGGGAGCTTGACGGCGAGTGAATAGCCCCTCAGTGACAATCAAAATCGGCTGTTGCAGAGTTCCACCCGATCGCGGCCATCCAGCCACATACAGCTTTTTTCCCTCGCTTGCTTGGTCAAAATTCGCCAATACAGCGAGGCGGTAGCTTTCAGCGCTGCTGAAGGGTACTACAGCCAAGTCTGCCCCCGGCACTCGTTTAATCAGGCTGTAGTAGACGGGATGGCGCTTGCCATCGGCAGTTAAAACCTGATAATCTCCCGTCTTACTCACTACGTGCCAATTAGTAACGATATAGTAAGTGCTACCTTTTTTTTCAAAAATGACACCTGAACCATGACCCGTTGGCCCATCAACGCGAACAGTAATCTCTTTCGCGATCGCATTAACCTCAGCAGACGCTAACGCTGCGGCGACTGGGGGCGTTACTACTGGGCACAGGGGTGCGATCGCGCTAATCCCAATGCTCAAAATAGCTGAAATACTTCTGTTACAATTCATCTTGCAGTTCAAGTTAATATACCAACATTTCAACAGACGAAAAAAGCTTCTACTTTGTGTCATATTCTTACATACCCCAGGCGAACAACGAGTAGCACCAGATGGCAATCTTGAAAATCAAAGTCAAACCCAATTCCAAACAACAAAATATTCAATCTGAACCTGACGGCAGTTTCAGGATATCTCTGAAATCTCCCCCCACCGATGGTAAGGCTAATGAAGAATTAATCAAACTATTGGCTAAAAGGTTTGACGTGCCAAAGTCTCAAATTACAATCAAGTCAGGTCTGTCATCTAGGAACAAACTTGTAGAACTGCCTCTTCCCCCTTTGGAATAGTCAGAAACGGACACTAATCTATCTAAAGAGGGATGAAAACTCTTCTATAAAATTATTAACCTAGTATTTAGAAATTTTTAGAAGGTTTTTAGGAGACCCGCCATGAGTATTGAAAATAGAGCTGATGCAATTGCCAAGAATATTGAGGGCAAAATACAAGAAGCTGTTAGCGAGGTCACTGGAAGCCAAAAAGATAAATTAGAAGGTCAAGCCAAGCAAGATGAAGCCGCAGTAATTCACTTGAAAGAAGACCTCAAAGATAAAGCCAAAGATATTATTGACAGAACCTAGATCGTTGTTTAAGTAATGGTTGGTATGAAGTGCGATCTGATAGGGATTTTAAGGGCCAAGCAGTAGCAGTGAGAACTCGGAGCTAATAGGGTACATCAGACAAAGTTTGGGATAAATTATTAAACAGTTTCATCCTCTGATGTACCTTAATCGATGTAATTTTCCTTAGCTCGCAACAACTGGTTTTCCTAACAGAGCGTGACTATTGCTTCACAAATATTCTAGTCTCTTTCCTACAAGTTTCCTGCCTACTAAATCCAGCAAACTATTAGTTTGCTGGACTTTTTTTATCAAGAGTTAAGTGTTTGCAGCGATAAAGTGTATTGTATATCCGACGTAGCACCAACACCTCTAAAGTTTCCCGAAATCGGAGCAGCGTAGCGAGGAATAGCACTGGCAACTAAGGCAATATGGCGATCGCTAACCACCAAACCCTGCGTAGGATCGTATCCCAGCCAACCC